>DAMDJY010000015.1:0-13524 GCA_032100225.1 Mobilicoccus sp.
CGCCGGGTCGAGCGCACTGGTGGCCTCGTCCGAGAGGAGCACCGACGGATCACCCGCGAGCGCGCGAGCGATGCCGACGCGTTGCTTCTGCCCTCCGGAGAGCTCGGACGGGTAGTTGCCGCCCCGATCGGCAAGGCCGACGAGGTCGAGCAACTCCCCCACCCTGGCGGTGCGCTGCGCTTTGCTCATCCCGTTGACCTCGAGCGGAAACGCGATGTTCTCCGCCGCAGTTCGGCTCGACATGAGGTTGAAGTGCTGGAACACCGTGCCGATGCGTTGCCGCGCAGCCCGAAGATCCTTTCGACTCATCGAGACGAGCTCCACCCCGTCGACCGTGATGGTGCCCGAGGTGGGCCGTTCGAGCAGGTTGAGGCAGCGCAGCAACGTCGTCTTGCCGGCGCCGCTGCGGCCGAGAATGCCGAAGATCTCCCCGGACTCGACCTGCAGCGAGATGTTGTCGACGGCCGTGACGTGCTTGCCACGATCCGCGTAGACCTTGGTGACCGAATCGAGCGTGATCATCAGTTGGTCGGCGCGCCCGTCGTGACTGCGGTGGCGGTGGCGGCACCCGTCGGCGCAGCGACGCCCGCACCCTCGGCCGGCAGGACCGAGCCGCGGTAGGTGTCCTTGATGAACTGCTGAATCTTGGGGTCACGCAGCGCCTGCGCGAGCTTGACGACGCGGGGGTCGTTCACGAGCTCGGGGCGCGTCACGATACCGTTGGCGTAGGGGTTGTTCTCGACCTGGTCGAGGGCGAGGGCGTCGGTGTCGGGCTTGAGGCCGGCCTCGAGGGCGTAGTTGCCGTTGACGATCGACAAGGCGACCTTGGGGTCGTCCAGCGACGCGGCGAGCTGCGGGCGATCGATCTCGGTGAAGGTGATCGACTTCGGGTTCGCGGTGATGTTCTTCTGCGAGACCTGCGCAATGTCGAGGTTGGGGTCGGTGGCCTTGACGTTCAGCGTGAGCAGCCCCGCGTCGGCGAGGAGGAACAGGGCGCGCCCCTGGTTGACGGCGTCGGCCGGGATCGCGATGTTGGCGCCCTTGGGTGTGTCGGCGAGCTTGGTGACCTTCCTGCTGTACAGGCCGAGCGGCTCGACGTGGACCGTGCCGACCAACTGCAGGTTGCCGTTGTGCTCGGCGTTCCAGTTCTTCAGATACGGCGCGTGCTGAAAGAAGTTGGCGTCGAGATCACCGGAGGCGACGAGCTGGTTGGGGTCGACCTGACCCGTGATCTCCTTGATGTCGAGCTTGACGTTGCCGAGCAGGCCGTCCTTCTCCGCCTGCTTGAGCAGCGTGGTGTGCGGCTCCGCGTCGGCCATGATCGTCAACGGCTTGTCACCGGCTGCCCCGCCCGTGGAGCCGTTGCCGTTCGACGAGCCTCCACCCGCGCCACAGGCCGTGAGGCCGAGCACGGCAGAGACGGTGAGGGCGGTGATGGGCAGGGCACGGCGAGGCATGGTGAATCCGTTCGTGTGGGGCAGAGTTGGCAGGGCGCACATCGGGCTTCATCGGCCTGGCACCATCGCGGACGCCGCAGAATCTTCGGGTCGCATCGACATTACACCACTCGAATCGATAGATCCCAAAACCTCTGCTTATGTGACAGGGCTCGGTGGGGCACCGAGACTCCACCAAAGGCGAGGCCCACCCAAGCGCCGGAGGAAACCAAGTCGGCGCAGCAGCCTCTGTCGCGCAACTGCCTGACTCAAGGACTGTCAGACGCGACTGCCATGCTCGACACGAACGCACACCCATCGAGAACTCGAGAGGGCGATGGGCTCGGCAACCCGGCGTTCGCGCCACACGCGTGACATCTTCCCGCCGCACGCATGATGCAGATCACAGCGCCGGACATCGACCAAATGCCGCTGATTCCATTGGGACTCAATGGCCCTCAGGGGCCGAGACCATGAACCAGCGTCGATAGCATGAGCGGTTGTGTAGAACTCCTGTACGTCGGACTTTTGTTCGATAGACTGGGATCATGACGGCCACAGTCCACCATCTCGCGCGAAGCGCGGGTGAGAGCCTCGCAGCAGAGTTGGATGCTGCGCGCGAGGTGTTGCTGGGTGTGGCCGACCGGCTCGCGGCGGTGGACTCGAGTGAGTTGGCGCAAGTCGCGGCGGCGGCGAGTGCTGTTGTTGCAGCGGCTGACGCGGCGCGGGCTGCGGTGGTGATCGAAGCGGCAGATCGGGGCGTGATCGCGGCTTCGGATCATCCGCGCGCGAACCGGTGGGTGGAGCAGTCCTGCCGTGTGGCCGATGTGCCGGTCGGGCGGGGGCAGGCCCGGCAGCTGGGGGAGATCACCGCGACGTGCACCAGCGTGGACGTCGCAGGCTTGCGGGAGGCGGTGCTCGGAGGGCGGTTGTCGCTGGAAGTTGCCGCGACGGTCGCGAAGGTGTTCCGACGCCTGCGCTCGGCCTTCGAGTACCCGTATTGGGATGACCTGTTGGAGATCATCCTCGACTGGGCTGCCGAAGGAGCTTCGATCCATCAGCTCTACCAGTTGCAGGACCGGATGATCGGGCAGTACGGCCCCGCAGGCGCGTTGGATGAACGCCACGACCGTGACTACATGAGGCGCGAACTCACCGCGTTCCGGCGCGACCGGGGCGGGATGTTGACCGCGACGCTGCGTCTGGACTCTGCCTCCCATGAGACGTTCTCGGCGGCGGTGCATGCGCTGTCGGCACCGCACCTGGACGAGGACGGTGCCCCTGACATGCGCACCCCCGGTCAGCGCCGCGCCGACGCGCTCCTGGCCCTGGCGGCTCACGCGACGACACCGAACCCTGCCTTGCCCGGCTCCGGCACGAAAGCCCGAGTGGTCGTGACGATGACACTGACCGATCTTCTGTCAGGCCTCAACGCCCACGGCGCGGCGGTGAATGGCGAGTCGCTGCACAGCACAACCTCATCTGGGCGGGTTATGCAGGTTCTGGCCACACCGGGGCAGATGCGTCAGATCGGTGGCCGAGCTGGTGAGCGCGGTTACGCGTCCACCGGCTTCGGCGGAACGCTGTCGCCGACCGAAGCACGGATCCTGGCCTGTGACGCTCAGATCATCCCGGCAGTCCTCGGCACAGACGGGGAACTCCTCGAACTAGGCCGAGCCAAACGCCTGGTCACACCAGGACTGACCACCGCCTTACACCTACGGGACAAGGGGTGTAGTTATCCCGGCTGCACCGCACCACCCTCATGGTGCGACGGGCACCACATCATCCACTGGGCCGCAGGCGGCAACACCGACCTGCGCAACCTGACCCTGCTCTGCCGACACCACCACACCGTCGTCCACCGACACGACCACACCGCCACCGTCAGCGACGACGGAACGGTCAATTGGTCCAGAGCTGACGGCACCCCGAGCGGCAACACCCCACGATTCACCGCACGGCCCGTGGCGACCAGCCATGCCGCGTGACGCGGCCTGGATCCGTATCAGTGTGCCGGCATGACCGGAGCGCTCGCGCGGCTGAGGCGTTTGCGCGTCGAGACGCCGGCGGCGAGTACCTTCGAGACGTGTGTATTCGTCGCACCGGCGGCACTCCGACGAGAACGCCCCGGTCCGCTGGAGGAGATCTCGTTGGACACCCGCCTGCGCCCATCCCAGACCCTGTTGCTGGGGTCGCTCGTCTTCGGCCTGTTCTTCGGCGCCGGAAACCTCATCTTTCCGGCCGGACTCGGTCGGGAGGCCGGTGATGCGGCCGTTGCCGCCACACTCGGATTTCTCATCACCGCGGTCGGGCTGCCGGTCCTCGGCATCGTCGCGTCGGCGCGGACAGGGGCGAACAGCGTCTACGAGCTGACGGCGCCGATCTCCCGCCGTTTCGCCACCGCCTTCACGTGCGCGCTGTACCTGACCATCGGGCCGCTCTTCGCCATCCCCCGAACCGCGACCGTGTCCTACGAGATCGGCGTGCGACCGCTGCTCGATCGCGGTGGCGCCGGTCTCCTCGTCTTCTCGGCGCTCTTCTTCGCCGTCACCGCCGCGGTGTCGCTGCGGCCGGGGCGCCTCATGGAGTGGATCGGGCGCTACCTCACCCCGATCTTTCTCCTGCTGCTCTCGGTTCTCGTCGTCGCTGCGCTGATCCGCCCGATGGGCCACGATCTCGGTCCGGCGGCGGAACCGTACGCCTCGGCACCGGTGACCTCCGGTCTGCTCGACGGGTACAACACCATGGATGCGCTGGCGAGCCTGGCCTTCGCGATCGTCGTCATCGACGCCGCCAAACGGCTCGGCGTGACGGCGCCCCGACGCCTCGCCGTCGAACTCGGCAAGGCGGGCATCATCGGAGGTCTCGCGATGGCCGTCGTCTACAGCGCGCTGGCCTACATCGGTGCGACGAGCGTGGGCACGTCGATGGCCGCCGACAACGGTGGCGCACTTCTCGCGGGAACGGCCGCCCACCACTTCGGCACTGCCGGCGGATACCTCATCGCCGGCATCGTGTTCGTCGCCTGTCTCAAGACGGCGATCGGCCTCACCGTCGCATGCTCGGAGATGTTCGCCGGACTCTTCGGCGGCCGGGCGGGTGCCACCCCGGGCGCGGGCGGATCCCGCGCCTACCTCGGCTGGCTCGTCGGCTTCGTCCTCGTGTCGTTCCTGGTCGCCAACCTCGGCCTGGAGGCGATCATCGGGGTTTCGGTGCCGGTGCTGATGTTCCTCTACCCCATCGCGATCGTCACGATCCTGCTCGGCCTGGCCTGGGAGCACGTCGCCGACCGACTCGTGATCGCGCGCACGGTCGTCACGTTCACGGCGATCGCCGCGTTCTTCGATCTCCTTGCGGCACTGCCCGGTTCGCTGCCCGACTCCCCCGCCGTCTCCGCGCTGACCGGGGTGGCCGAGACCATCCTGCCCGGCTACGCAAGCGGTTTCGGTTGGGTCGTCCCCGCCCTGGTCGGCCTCGTCGTCGGGATCGCCCTCCACGCGGCGGGGCGTCGCGGACGGGTCACCGAGCCGGCCGACCACGGGTGAGAGGCTGAGCGCATGACTGCTCCTGCGATCATCGCCGTCGACATCGACGGAACCCTCCTGTCCTCTGCCGGCGACGTGTTGCCTGGAACCCGAGCGGAATTCGCGCGCGCCCAGGCGGCAGGCGCCACGATCGTCCTCGCCTCCGGGCGCCCGATCGCCGGACTGCGCATGCTCATCCGCCGGCTCAAGCTCGACTCGCGCGGTTACGTGCTTACGGGTGTCAACGGCGCGGTCAGCGCCGACGCGGACTCCGGGCAGATCCTCGCCCGGCATCCGATGGAGTTCGACCTCGTCCGCGACATCGTCACGCTCGCGAAGGAGGAGGGCGTCATCGCGATGCTCTGCGACGGCGATGACCTCGTCGTCGACGCGGAACACCCGCAGGTCGACATCGAGGCCGGCGGCAACGTGCTGACGCTGCGCCGGGTGCCCGATCTGTGCGCGCTGACCAGCGACGACATCACCGTCGACAAGGTGCTCACGTACGCCGAACCCGCAACGCTGCAACGATTCGCCGCAGCCTTCGCTCCCCGGTTCGACGAGGTGACCGAGCATTCCTTCTCGGCGCCGTTCTACTTCGAGGCCACCGCACGAGGCGTCGACAAGGGGGCTGCTCTGACCGACATCGCGCAGGCCAGGGGCCTGAGCCCGCAGGATTCCGTGGCGTTCGGCGACAACGGCAACGACCTTCCGATGCTGCGCGTCGCCGGGATCGGTGTCGCGATGGGCAACGCCATCCCCGCCGTCCTCGACGCCGCCGACCGCGTCACGGCCTCACACGACGAGGAGGGCATCGCGGCCGTCCTCGCCGAACTGTTCGGCGACGGCAAGCCGGCCGATGCCCTCGAGCATCCCGAGGGCATCGAAGCGCTCTACGCCCTCGACCTCACGCCGCCCGAGACTCCCTGAGCGGCAAGCACGGTCAGCACTGGGCGTCGCCGACAACGGCACCGGTCGAGCATCGGCTCAGTCCCGAGCGGATCAGCCGTGGACGAGACGCCCAGCGACGACGGTGGCCTCGACCTTCATCTCGCGGACGTAGCGGCGACCTCTCGGGAGTCGTCGGGCACGGCCAGCGGGTCGCGGTCGAGCAGGATGACGTCGCCGGGACCACCGACATGCACGTGATCGACACCGTCGGTGGAGTCGGCGAGAGCCTCGGCCGCCCGGAGTGCTTGCTCGGGGTTGGCGGGGTCGCGCTCGTCGGCGGAGCGGTGGACCGCGGCCGCGATCTCCATCCACGGGTCGAGCGGCGACACCGGAGCATCCGAGCCGAGGCGCAGCGCCACACCGGCGTCACGCATGGTGCGTAGCGCGAAGGTGCGGCCCATGCGGTCGCCCCAGCAGCGCTCCTGCACGTCGCGGTCATCCCACAGGTGGGCGGGCTGCACCGAGGCGCGGATGCCGAGGGCCGCCATGCGGGGAGCGTCCTCGAGGCGGATGAGCTGCGCGTGCTCGATCGATCCGCGAGCGCCGGTGGCCTCGAAGCAGTCGACGACCTCCTAGACGGCGCGGTCGCCGATGGCGTGCGCGGCAATCTCGAGCCCGCCCGCGTGGGCACGGCGCATGAGGTCGACGAGCTCGGGCTCGGGCACGTTCTGAACACCGCAGGGGTGGTCGAGGTCGTGGGCGTCGGAGAACGGCTCGCAGCAGAACGCGGTGCGGGTGTTGACCGAGCCGTCGGCGATGACCTTGAGCGAACCCATCTTGCAGCAGTCCGCCGCCGTTCGGGAGGTGACCGCCGGTGACGTAACCGGCGTCGAGCACGCCCGCGAGCTCGTCGGCGTAGACGGCCGTGCGCACGCGCAGGGTGTCGACCGGCTCCCGGGTCGAGGTTCCGGCAAACCGCGCCGACCAGGCGCTACGGATGTCGCCGAGCTCCATGTCGACGACGCCGACGACGCCCATCGCGTTCATGCGGCGCACGACGTCGGGGTAGCGGGCCTCGGTCATCTCGGGCGACACCGGGCAGCTCCATGAGCTCGGGGTAGAGCGGAACCATTCGGCCTCGGCGATGATGCCGTCGCGCACCGGCACACCGAGCAGGTGCTGCGCGAGGGTGTTGGCCCAGCCGTGGTGGCCGTCGCCGCTGATGAGCACCACGGGGTGGTCACCGCTGACCGCGTCGAGTTCGGTGGCCGTCGGCCGGCGCGACCAGAGGGCCGAGCGGTGTCCTCAGCCCTGCAGGGTGACTCCGGGAGGAAGTTGCGCGACCGCGTCGGCGACGAGGCGGCACGCCTCTTCGGGTGAGCGCCAGGCGGCGGCGTCGGTCGACGTCGGTCTCGCGGTCGGCTCGTCGCATCCTGGGGCTGGACGGTCGCGAGCACCAGGCCGGCGTCGGAGGCCTCATCGACACCGGCGACGCGGGGGTCGCCGAGCAGCGCTGTCACCAGGTCGGGCCGGTCGCGCGGCGAGCAGCAGATCTCGGCGATGGCAATGCTCTGGGCCGGCGAGCGTTGCGGTTGCACGCTCACCCAGGCAAGGCCTTCGGAGCGCATCCGGCGCCAGCGACTCGCACACGTCTCAGGGCCCACGTCGAGCACCTCCCCGACGTCGACCCACGACAGGCGCGGCCCGATCTGCAGGACGTGGCAGACCTGTCGATCCAAGTCATCCATCTGCGCGAGCTGCGACATGACCGATCCCCAATCCATACGGGTCTTCGTGAGCGTTCTGCCGCTCTACGGCGCCGTATCCGGATGAACAGGTGGATGACGCTACGTCAATCAGGCCCCTTCCCCGCCCGTACGACGACGGTGGCCCGGATCAACAGATCCGGGCCACCGTTCTCGTGCAGTGAGAGCGTCAGCTGTTCTTCGAGTCGCTCCGGGCGCGGGCAGCGCTGCGGCCGCGGGTGACCTGGCTCAGGTCGACCTTGCGGATCCGCACGGCCTCGGGAGTCACCTCGACGCACTCGTCCTCGCGGCAGAACTCGAGACTCTGCTCAAGGCTCAGCTTGCGGGGCGGGATGACCTTCTCGAAGTTGTCCGCGGAGGAGGCGCGCACGTTGGTGAGCTTCTTCTCCTTGGTGATGTTGACGTCCATGTCGTCGGCGCGAGAGTTCTCGCCGACGATCATGCCCTCGTACACCTCGGTGCCCGGGTCGATGAACAGGATGCCGCGCTCCTGCAGGTTGACCATAGCGTAGGACGTGACGGGACCCGAACGGTCGGCCACGAGCGACCCCGACTGGCGGGTGGAGATGGTGCCGAACCACGGCTCGTATCCGTCGAACACGTGGTGCGCGATACCGGCGCCACGGGTCTCGGTGAGGAACTCGGTACGAAAACCGATGAGGCCACGCGAGGGAACCTTGAACTCCATGCGCACCCAGCCGGTGCCGTGGTTGGTCATCTGCTCCATACGGCCCTTGCGGGCAGCCATGATCTGCGTGACCGAGCCGAGGTGCTCCTCGGGCGTGTCGATCGTGAGGTGTTCGACCGGCTCGTGCGTCTTGCCGTCGATCACCTGCGTGACCACCTGCGGCTTGCCGACGGTCAACTCGAAGCCCTCACGGCGCATCTGCTCCACAAGGATGGCGAGTGCGAGCTCACCGCGACCCTGGACCTCCCAGGCGTCGGGACGCTCGGTGGGGAGGATGCGCAGCGACACGTTGCCGACGAGCTCACGGTCGAGACGGTCCTTGACGAGGCGGGCGGTGACCTTGGCGCCACGCACCTTGCCGGCCATCGGCGAGGTGTTCGTACCGATCGTCATCGAGATGGCGGGCTCGTCGACCGTGATGATCGGGAGCGGACGCGGGTCGTTCAGGTCGGCGATGGTGTCACCGATCATGATCTCGGGGATACCGGCGATGGCGATGATGTCGCCCGGGCCGGCCGTGCCGTTCTCGAGCGGCTTGCGCTCCAGGCCCTCGGTGATGAGGAGCTCGGTGATCTTGACCTTCTCCATCGTGCCGTCGTGCCGGCACCACGTCACCTGCTGACCCTTGGCGATCTGACCGTTGAACACGCGCAGGAGCGCGAGTCGGCCGAGGAAGTTGCTGGAGTCGAGGTTGGTGACGTGCGCCTGCAGCGGTGCACCCTCCTCGTACGCCGGAGCCGGGATGGTCTCCATGATCGTCTTGAACAGCGGCTCGAGGTCGGGACTGTCGGGCATGCCGCCGTCCTCGGGACGGTTCAGCGAGGCGCGACCGGCCTTGGCCGAGGCGTACACGATCGGGAACTCGATCTGTGCTTCGTCGGCCTCGAGGTCCATGAACAGCTCGTAGGCCTCGTCGACGACCTCGGCGATGCGCGCGTCGGGACGGTCGACCTTGTTGACGCACAGGACGACCGGCATCTTGGCGGCCAACGCCTTACGCAGCACGAAGCGCGTCTGCGGCAGCGGGCCCTCCGAGGCGTCGACCAGCAGGACGACGCCGTCGACCATGCTCAGACCGCGCTCGACCTCGCCACCGAAGTCGGCGTGGCCCGGGGTGTCGATGATGTTGATCGTGACACCGTCGGGGTGCTCGGCGGCCGACGGGCCGTTGTAGTGGATCGCCGTGTTCTTGGCGAGGATCGTGATGCCCTTCTCACGCTCGAGGTCGCCGGAGTCCATGGCGCGCTCGTCGACGTGCTGGTGCGCACCGAAGGCACCACCCTGCCAGAGCATCTTGTCGACGAGAGTCGTCTTGCCGTGGTCGACGTGGGCAACGATGGCGACATTGCGAATGTCGCCCCGGATCTTGTTGGTCTGCATCTGCACGTGCTCTATTCTCTCAGGCCCGCGGGGATGCTTCGACCACGTGCTGAATGGACGGTCACCACAGGCTGCGGTAGACCTGCGCGGAGCGGGGGTTCTGGGGCGCCTCGCTCCACAACGAGTTGCGGATGTAGTCGGCGTGCTCGTTGAAATACCCCTCGACCACGAGCACGTCGGCATTCTTTGTGAAGAACGACCGCATGCTGCGGATGTAGAACGGATTGTCGCCGTGGCCACCGGCCGCAGGCTTGGCCAGACCCCATTCGGGAACCGACATGCCCTTGCCGCGCTTGCGGGCAAAGTCCGCCACGTCTGCCAGCCCCGGCGAGTTCTCCGGGCGCAGCGCCCGCTGCCACTGCTGGGCATTGGTGGCGCCGGTGGTGTGCCAGTCGTACACGTCGCAACCGATGAGGTCGACGTACCGATCGCCGGGATACAGCTTGGTCAAGGAGTCGAGACGGTTGCTCTGACCCCGCAGCGGGCTGCCGCAGTTGATGTCGAAGTCGATGACGAGTCCGGGAGCCGCCTTCTTCATCACCGTGCTCGCCCGGGCGAACGCACGCCGGTAGTCCGCAGCGTTCGAGGCCGTGGCGCTCCACGGGTACCAGTCGCCGTTGCCCTCCCAGCCGATGCGCACGATGGACCTGCCCCGGTTGCGCTTGGCGAGGTCACGCGCGACCTTGCGGAACACGGCGTCGTGCTTGCCCGCGGCCACATCGGCGAGGCTGGAGCTGCCATCGGCCGGCAGCAGCGGCATGCCGTACATGAGGACGCCACGGAAGTTGCCGAAGGTGTCGATGTGCCAGGTGGATCCGGAGATCTGCTTCCACGTCCCACGCTCGGGGTAGGTCAGCGCGACGTCCGAGATCGAGCCACGCCAGGTCCCCCAGCGCTTGGCCCGGGTGCCACTCATGTGGCCACCGGTCCAGGCGCCCGAATACCAGGGGTGAACCGAGGCACTCCGGCCCAGGTACCGCTCCGCCTTGCTTCCGACCTTCTGCGTGACCTGCGCGCCGGCGACGGCGGCGGCACGCTCGGGGGACGTGGGCGTCGCGTCGGCGGCCGGAGCGGCCGAGGTTGTGGCGAGCAGAGCCGCCGCGATGACGGCGACCGCGCGGGTGGCGGACGTGGCGAGGGAGGGCATGGCGATCCTTCGGGTGTGAGGGGGTGGCTCGGCCGCGAGGCGGGACCGCGAGACCTCGGGCAGGCTATGTGCCGGGCACGACGGATCGGCCACGTCCGCACGGCACCCCACCGGCCCGACCCCACGTGAACTGTTCGACCACGAGGACACCGGCCGGCACCCCTCGAACACCGGCGTGCGACCGATCCGCTTGAGCCGCAACGCCCTTCGCCGACCTCCGGAGGCCGCTGTGCCTCGCCCGGTCAGCCCCTCGACACGGTCGGAGCCAGTCCGTCGGCAGGCTCCTGTGCGCCAGAAGTGTTCATCGACACGCCATTCTCTGTCTCAGCCAGCGGACAGCGCGAGGGTCGACGTCGCGCTCAGCGCCCCGACTCGACCCGCTCCATGTGCCGAGCGAGGGCGCGCACGATCGCGGCGTTGGTCTCGAGCCACGGCACCGAGTCGAGGGAATCGGCATCGAGGATGCGCAGCTCGTCATGGTCCTGCAGCGGCGCCGGAGCCCCGTCGACGACCCGCGCCCACCACACGGTCATGCGATAGGGCGGAGCCAGCTCCCATTCCCCGTCCCGAAGCGGTCCGACGAGCTGCTCCCCTACCTCCACACGCACCCCGAGCTCTTCGAACAGCTCACGGTGCAGGGCCGTCAGAGCGCTCTCACCGGGATCGACCTTGCCGCCGGGCAGCTCCCAACGACCTGCGAGCGCCGCGGGCTTGGTACGTCTGGCAGCCAACAATCGGCTCGGGCGCTCCAACGAGTCCACGAGTGCTGCCGCCACGACATGCACCACCGGCTGCGCCTGGTCCGCGGGTGCGCGCTCCCCCACATGCCTGCTCACGCCGTCATCATGCCTGCCCGATCACCCCGACCTGTGACCGTTCGGCGAATCTCCCTGCCATCGAGCAGCATCCACACATTCGGTGCGGCCTCGCCAGTGACCTGAGGCCCCTTGCGCCGGTAACGTGCCGTTATGTTGATCGCCGATATTCTCAAGAACAAGGGCTCCGACGTCGTCACCATCGCGCCGTCCGACACCGTCGCCGCGCTCGTCGCATTGCTCGCCGAACACCGGATCGGCGCAGTCGTCGTCTCGGCGGATGGCAGCCGCATCGACGGAATCGTCAGTGAACGCGATGTGGTGCGGGCACTGCCCGAGCACGGCACCGACCTGCTTGAGCAGACCGTTGAATCGATCATGACCTCGCAGGTGCGCACATGCACCACGAAGGACACTGTGGTCGACCTGGCCGACCTCATGACCACCAACCGGTTCCGCCACGTACCCGTCACCGAGGGTGAGTCGCTCATCGCGATCGTCAGCATCGGCGACGTGGTCAAGGCCCGCACCGAGCTGCTCACCGAGGAGCGCAACCAGCTCATCCAGTACGTGCAGCAGTGATGACGACACGCTGACGCGTCTCGACCTGTCGGCCTGCCGTTCGGCGCTTCATGGCGACCGTTCGGCAGCCCGGGAGGCCGCAGTCGACGCCCAGTCTCACAACCGCGTTCGTGGTCGATTACGTTCTGCGCATCCCACGCCGGGACACGCACCCGACGTAGACAGAAAGGTCACAGACGACCATGACCCGAACTCGGTCCCTCGCCGCCCTTGCGGCCAGCTCGATCCTCGTACTGTCCCTCGGCGCGTGCGCCCAATCACAGCGAGAGGGTGGCACCAGCGGCGGCAGCACGGCCGGTGGTGGCGACAACGCGACGTTCACCTTCGGCGCCGCCGGGGCACCCAAGGTGTTCGACCCCTTCTACGCCACCGACGGTGAAACCTTCCGCATCTCCCGCCAGATCTTCCAGGGTCTCGTCGGGTTCAAGCCCGGCACAGCCGACGTCGAGCCGGCTCTCGCCACCGAGTGGACGCCCAGCGCCGACGGTCTCACCTGGACCTTCAAGCTGAAGGAGGGCGTCAAGTTCCACGACGGCACCGAGTTCAACGCCGACGCCGTGTGCAAGAACTTCGAGCGCATGTACGGCCAGGAAGGCGCCGGGGCCACCGCCGCCGTCTCGCAGTACTGGACCGACAACTTCGGAGGGTTCAAGGACGGCAAGGCCGAGTCGCTGTACAAGGGCTGCATGGTCAAGGACCCGACGACGGTCGACCTGCAGATCACCCGCGCCACGAGCAAGTTCCCCGCACTGCTGGGCCTTTCCTCGTTCTCGATGCAGAGCCCGACGGCGATGGACCAGTACAAGGCCAACGACGTCAAGGCTCAGGGTGAAGGCTTCGTCTTCAACGACTACGCGATGAAGCACCCGACCGGCACCGGCCCGATGAAGTTCGAGAGCTATGACCAGGCCAACGGCACCATCACCCTGGTTCGCAACGACGACTACTACGGCACCAAGGCCAAGCTGTCGAAGCTCGTCTTCCGCGTCATCCCCGACGAGGCCACGCGCCGCCAGGAGCTGCAGGCCGGCGGCATCCAGGGCTACGACTTTCCCAACCCCGTCGACTGGCAGGCACTCGAGGGCGAGGGCAACCAGATCATGGTGCGCCCGGCCTTCAACCTGCTCTACCTGGGCCTCAACGCGACGACCAACCCCGAGCTGAAGGATCTCAAGGTCCGTCAGGCGATCCAGTACGCCATCAACCGCGAGCAGATCGTCAAGAGCCAGCTGCCGGAGAACGCCACCGCTGCGACGCAGTTCATCCCCGACACCGTGGCCGCCTACGACAAG
>DAMDJY010000015.1:13534-32710 GCA_032100225.1 Mobilicoccus sp.
ATCCCTCCGAGGTGACGCGCCCCTACATGCCTGCCCCGCAGCGCCTGTACGACGCGATGCGCAGCGACCTCGAGAAGGTCGGCATCAAGGTCAAGCCTACCACCAAGCCCTGGAACGGTGGTTACCTCGACCAGGTCGACGCGGGCCAGGCCGGCGCCTTCCTGCTCGGCTGGACCGGCGACTACAACACGGCCGACAACTTCATCGGCACGTTCTTCGGCGACACCGAGAACCGCTTCAAAACCTCCAACTACCCCTGGGGTAAGGAGCTCTCGGCGCAGCTCAAGGAGGCCGACGGCATCGTCGACGAGGCCGCCCGTGCCAAGAAGTACGAAGAGATCAACGCCAAGATCATGCAGGAGTACCTGCCTGCCATCCCGATCAGCCACAGCCCGCCCGCCATCGTGCTGGCCAAGGGCGTCTCGGGCGTGACGCCGAGCCCGTTGACCGACGAGAAGTTCGACCAGGTGACGGTCTCCAACTGACCCACCCCTCTGGGCGGGCCCGGCCACTTCGGCCGGGCCCGCCTGAGTGAGACCCGGAGGTCTTCGTGCTGCGGTACATCGTGCGGCGAATCGCCCAGCTGGTGCTGGTCGTCCTCGTCCTCTCCCTACTCCTGTTCCTCTGGCTGCGTTCTCTGCCCGGTGGACCCGTCTCGGCCCTGCTCGGCGAACGCGCCACCCCCGAGACCCGTGCTCAACTCGAGGCGGCGCTCGGCCTCGACCAGCCGATCTTCGTGCAGTACGCGAGGTTCCTCGGCCGGGTCGTGTCGGGTGACTTCGGCGTCTCCACGGGCGTGCTGCCGGGCCGCGACGTCATGTCGATCCTGCTCGAGCGGTTTCCGGCGACGATCGAGCTGTCGATCTTCGCGATCCTGCTCGCCGTCCTCATCGGTGTGCCCGCGGGCTACCTCGCCGCCCGCCACCGCGGACGCCCCCTCGATCTCGCCGGTGTGATCCTCTCGCTCGTCGGCGTCGCAGTGCCCGTCTTCTTCCTCGGCTTTCTCCTGCGCTACGTGTTCGCGATCGAACTCGGCTGGCTCCCCGCCTCCGGACGTCAGGCCCCCACGTTGGACGCGACCCGCATCACCGGGTTCTTCGTGCTCGACGGCCTGTTGACCCGCGAATGGGATGCCGCCTGGGACGCGTTCAAGCACCTGATCCTGCCGGGCATCGCGCTCTCCTCGATCCCCTTCGCGGTGATCTTCCGTATCACCCGCGCCAGCGTGCTCGACGTGCTCGACGAGGACTACGTGCGCACCGCCGAGTCCAAGGGACTCACGCTGCCCGTCATCCGCAACCGCCACGTGCTGCGCAACGCGATGCTGCCCGTGGTCACCACGATCGGTCTTCAGGTCGGGTCGCTGCTCGCCGGCGCCGTCCTCACCGAGAAGGTGTTCGCCTTTCCCGGCATCGGTGACGCCCTGGCACGCAGCTTCGAACTCCGCGACTACGCGATGCTGCAGTTGCTGATCATGGCGGCCGCTGCCATCTACGTCATCGTCAACCTCGTCGTCGACCTGCTCTATGCGGTCATCGACCCGCGCGTGAGGACGGCCCGATGAACTCCCGCAAGAAGGACCGAATCGACGCCCTCGTCGCCTCCGGCGATGCGTCGGCAGCGGCCAAGGTCGTCGCCGACGCCGGTCACATCGACTCCGGCGAGGGCGTCAGCCTGCTGGCCAGCGCATGGGGTCGTCTGCGGCGCAGCCCGCTGTTCCTCATCGGCGCCGCCATCACGCTCTCCTTCATCGTGCTCGCGCTCATCTCACCGTTGATCGCGCCGCACGACCCCACCGAGCAGCTGCTCTACGCGCAGGTTCGGCAGCAGACCAACCCGATCCCCGGCCCGCAGCCCGGATTCCTGCTCGGCGGTGACTGGTTCGGGCGAGACCTGTTCTCCCGGTTGCTCGTCGGCAGCCGCCAGACGCTGTTCGTCGGCGTGCTCGCCACCATCGGCGGGCTCATCGGCGGCCTGACCCTGGGCACCCTGGCCGGCGCGTTCGGCGGCTGGGTCGACGCGGTCGTCATGCGACTGGTGGACGTCATGCTCTCCATCCCGAGCCTGCTCATGGCCTTCTCGATCGCGGCGATCTTCGCCAACCCGAGCGAGTGGACCGTCATCCTGGCCATCGCCATCGTGCAGATCCCCGTGTTCGCGCGACTGCTGCGCGGCTCGATGATGGGGCAACGCCACAGCGACCATGTGCTCGCCGCCCGCGCCCTCGGCGTCAAGAAGGGCGCCATCGTGTTCCGGCACATGCTGCCCAACGCGCTCGGCCCGGTCATCGTGCAGGCCACCCTCGTGCTCGCCGTCGCGATCATCGACGCCGCAGCACTGTCGTTTCTCGGCCTGGGCAACCCCGACGACCGCATCCCCGAGTGGGGGCAGATGCTCGGCGCCTCCCAGCAGTACCTGGCCGGATTCCCGCACCTCGCGTTCTATCCCGCGGCGTGCATCATCGTCGTCGCGCTCGGCTTCACCCTCATGGGCGAGTCGCTGCGCGAGGCCCTCGACCCGAAGACGAGGCGGTAGTCATGCCTGGTAGTTCCACCGCTCAGCCCACCCAGGGAGAGCCGCGCAGACGTCACGCCCGCAGCGAGGAGCCTCTCCTGCAGGTCGCAGACCTCACGGTCCAGTTCGGACGGCAGGGACAGGACACGTTCACCGCCGTCGACCACATCAGTTTCGACGTCATGCCCGGCCAGACCGTCGGCCTCGTCGGCGAGTCCGGCTGTGGCAAGTCCGTGACGTCGCTGGCGATCATGGGTCTGCTCCCCCACCGCGGCAACACGGTCACGGGCCGGGTCAACTTCGACGGCACCGACCTGCTCAGCCTCTCGGACTCGCAGATGCGTGACCGGCGCGGCAGCGACGTGGCCATGATCTTTCAGGACCCGCTGAGCTCGCTCAACCCCGTGGTCCCGATCGGGTTGCAGGTCACCGAGGTCATCGAACGTCACCGTGGGCTCAAGCGCTCCGAGGCGCGTCCGATCGCTGCGGAGCTACTCAAAAAGGTCGGCATCCCCGACCCGCAGCGTCGCCTCAAGGAGTTCCCGCACCAGCTGTCAGGCGGAATGCGGCAACGTGCGCTCATCGCCATGGCGTTGGCGTGCGAACCTCGGCTGCTCATCGCCGACGAGCCGACCACGGCCCTCGACGTGACGATCCAGGCCCAGATCCTCAACCTCCTGCGGGAGCTCGTCGAGGAGTCGGGCACCGCCCTCATCATGATCACGCACGACCTCGGTGTCGTCGCGGGCCTGTGCGACCGCGTCAACGTGCTCTACGGCGGACGCATCGTCGAGCGGGCCGACCGGCACGAGCTCTTCGCGGCCCCGCGCCACCCGTACACCAACGGGCTGCTTGCCTCGATCCCCCGCCTCGACGCCCCCCGTGGCGAGCGCCTCAACCCGGTCCCCGGGTCGGTGGCCGACAACCTGCCGTGGACGAGCGCCTGCGCCTTCGCGCCCCGGTGTTCGCAGCCCATCGACATCTGCCGGGAGCGCACTCCCGAGCTGGTCAGTGAACTGCCCGAGCCCGCACATTGCCGAGCTCTGCGCTGTCACAACCCCGTTCCGGACCCGACACCCACCCCGGAGGAGATCCGATGAGTACCGCAGCCTCTGCCCCCCAGCACGAGCGCGGTGCTCCCGGAACGGCACGCGCCGTACGTCAGCGCTCCGACGACGTGCTCATCGACGTGCAGGGCCTCAAGGTCCACTTCCCCATCAAGCGGGGGGTGATCTTCGACAAGACCGTCGGGTACGTCTACGCGGTCGACGGCATGGACCTGCAGATCCACCGCGGTGAGACCTACGGGTTGGTCGGCGAATCGGGGTGCGGCAAGTCGACGTTCGGTCGGGCGCTGTTGCAGTTGGAGGAGGCGACCGCGGGGTCGGTGCACTTCGACGGCGAGGACATCGCGGCTCTCAAGGGTGAGACGTTGCGGCGTCGGCGTCAGGACATGCAGATGGTGTTCCAGGACCCGTTGTCGAGCCTCGACCCGCGTCAGTCGATCGAGTCTCTGTTGCTCGAGGGCATGGAGGCGCACGGGCTCGTCAAAGACAAGAAGGCCGCCAACACGCGCCTGCGACAGCTCCTCAACGACGTGGGTCTGCCTCCGGCTGCGTTGAAGAAGTATCCGCACGAGTTCTCGGGTGGTCAGCGTCAGCGCATCGGTATCGCGCGGGCGTTGTCGGTGAATCCGAAGCTCATCGTCGCGGACGAGCCGGTGTCGGCGCTGGATGTGTCGGTTCAGGCGCAGGTCGTCAACCTGCTGGAGGACCTGCAGGCGGAGTACGGCCTCACGTACCTGGTGGTGGCGCACGACCTGGCCGTGGTGCGGCACATCAGTGACGTCGTCGGCGTGATGTACCTCGGCGCGCTCGTCGAGGAGGCCGACGCGGACATGATCTACGCGGAGCCGATGCACCCGTACACGAAGGCGCTGATGTCGGCGGTTCCGGTGCCGGACCCCGTCGTCGAGGATCGTCGTGAGCGCGTCCTGCTCACCGGTGATCTGCCGAGTCCGGCCAACCCGCCCACCGGGTGCCGCTTTCACACGCGCTGCCCGTGGCGTCAGCAGACGCGCTGCGACACGGAGCGTCCAGAGCTGCGGATCATCGGCTCGACCGATGGCCCCCGCCCCCACAAGGTGGCATGCCACTTCGCCGAGGAGATCGCTGCAGGCACGATCGCCTCTCACGAGGTCGCCCCCACCGGCGGCGAACGCCTCTACGAGGCCGGTACTCCGGCCGGCATGACCGGCAGTTTCTCCGGACCTGCCTCCGTCACCGAAGTCACCTGATCCATCAACTCGCACCTCACGAAACGCCGATCACGCACCGTCGTGGTCGGCGTTTTCGTGCACCAGGCGATCTCCGTGATGCACCTCACATCAGATCGGGAACTTCGTGCTAGGCATCGCAATTCAGAGGGGATACTTTTACACGGTCAACATCGTGTAATTTCAGGAGCCTCTGTGAGCACCACCCTCTCGGCCGAGACCGAAGCCGCACCACCCCCACCACCGGAACGCATGTCGAAGCGAGACCGCCGTTGGTGGATCGCCCTGGCCTGCGTGTTCTTCGGATCGTTCGCCGTCCTCCTGTGGATGGGCCTGCAGATCCAAGAGTCCAAGCCGCCGATCCCCACCAAGGTCGTCGACGCCTCAGGTCAGGTCCTCGTCTCCGGCGACGACGTCATGGACGGCCAGCGCGTCTGGCAGTCCATCGGCGGTCAGCAGGTCGGGTCGGTCTGGGGCCACGGCGCCTACGTCGCCCCCGACTGGACTGCCGATTGGCTGCACCGCGAAGCCACGTTCGTCCTCGACCACTACGCGCGCGCAGAAGGATTGCCCTCCTACGCCGAGGCGTCGGTCGAGCAGCAGGGGATGCTCAAGGCGCGACTCAAGCAGTCGATGCGCACCAACACGTACGACCCCGCCACCGGCACCATCACGCTCGACGAAGCCCGCGGCGCCGCATTCAAGGCCAACGCAGAGCACTACGCCCAGATCTTCCGCGAAGGCAACGAGCCGTACGCCATCCCCTCCGGGGCCGTGGACGACCCCGAGGCCATGCGCAAGATGAACGCGTTCTTCTGGTGGAGCAGCGGGGCCGCCTCCACGAACGCCCCCGGAGACGACGCCACCTACACGCGCAACTGGCCGCACGAGCCGCTCATCGACAACGTGCCGACCCCCGTCAACCTGCTGTGGAGCATCATCAGTTTCATCCTGCTCCTCGGCGGTATCGCTGCGATGGTCTGGTACCACAACCTGCACACCGACGACGACGAGGTCACCAACGACCCGCCCGCCGACGACCCGCTGCTCGGCTACGAGCCCACCCCGTCCCAGAGGTCGACCCTCAAGTACTTCTTCGCCGTCGGGGCACTGTTCGTGCTGCAGATCGCGATGGGCATCCTGTCGGCGCACTACGGCGTCGAAGGCGGTGCGCTGTACGGCATCCCGATCGACCAGATCCTCCCCTACGCGGTGGTCCGCACCTGGCACACGCAACTCGGCATCCTCTGGATCGCCACCGCCTGGCTCGCGACCGGTCTCTATGTCGCG
The DNA here is from genome assembly GCA_032100225.1 of Mobilicoccus sp. Taxonomy (GTDB): domain Bacteria; phylum Actinomycetota; class Actinomycetes; order Actinomycetales; family Dermatophilaceae; genus Mobilicoccus. The sequence goes on from DAMDJY010000015.1 coordinate 19,614, forward strand.
CCGGCCGTCGGTGGCCGCGAGCCGAAGTTCCAACGCCTCGGCGTGAACGTCCTGTTCTGGGCGCTCATCCTCGTGGTCGCCGGCTCGATGATCGGCCAGTGGCTGTCCATCACCGGCCGCCTCGGCTACGGCACCACCCTAAGCTGGTGGCTCGGCACCACGGGCATGGAGTACCTCGACCTCGCCCGCACGTGGCAGATCGGCCTGTTCATCGGCCTGTTCCTCTGGTTCTTCCTCATGGCTCGCGCCATGTGGCCCGCACTCCGGCGCGCCAAGGGCGGCGTGCACCTCTCCCCGACGCAGAACGCCCCCCTCGCGGGCGGCTCGCAGCGCACCCTCATCGTCATGCTGCTCATCAGCTGCCTCGCGATCGCGTCGTTCTTCGGAGCCGCGTTCGGCATGGGTCACGACACCCACTACTCGATCACCGAGTACTGGCGCTGGTGGGTCGTCCACCTGTGGGTCGAGGGCTTCTTCGAGGTGTTCGCCACAGTCGTCATCGCGTTCCTGTTCAGCCGCCTCGGCCTCGTCCGCCCCGCCATGGCCGCCACGGCGACCCTCGCGGCGACGACGGTCTTCCTGCTCGGCGGCATCATCGGCACCGGCCACCACCTGTACTTCACCGGCGCCAACGACCCCGTCATGGCGTGGAGCGCGACGTTCAGCGCGCTGGAGGTCGTCCCGCTCGCCCTCATGGGCTTCGAGGCGTTCCGCAACCTGCGCATCCTCCGCGTCAGCGAGTGGGTCGCCGGCTACAAGTGGGCGATCTACTTCTTCGTCTCCGTGTCGTTCTGGAACATGCTCGGAGCCGGCGTGTTCGGGTTCCTCATCAACCCGCCGATCTCCCTGTTCTACGTCCAGGGCCTCAACCTTACGCCGCTGCACGCCCACACGGCCCTCTTCGGGGTGTACGGCATGCTCGGTATCGGTCTGATGCTGTTCTGCGTCCGCAGCCTCATGCCGGGCAAGGAGTGGAACGACTGGCCGATCAAGCTCGGCTTCTGGGGCCTCAACGGCGGCCTGCTGATGATGGCGCTGCTCAGCCTCCTCCCGCTCGGCCTGGCGCAGGCGTGGGCGAGCATGACCGAAGGCCTCTGGTACGCGCGGAGTTCGGAGTTCCTGTACACGCCGGCACTGACCGTGATCCGCTGGCTGCGCACCCCCGGCGACATCATCTTCGGACTCGGCGCACTCTCGATCGGCCTGTTCATGGTGGGCCTGCTCACCGGTCACGCTCTGAAGGACGACGACAAGCGCACCGTCCCCGGCTCGACCGACGGCAACGACTCGGACCGAGAGGCTCCGATCACCCGCTGATCTGAGCCGGGAGGCGAATAGGCCACCTGGCGCATCATGTGTCGCGCGGCGAGCCCTCGGCACCGACCCCTCATCGTCCACGGTTCGATCACCGTGAACGCGGTCGGTGTCGAGGGTTTCGCGGCGGGGCACCCAGCCGGGGCGACGAGAAGTGAGCAGACCGGTGGGATCGCGACGAAGTCCGATTCCGCCGGGCGGCGAATCAAGGAGCCACGGCCAACAACACAGTGGCGCAGCCCTCTTCGAGGGCGGCGCCACAGCTCTCTATATCCAGCCGCGGTCTCGCGCTAGGTGGACGGCTTCGTGCCTGTTGCTGGCGCCGGTTTTCGCGACGGCGGCGGAGAGGTAGTTGCGGACGGTGCCGGGCGAGAGGTGGGCGCGGGCGGCGATCTCGTCGACGGGGGCGCCTTGGGCGGCGAGTTCGAGCACGTCGGATTCGCGGGGTGACAACGGATTCGCTCCGGCGGCGATGGCGTCGGCGGCGAGTTCGGGGTCGACGTAGCGTCCCCCGGTGTGGACGGTGCGGATGGCGTCGGCGAGGACTCCGGCCGAGGCGGTTTTGGGGAGGAAGCCCCGGACGCCGAGCTCGAGGGCGCGCTTGAGATAACCGGGACGGCCGTGGCTCGTGACGATGAGGCAGGCCACCGGCGGGGTGAGTCCGCGAAGGGTTTCGGCCACGGCGATGCCGTCGGCGCCGGGCATCTGCAGGTCGAGGACGGCCACGTCGATCTGGTTCACCCTAGCCATGGCGATGGCCTCCGTCCCGGAAGCGGCCTGCGCGACGACCTCGAGGTCGTCCTGCAACCCGAGCAGCGTGGCGAGGGCGTCACGGAACAGGTTTTCGTCGTCGGCCAACAGCAGTCGGATCATGGGCCACCTCCTGCCTGCAGGCTATCCGGGCGCGGTACCCGCAGTCGTATCGCGACAGGAAAGACGAGCAAAGCCCCCCAGTACCGGATGCAAGCCCCTGACCTGCGGTTTCATATCGTGGACACGACTGCTCGTCTTTCTTATCGCGGTACGTCCGTGGCGTCTGCCGGAACTGAGGCCACGAGCGCGAACCCGGAGCCCTGAGACCCGGCGTTCAGCGTCCCGCCGACGGCTTCGAGTCGTTCACGCAGCCCGATGAGCCCCGAGCCGGAACCGGCGGCAGCGCCGCGCGGCAGGCCGTTCGTCAACGTCAGCTTCACCCGGTCGTCGACCGTGCGCAGATCGAGGACGACGTCACCGCCTTGGCCATGCCGCAGGACGTTGGTCGTGCCTTCGCGGACGACCCACGCGAGGGCTTCAGCGGCCGGCTGGGACAGCCTGGCGGTGAGGTGATCAAGGTCGTCGACATCGTCCATCCGCAACCGGATTCCCGCCGAGCGCAGCACCGATCGTGCTCCGGCGATCTCGTCGCCCAGTTCGATCCGTCGATACCCGCGAACGAGACCGCGGACGTCGCTGAGGGCGGTCTGGGCGAGTTCGCGGACGGCCATCATCTCGTCGACGGCGCGGTCGTCGCCGCGGCGGGTCAGTTCGGCGGCGAGCTCACTCTTGACGGCGACGGTGGACAGGGTGCGCCCGAACACGTCGTGCAGATCCCGCGACAACCGGAGGCGCTCCTCCGCGACAGCAAGATCGGCCGCGACCTCACGCGACTGCCACAGCCGTCGGACGACGTCGATCATCCAGCGAGTCGACATCGCCGCTGGGATGACGAACACGCAGAACCAGAAGGTCATGGCAACCATCGCGACCGCCACCTGCATCGGCGCGTGCGCCGGTCCGCCGACGTAGACGAGCAGGAGAACCAGCGCGGCGACAACAGCCCCCGCCGCCACCCGGCGCCACTGCTTGGTCAGGGCACAGACGAGTGCTGTGCATGCCAACCCCAGCGGGCCGAACACCCAGTACGGACCGGCGCCGTACTCGAAGATTTCACCTGCCGGGAGGAACGCGGCGGGGCCGAACGTGACCAGCGCGGCACTGAGCCCGAACCCCCAGGCAACCCATCGGGGCATCGTGATTTCACGACAGATGTATTCGGTGACGGCGATCCCGAATCCCGTGTAGACCAATACGACGACAGTGCAGATGGCCATGAACATCAGGGAGGTCTCGGTGGGGTTGCCATCCAGAAGACCGGACCGGGCCAATCCCGCGAAGCTCAGAACGAAACCTGCGCACAGCACCAGAGAGTGAATCGACCAGCGGCAGTAGGCCTCGAATCGGCGCAGGTCGCGTTCGGTGCGGGGGCCGACGATGTCACTGCTCTGCTGCGGCTGCGCTGCCTGGTGGGTGGTGGCGCCGGTTCGCGTCGGTGCGGTCATGGTCCGATCATCCCTGCGTCTCGGTGTACATGCGGTGGCCGCGCGGCGCGGTGGCTGTGATGCAGGCGGTCGTCAGCGGCGAGGTTCCCACCGCAGGTAGCGGCGGACGAGCAGGACGCCTAGGACGGTCCACACGACGAGGACGAGCGTGGGCAGTGCGGCGGCGGAGAACGTCTCGGCGAAGCTCAGCGCGGCGCCGTCAGCGTCGACGCCGGCCACGCCGAGGCGCATGAGGTCGACGACGGGGTTCAGCGGGGTCCACGCGGCGATGGTCTGGGCCCAACCGGGCAGGATCGTCAGCGGGAACGACATGCCAGAGAACAGCAGCGGCACGAAGATCAAGGGGAGAGTCGTGATCTGGGCGTGTTCGACGCTGCGGGTGATGCCGGTGGAGGCGACTCCGAGCAGGGTCCACACGATCGTGCCGAGCACGGTCGCGACGGCGATCAGGATGAGGTTCGGGGGCATTCCGACGTCGAGGAACAGCGCAGCGCCCAGCACACTCAAGCCCGTCTGCAGCACGGTGATGACGGCGAACGGAAGCGCGAGGCCTGTGAGGATGACGGCGTCGGAGGCCTCACCCGTGCGGAGGCGTTGCAGCACGTAGGCCTCGCGGCGTGCGACCAGCGCGGTGACGAGCGTGTAGTAGACGACGAAGATCAGCGTCATGCCGAGGATCGTCATCGGTACAACCTGCCCGAAGCCCAGCCCGTTTGCGGTGGGCATCATCGAGAAGAAGAGGACGAGCAGCCCGGGCATGAGCAGGGTGTTCATCAGGGCGACTTTGTTGCGGCGAAGCAGCCGCCATTCGCCACCGGCGAGCGCGAGGATCTGCCTGACGACGGGGGCGGGCTTCACGTCCGGCAGCCGCTTCATGCCGTGATCGGGCGTGTCTCCTGCGTTGGAGATGTGGTCGGTGGCGGTGCTCATGGGGTGCTCCTGGGGCTGGGTCGTTGCGGCGGTGCGGGCGCCGTCTCGGCGGGCGGTCATGCGGCGGCGCTGTCGGCGGTGGCGCCCGGGCGGCTGAGGTCGGCGGTACCCGCGATGGAGAGGAAGGTCTGCTCGAGGGAGGCGGCCGAGGCGCGCAGGTCGGCGAGGTGGACGGTGTCGCCGGCCCAGGCGAGGAGGTCGCGCAGGGTGCGCTGGAGGTCGTGGGTGCGGAGTTCGGTGCGTCCGGCCTCGTGCATGGCGGTCGTTCCGGGGAGGTCTGGCAGCTCCACGGCAGGCGTGCGGAACGAGATGGTGGCGGGTTGACCTACGACGATCTCGTCGAGCGTGCCGGTGAGGGCGATCTGGCCGGCGTGCATGATCGAGATGCGGTCGGCGAGCCGTTCGGCCTCTTCGAGGTAGTGGGTCGTGAGGACGATCGCGGTGCCGTCGTCGAGGAGGTGGGTGAGGACGTCCCAGGCGCGGTGTCGACTTTCGGGGTCGAGGCCGGTGGTGGGCTCGTCGAGGAACAGGATGCTGGGGCGTCCCATGATGGCGAGCGCGAGGTCGAGGCGGCGGCGTTCTCCGCCCGAGAGGCTCTGGACGGCGACGGTGCTGCGGCCGCGTATGTCGACGAGTTCGAGGGCTTCGTCGACGGGGCGGGGGGCTGCCATGGTTCCGGCCCACATGTGGGTGGTTTCGGCGACGGTGAGGTCTCCGGAGAAACCGGCGTTCTGGAGGACGATGCCCATGTGGGGGCGCAGCTGACGGCGGTGGGTGTAGGGGTCGAGTCCGGCGATGTGGACGGTCCCCGCCGTGGGGGCGGCGACGCCTTGGAGGAGGTCCATCGTGGAGGTCTTGCCGGCGCCGTTGGTGCCGAGGAGCGCGAAGAGCTCGCCGGGTGCGACGGTGATGTCGACGCCTCGGACGGCTTCGAATCCGGTGTGGGGGTTGCCGTAGCGGCGGCGGAGTCCGGTGGCCTGCAGCAGTGGTGTCGACGTCATGCCTCAACTGTGGCAGCGGCTGGAGCCTCTCCCCCGTGAGCCAGGGCATGAGTCCGGGTGACCCCGTCACCCCCAGGCCATGACACTTGTCATGTTGTTGGCCGTTGCTCCTCGATTCGCTGCCCGGCGGGATCGGACTTCGTCGCGATCCCACCGGTCTGCTCATTTCTCGTCGCCCCGGCTGGTGTCGCGCCGCGAAGCCCCCGGCACCGACCTCTGTTCACGGTCATCGCACGGTCGGTGGGGTTGGGTCGGTGCCGGCGGCATCGCCGCGCGGCACGTTGTGGTCATCGTTCACAGGTGCGTCGCCGGCGTGGGTTGGTGTCCGTGGTTGCGTCACCGGCACGGGGCGACGAGGGCAAGGGCGCACCTCCACCGAGGCGCGACGTGGTGCCTGTGGGTACCGCCCCAGGGCAAACAAAAAGGCGCGTGACGGGCGGCGGCCCCTCCTCCGCCGCCCGTCACGCTCCGACTGCCCTATCGACGGGCAGGCGGGGGATCCAAGTGGTTGGGGGAAAGTGTCTGACCTGGGCTTCTGCGACGGGGTGAAGTCCCCGGCGGCATGCGACTGTTCACCCACGGTGACCCGCGGGTGACGGAACCATCGACGGCGCCCCACGCCGGTGACCGAACCATCCACCTGGACCACAGCGTGTCGCGCGGCGATGCCGCCGGCACCGACCCATCCCCGCCGACCGTTCGTTGACTATGAACAGGGTCGGTGCCGGGGGCTTCGCGGCGGGGCACCAGCCGGGGCGACGAGAAATGAGCAGGCCGGTGGGATCGCGACGAAGTCCGATTCCGCCGGGCGGCGAATCGAGGAGCCACGGCAGACAACACAGCCTCTGGGTGCATGATGGGGGCATGCGCTCGGTTACTCAGTCTCGCAAGCTCGCTGACATCCACTACGCAATTCGTGGGCCGGTTCCGGCTGCGGCGAAGCGGATGGAGGATGAGGGGCATCGGATCATCAAGTTGAACATCGGTAATCCTGGCCCGTTCGGGTTTGAGGCGCCGGAGGACATCTTGGTGGATATGCGCCGTGGCCTGGCTGATTCGGTGGGGTATTCGGACAGCAAGGGGATCTTGTCGGCGCGGCGGGCTGTGGCGCAGTACTACCAGGAGAAGGGCGTCGAGGGGTTCGACGTGGAGGACATCTACCTGGGCAATGGGGTGAGTGAGCTCATCACGATGACGTTGCAGGCGTTGTTGGACAGCGGTGATGAGGTGTTGATCCCGGCTCCGGATTACCCGTTGTGGACGGCGACGGTGGCGTTGGCAGGTGGCCGGCCGGTGCATTACATGTGTGATGAGCAGGCGGATTGGGCGCCGGACCTCGCTGACATCGAGGCGAAGGTGACGCCGAACACGAAGGCGATGGTGATCATCAACCCGAACAACCCGACGGGTGCGGTGTACCCGCGCGAGGTGTTGGAGGGGTTGGTCGCGATTGCGCGGCGGCACGATCTCATCCTGATGTGTGACGAGATCTACGACAAGATCTTGTACGACGGTGCGGTGCACGTGCCGACGGCGTCGTTGGCGCCGGACCTGCTGTGCCTGACGTACAACGGGTTGTCGAAGTCGTACCGGGTGGCGGGGTTCCGTGGTGGCTGGTTGGTGATTTCGGGGCCGAAGGATCATGCGCGGAGTTACATCGAGGGCATCGAGATCCTGTCGAACATGCGCTTGTGCGCAAACCACCCGACGCAGCATGTGATCGCGACGGCGCTGGGCGGCAAGCAGAGCATCGAGGATCTGACGCATCCGACTGGCCGGTTGGCTCGGCAGCGGGATGTGTGCGTGAACATGCTGAACGCGATCCCGGGGGTGTCGTGCGTGATGCCGAAGGGCGCGTTGTACGCGTTCCCGCGGTTGGATCCGAAGATGTACCCCATCCAGGACGACGAGGCGTTCACGCTGGAGCTGCTCAAGGCTCAGAAGGTGTTGGTCGTGCAGGGGACTGGGCTGAACTGGCCGCACACCGATCACTTCCGCATCGTCACGTTGCCACACGAGGAGGAGTTGGCCGAGGCTGTCGGGCGTATCGAGCGGTTCTTGGCGACTGTCCGTTCGGGTGCGGTGACGGTGTAGCTCGGCGGCGGACTGGCGTGCCGGCAAGGATCCTGAGGTGCCGTCGTTAACTTTGGGGATGCCGAACCGAATCCCCGCAGTCCCGAACGGTGTTGCACAGAGGTAAATCTGGACGGTCGTTCAAGTACGCTCTGATGCGTGCCTACCTGTCTCTTCGCTCTGCTCCCTGATGTGACACCGCCGGAGCCATTTCTGGCTTGGGCGAACGAGTGCGGCGTGACTCCTGCGGTGTGGACGATCCACCCCGGCTTCGAGGTTCCGCCGACCTCCCGGTTCGATGGGCTCGTCGTGATCGGCGGTTCGATCAGCGCCTATGACCGGCAGCTCCCGCGGGAGATGTTGGCGCGGGTGATCACGCGTGCGGTGGGGCGCAGCATTCCGACCCTCGGCATGGGAGCCGGGGCGCACCTGGTGTCCTGGGCGCTCGGGGGGCGTCCCAGCATGCCGGGGGCACCGGTCCCGTTCGGCTTGCGTCACGTCAACCGCACCGCCCACGGGCGTCTGGACAGCCTGTTCGGGCGAGCGGCGACGGCAATCGAGTGGATCGAGTGGAGCCATCTGGCGCTCACCGACCTGCCTGTGGGGTCGGAGGTGTTGGCTGTCGACGATTCGGGAATGCCGCAAGCCGTGCGATTCGGGCCGTGTGCGTGGGGACTACAGGGCCACTCGTATGCCGATCGCGGCACGGTTCAACACTGCCTGGATACGGGCACCGGCCCCGACTTCACGCCCGAAACGATGGATCGGCTGGCTGCGGCGCTGGAACGCATGGACGACGTCTCGCGTTCCTGGGAGCTCTTGAACCGCCACTTCTTTCACGTCGTCGCCGGGCAGACCGTCTGCTGTTGAGCTCCAGGCGCCGCGACTCTCTGGTTCGATGGGGTCTCACCGTCGAGAGGTAACGCCATGATCCTGGTCGTGCAGCACGAGACCGATTGCCCTCCGGGCCTGGTGGCCCGGCCCGAGCTGCGTGCCGACATGCGGATCGTGCATCCATACCGAGGCGACGCAGTACCGACATCGCTGGCACCCGGGGACGCCCTGATCGTTCTGGGTGGCGAGATGGGCGCGATGGACGACGCTCAGTATCCGTGGCTCACTCAAACCAAAGAGTTGATCGCCGAGGCAGTCAGCGCCGAGATCCCCACTCTGCTGATCTGCCTGGGCCACCAGTTGGGGGCGGTCGCCCTCGGTGGAGCGATCGGGCAGTACGAGGCGGGGCCGATCTGGGGTGTCACCCCCGTCGGCCTCACCGACGCGGGGCGGGACGACCCACTGCTCCGGCGGCTTCCCCAAGGTGCTTCGGCCGTCCATTGGAATGGGGACATCGTCACAGAACTCCCCGAGGACGCTGTCGTCCTGGCACGTGACCCTCGAGCTGCCGTTCAGGCTGTGCGTTACGGGCCCCTGGCCTGGGGTTTCCAGTGTCACCCTGAGGTAGACGTCGAGATCGTTGCACGGTGGGCGGCCGGCCAGGACGAGGTCGCCGATCCGGGTTCTACGGCCAGAGCCGAGCGCGCGCTCGACGAGACGACGCAGTCGATCGACGTCGTTCAGGCGGCGTGGCTACCGGTACTCGCCGCCTTCGCTGCAGTCGCGATGGAGCGCGCCGGCTGAAGCGTTGACGTGCGGTCGGTCGACCTCCGACTGCTCAGACCCGGTTGCGCAGGGCCCCACCCGAGCGCAGCGCCTCGAGGTTGGCAGCGACGAGTTCGCTGCTGCCAACCGGGCGCCCACCGGCGCAATGCGGCGTGAGGATCAGGGAAGGCTCGCTCCAGAGTGGAGAGTCCGCCGGCAGAGGCTCGACCTCCGTCACGTCGAGCGCGGCACCGCCGAGACGGCCCGACTGCAGTGCTGCGAGCAGAGCGTCCTCATCGAGCACCGAGCCGCGGCCCACATTGACGATGTAGGCGTGGGGCGGCAACTGGGCGAGACGCTCGGCGTCGATGACGTGGCGCGTGGCCTCTCCTCCCGGCAGGATCGAGACGAGGACGTCGGTCCCGGCGAGCGTCTCCGCCAGTGAGGCCTCGGTGATGACCTCGTATCCGTCCCGCTCCCCCGCTCTGCGGGCGACGCCGCGAACATGCGCGCCGAGCGCCTCGAGCATCGGAGCCAGGGTGGTGGCGATGCTGCCGAAGCCCCAGATGAGGACGTTCGCGTCGAGCAGCGTCGTGATGGGGCCGTCGTGGTGGAGCGGCTGATGCCCGGCGAACTCACGGACCCAGGTGTGCTCACGCTGCGCATCACGCAATGCCGGGAGCCTTCTGACCAGCGACAACACCAGCGCCAAGGCGTGTTCGGCGACGGGCTCGTCGTGCAGCCCCACGCCGGAGCAGATCGCCACCTCGTCACCGAATCCGGCGCACTCCAGCACCTCGGTTCCTGCCATGAGGCCCTGAACGACACGGACTCTGTTCAGCAGACGCGCATCGTCGGTCAGGTGATCGCTGTGCCTCCCCCAGACGACGAACATCTCGGCGTCGGCCGCCGACTCCGGCAACGGAGCTGTGGCGTCGTAGACCTGAACGTCGACCCCGTCGAACGTCGGAGTGTGGAGCACGTCGGGCCAGAGGAGTTTCGTCATTCCCCCACGCTCGCACATGGCCGTGAGTCACGAGTCGCAGCCCGCAGGCGTAGAAGAGGTGTCACCGTCGCGCGCCACGCAGCGTCGCGTCGCGCCACCCCGTGCCGCCCCCGTACGGTGGTCCCATGACGATTCTTCTCGGTTGCGAGGACGCCTCATGAGTGGCGGATTGGTCGCTCTTCTCGACGATGTCGCGACGATGGCCAAGCTGGCCGCTGCCTCCGTGGACGACATCGGTGCCGCAGCGGGCCGCGCCAGTGTCAAGGCTGCAGGGGTCGTCGTCGACGACACTGCCGTGACCCCGCGCTACCTCATCGGATTCCGGGCCGAGCGTGAGCTCCCGGCGATCAAGCGCATCGCCATGGGCTCGCTGCGCAACAAACTGTTCGTCATTCTGCCCGTCATCCTGCTCCTCAGTCAGTTCCTCCCCTGGCTCCTGACGCCGCTGCTCATGCTCGGTGGCGCCTACCTCAGCTTCGAGGGCGTAGAGAAGATCTGGGAGAAGTTCCACCCGCACGAGGGCGAAGAGAAGACCCCCGCCGTCCTTCAGGGCCCCGATGCCGAAGACCAGATGGTCTCCAGCGCCATCCGCACCGACCTCATCCTGTCGGCCGAGATCATGGTCATCTCGCTCAACGAGGTGGCGGCCGAGGGGTTCTGGCAGCGAGCGACCATCCTCATCGTCGTGGCCTTCGCCATCACCATCGGCGTCTACGGGGTCGTCGCGCTCGTCGTCAAGATGGACGACATCGGCCTCCACCTGACGACCAAGGACTCGGGCGCGTCGAAGAAGCTGGGTCGTGGCCTGGTCGCGGGTATGCCCAAGGTGCTCACCGCGCTCGGCACCATCGGCACGGTCGCGATGCTGTGGGTCGGTGGCCACATCCTGCTCGTCGGTCTCGACGAGCTCGGCTGGCACGCCCCGTACAGCCTGGTACACCACGCCGAGGAGGCAGTCGCCCATGCGACCGGCCCGGCCGGTGGCGCTCTCGGGTGGCTCACCAACACGATCGGCTCGGCCATCCTCGGGCTCATCGTCGGTGCGATCATCGTCGCGCTCCTGCACGTCCTGCCCTTCGGCAAGAAGCACGACGCAGCCGAGGAACATCACGCAGCCGCTGTCGGCGGCACTTCCCCCACGTACCGCGATGCGCTCACTGCGGGCGAAGCCGGCGGACACGGCATCCCCCGAGTCGGCATCGCGATGCCGACCGACGGTCGTGAGGTGCGGCTCCAGTACTCCCCGCCGCGTTCCGACCACTGACCTGCCCGAACGACAACGCCCGCCGGCTCCCGGCGGGCGTCGTCGTGTTGAAGGCTCTCGACGGAGTCTGCCGGCGCTGCGACGATCCCCCGCGTCGCCGCACCACCGGTGACGGGCCACCACCCCCCCTCCCGGCGGTGGCACAACACAGCCCGACGCCTGCCCGAGCAGTCCTCAGACGGAGGCGTAGCAGCGGGCCTTCGAGAGGTCCTCGCCCTTGGCGTCGTAGAGCGGGATCGAGTACTCGCCGGTGGCCGTGCCGCCGAACGCGGTCGTGGGGTTGTCCGTCAGCCCCTCCTGACCCGCGTAGATCTTTCCGTTCGGCAGCACACACGCCCCTCGCGAATCCATGCTGCTCCGCATCGTGCCGGTGTAACCGAAGCTCCCGACGAGGTTGGGGATGCCGCCCTTCATCTCCACACGGGGCTTGTCGAAGCGCGTGAACGTCGGCTCGCTCATGTCGGTCGTGTCGATCAGGCTCACCTTGAACTTCTCGGGGCGTGCCCCCGTGGGCAGCTCGATGAGGTTCGACGTGACCAGGTAGTGCGTGCCCGTGGTGTAGGCCGGGTTGAGGCCGTCGTTGCTGGCGATCTCCTTGCCTGCCGCATCGAAGAGCTGTAGGCGCAGGTTGATGAGCATCGGCCTGTCCGTCGTCACCTTGAACACGGCGACGGCGCGACCGTGCTTACCGCCACTCGTGTCGCCGCCATAGATGTCGAGCAGTTCCAGATCCTTGATCCCGACCCCGGTCGGCACGTCGACCTTCTGGCGGACCGTCCCCTCACCGCCGGAGGCTGCGTTCCCGGTCGTGGGTGCCGGGCTGTCCGACCCGGCACCCGCGGACTCGGTGGCGGTCTGGGACGGGGTGGCCCCGGTGGGCTCGCCGCTCGTTGCGGGCGCACTCGGCGTCTCAGTGGTCCCGGCCGGCTCGGCGGGGCTGGTCTCGGTCTGGGCTGCGGCAGTGGTCGGGGCCGAAGCGGCCGGGGTCTCGGCCGACTTGTCGTCGTCACCGAAGGTGACGGTGCAGGCGGAGGCGAACGGCACGAGGGCGAAGGCGGCGGCGGTGGCGACGAGACGGGCGGAGCGACGCATCGAGACGGTCCTTTCGACGTGGTTGTCGTAGTGATGACTTCACTCTGTCGCCCCGGGCGGGAGGCGTCGATGGGGAGAAATCCCCACCCACCGTCACTCATCTCGAAACACCAGGTCAGACGGCATTTCGGGCCTGTTCCTCGGCGAGCAGGGGCAGGTCCTCCTCCGTCACGAGCCGTGTCCCGACGGCGTGGTGCACCAGCGCGCTGCGCCGGTTGGACGCGAGTCGGCCCACACCGCCGCGCATCCCCTCGACGCCCGCCGCCTCGAGCTTGGCGCAGACGTTGTCGAGTTTGCGGTTGAAGCGGGTCTGCGACCACCCGAGTCGAGCGGCGGCCTCGGCGAGCGACGGCACGTGGCCCGCCCCGGTACCGCCACGACGCAGCGTCGGCTCCGAGAGCGCGAGGATCGCGAGGAGCTGACTCGGCGTGAATCGGGGCGGTCCGATCGTCGGGTCGCCCGGAGCAGCCGCGACAGCCCCTGGCAACACGGGCGCCGGT
>DAMDJY010000016.1:0-13075 GCA_032100225.1 Mobilicoccus sp.
AACCCCCTGTTCTTCAAGGAGAACACCGCGATGCTCTTCGGCGACGCCAAGGACCGCATCGACGACATCCTGCGCGAACTCTGACCCGCCTGGCTGCATGGGACGTCACGCAGCACGCACACGAGCCCGGCTCCCGAGTCCACATCTCGCGGCCGGGCTCGTTGCTGTGCTGGGCGTGGCCGTGCCGGGTTGCGGCCCTGGCCTCAGGCGCGGACGGTGGGGGCCACGCGGGCCGCGAGGTGACGCACTGCGAACTCGTACCCGTCCGGCCCGCACCCGGCGATCACCGCCGTGGCGATGTCGGCCAGGTACGAGTGGTGCCGGAACTCCTCGCGGGCGTGCACGTTGGACAGATGCACCTCGATCAGCGGCAGCTCCGTGGCGAGGAACGCGTCACGAAGAGCGACCGACGTGTGCGTGTAGGCCGCGGCATTGACGACGAATCCCGATGCGCGCGTGCGCCATTCGTGGATCGCATCGACGAGGACGCCCTCATGGTTGCTCTGCACACACTCGACCGCGACACCGAGCTCGGCACCCCACCCGACGCAACGTGCCTCGATGTCGGCCAAGGTCGTGTGGCCGTAGATCTCGGGCTGCCGGGTGCCCAGCAGGTTGAGGTTGGGGCCGTTGAGCACACCGATCAGCGGAGTCGTCATGACTCCATGATGCCGGGCTCATCTGTGCGGCAGCCCGACACGCTCTGTGCGCAGGCTCTGTGTGTTCACTCCTCCAGGGCGACGCGGCGCAGCTCGGGCAGGAACAGAGCAGCCACCGCAGCGATCGCGAACGCCGTTCCGAACACGCCGAACGCGAGACCCTGCCCACCCCACTTCACGAAGAACGGCGTAACCATCGGCGCGATGATCGAGGCGAGGCGCCCGAACGCGGCTGCGGCACCCGCACCGGTGCTGCGGATGCGGGTCGGGTAGATCTCCGGGGACACCGCGTACAACGCACCCCAGGCGCCGAGGTTGAAGAACGACAACAGACACCCGGCGGCGACGAGCCAGCCGGCTCCCTCGATCTGCGGGAGCGCATGCGAGGCCACGGCCCCGAAGAATCCCGCCGAACCGGCCGACCCGAGGAGGAACGCCGCGAGCGTGGGGCGCCGTCCCCACACCTCGATGAGCCAGGCCGCGAGCGCGTATCCGGGCAACTGGGCCAGCGTGATGATGAGCGTGAACTCGAACGACTTGACCAGGGTGTAGCCCTGGTTGGCGATGAGAGTGGGCAGCCAGATGAACGCGCCGTAGTACGACAGGTTGACCATGAACCAGACGATCCACAGCGCCCCCGTGCGGCGACGGAAGTCGGTGGTCCAGAGTCCCGCGCGGGTCTTGGGAACACGCTCCGCGGCGACGACAGCTGCAGGGTCGTCCTCGGGCAGCGGTGTGTCATGGGTGATTCCGGAGGCGGCCTCGAACTGACGGACGGCCTGCTCGGCCTCGCGGTGGCGACCCTTCGACTCGAGGAAGCGCACCGATTCCGGCAGGCCCCACCGCACGGCGACGGCATACAACGTGGGGACGACACCGACCGCGAGCGCCCACCGCCAGCCGTTGTCCGAGTCAGGGACGACGAGGTAGCCGATCAGCGCGGCGAGGATCCAGCCCAGCGCCCAGAACGACTCCAACGCGACGACGAGACGCCCACGCATCGCACTCGGGGAGTACTCGCTGACCAGCGTGGAGGCCACCGGCAGTTCGGCGCCGAGGCCGAGACCGACGACGAAGCGCAGGATCATCAGGGCGGCCACCGACCCCACCAGCGCGGAGGCCCCCGTGGCCAGGCCGTAGACGAGCAGGGTGAGAGCGAAGACCTGGCGCCGCCCGATGCGGTCGGCGAGGAGGCCACCGAATCCGGCACCGATCGCCATGCCGACGAACCCGAGGGAGGCGATGACCGACAGCGTGCCGGAATCCAGCTGCCACTGCTTGGCGAGCGCCACCATCACGAACGAGATGAGACCGACGTCCATTGCATCGAGCGCCCAGCCGATGCCCGCACCGACGAGCAGCTTGCCGTGCGCGCGGTTGACCCCGAGGCCGTCGAGTCGGTCGGTGCGGCTCATCGCCACGTCCTGCGCATGTGCGCCCACAGGGGTTCTCCTCGTTCGATCAACGGCGTCGCCCATCTCGCGGCCGGCGCCGCACAGCAGAGAATCCCACACCGCGGGCGCTACGGCGGACCAACCGAAGCACATCGGGACATGACCGGGACGCGCGTGACCGGCTGCCGACCGCGGCAAGATGCAGCCCCGCAGGCTCGGGCCTACCGTCGAGACATGTCGGACCAGACCGGACCTGCGCCCACCGCCACCGAGTTCGTTGCGCCGCAACTCCATGCTGCCGAACTCAGCCCCACCCTGCCCAGGATCCCTGCGGCGCTCGCCACCGGAGCCGTCGCCCTCCTCGGGCCAGGTGTGGGCGCGACGTTCGCCCTGGTCGGCGCTCTGCGCCGCGCCAGGCCGCTGCACCCGCGAGGAGTGGTGGCCTCGGGGACGCTACGCATCGACGAGCACCCGGGGCAGTCCCGGCCCGGCCGCGTTGTCAGGACGGACGCCACCGGCATCGACGTCTTCGACACCCGCGGTGACCACCCGTGCACCCTGCGACTCTCCCGCGCGGTCGGGCGTCCATCCGGTGCGCGTGATGTAGCCGGTCTCGGGATCCGCCTCCCGGGGGCAGGCCCCGACGGTGCCGACGCAGATCTCCTGTTCGCCTCCACCGGACTCGGCCCGATCTCGCGCCACTTTCTTGCGGTGCGGCCCCGGATCGAAGACGGCGCGCTCAGCACGCTCTGGCCGTACCGAACCCGCAGCGGACCGTCGATGCTCGCCGTTCTTCCGCTCACTCCGCTCGACGAATCCCACCCCACCGGAGCGCGGTTCGCGGTCGGTCACGCCCGCTCACGGGGTGCGTGGCGCCGGATCGGCACCTTGGAGGTCGGCGCCGTCGTGCCCGACCCCCCAGTTCGCTTCGACACCGTGGCCAACCCGCTCGCCGGGGCTCGTCAGTACCCCTGGGTCGAGGCTGCTCGAGTGCCGGCGTACCGCGGTGCCCGCGCGGGTTGGCCTCAGCCCTCGACGAGGTCGATGGGCCGGTAGGTCAGCTGCCACATCAGGTCGAACACGTCCTGAACCGGGTCCGTCACATCGACGGCGGGCCACGCCGTCCTCCTTGGCCGCCTCACACACCGCCATGGCGACCGAGCCCGACACCATGCCCAACTGACTCATCGACGGCAGCAACCCTGCACCGCGCCCACCCTGCGCGTTGATATGAGCGTGGCCCCCGTGGCGGCCTCAGGACCGGTCGAGGCGCTCTTGCACGAGGTCGAACCGTGGCTTCTCCTTGGCGAGGAACGCGCGCACACCCTCCCGGAATCCGTCGCTCGAATACACCTGACGCAGCAGCGCATCGTCGTCGTCGTCGCGAGGGCGAATCGTCGTGATGCCCGCCAGCTGACGCTTGGTCGCCTCGAGCGTGAGTGGCGCAGCAGCCAACAGACCCTCGACGATCGTCTGCACCTCGACTTCCAGAGCCTGCGAGTCGTCGACGACGGCGAGCAGGGCGCCCACCTCATACGCGCGCGGCGCATCGACAAGGCGCGAGGTGAGCAGCATCTGCCGCGTCACCGAAGCGCCGAACACAGTGACGCAGCGCTCCAGCAGCGTCCGCGACAACGCGTTGCCGAGACTGCGGGCGATGGGGTAGCCGAAGCGAGAGGCCCTCGTCGCCACGCGGAGGTCACACGCCGTCGCGAACGCCAACCCCCCACCGACACAGAGCCCGTCGACCGCCGCGATCGTCACCTGGGGCAACGCCGCGAGCGCGGCGATGAGGTCCTGCACGCGCGACTCGTACCGCACGACGTCGTCGCCTGTGGCCAGCGCCGTGAACTCCCCGATGTCGTTGCCCGCAGCGAACGCTTTGCCGCCGGCCCCCCGGAACACGACGACGCGAGCCGCCTCGTCCTGGGCCAACTCGGCGACGAGCCCCTCTATGGCGTCGTACATCGCCGTCGTGAACGCGTTGTGCCGCTGAGGACGATTGAGGGTGACGCCGACGACATCTCCGGTGCGATCGATCAGGACCTCGTCGGTACTCATGCGTGGTCTCCTCTGGTCTGCTGGTTCGGGGCGTCGAGTTGCCTCCCCAGGATCTCCGGTGCCTGCGTCATCGCGGGGCCGTACCAGGTGAGATGCCGGCCACTGACCAACGCACACTCGATCCCAGGAAAGGCCTCGGGGCCGTCCTCGGCGGTGAACGCGTACGGCTCGTCGGGCAGCACGACGAGGTCGATCTCACCGACCACGTCGGCGAGATCCACGCGGGGATATCGCGATTCGGCCTCGGCCAGCCCGTTGTCGATGCCGAACCGCCGCAGCACGTCACCCGCATAGGTCTCGGCGCCGAGCACCATCCACGGCCGCCGCCAGATGGGAGTGAGCGCACTGCGGCGCACCACCGGCGACGGGAGGGCGGCCCAGTTCGCCCGCGCCTGATCCAGCCACGCCCGCTCCGGGGCGGCCAACACGTCGAGCAGCCGCTCCAGGGAGATGAACGCACCCTCGACCGTGCGGATGTCCGTCACCCACACGGGAACTCCCGCAGCGCGCAACGCCTCGACGTGTTCCAGCTTGTTCTCCTCCTCGTTCGCCACGACGAGATCCGGCCGCGCCGCGAGGATGCCCTCGACGTTCGGATTCTTGGTGCCGCCGAACCGCGGCACATCGAGATCGCCCGGGTGTGTGCACCATGCCGTTGCGCCCACGAGGGCACCCGGCGCGCTGAGCGCCACCGCCTCCGTGAGCGACGGCACGAGACTCACCACGCGTCGCGGCGGGGTGGGCAGGTCGACGGGTGCTCCGAGGTCGTCGAGCAGACTCATGCCCCCAGTCTGCCCGCAGCGGGGCGGCGTCGAGCCCCGCGACCCCGAGCCCCTCCACACGCCCAACCAGTCGGGTACCCACCTGGTTCGGCCTCGCACGGGCCGGTGCGCGGGGGATACCCGACTGGTTGAGCGTGTGGAACGGCAGGATGGGGGCATGCATACCGAGCTGATCGACGTCCATACCGGGTCACGCGAGGTCGTCCTCGACCTCACGCGGCGTTGCGAGCAGTTCATCGCCGGGGCCGGTGACGGGCTTCTCCACGTCTTCGTGCCCCACGCTACGGCCGGGATCGCCATCATCGAGACCGGTGCCGGTAGCGACGAGGACCTCCTGAACGCCTTGCGCGACCTACTCCCCGCCGATGACCGCTGGATCCACGCCCACGGCACCCCCGGCCACGGCCGCTCCCACGTCATGCCTGGCCTCATCCCGCCGTATGCCACCATCCCCGTCGCCGACGGACGACTCCTCCTCGGCACCTGGCAGTCCATCTGCCTCGTCGACCTCAACGTCGACAACCCCGACCGACAGGTCCGGCTCTCGTTCCTCGCCGGCTGACAACCACGCCGGTGAGCCACCAGGACGGAACATCCGGACACGGCGAAGGCCCCGGAGTGAACTCCGGGGCCTTGTCGGCTGGTGGCAGGTGAAGGATTCGAACCTTCGAAGCTTTCGCGACGGATTTACAGTCCGCTCCCATTGGCCGCTCGGGCAACCTGCCGTGGTGCGGTCCGAGGATAGCAACACGCACCCCTGGTCCGTCCAATCGCCTCCCCCTCTGGCACCCGCTGCCGCCGGCACCGGGCAGAATGGGCAGCCAGCCCAGCCCCTCCGTGGGGCCCCACCCACCCGAGAGGAACACCATGGCCGACAGTTCGTTCGACATCGTCAGCAAAGTGGATCACCAAGAGGTCGCCAACGCGGTCAACCAGGCCGAAAAGGAACTCTCCCAGCGCTACGACTTCAAGGGCGTCGGCGCCTCCATCGACCTCTCCGGTGACTCGATCACCATGAAGGCCAACAGCGAAGAACGCTGCCTCGCCGTCCTCGACGTCCTCCAGACCAAACTCGTCAAGCGCGGCGTCTCCCTCAAGTCCCTCGACACCGGCGACGGCACCCCCAAGGTGTCCGGCAAGATCTACCGCCTCGATGCCACCCTCCAGGACGGCATCAGCCAGGAGAACACCAAGAAGGTCTCCAAGCTCATCCGCGACGAGTTCGGCAAGACCGTCAAACCCCTCATCCAGGGCGACGAGCTCCGCGTCACCAGCAAGAGCCGCGATGACCTCCAGGCCGTCCAGCAGATGCTCAAGAATGCCGACCTCGACTTCGCCGTCCAGTTCACCAACTACCGCTGAACCACCAGGTCGGCGACCTGTTTGGCCGTCCGATCCGCCCAGAGTCCGCACGAAGGCCGCGCCGCTCGATCGACGCGGCCTTCGCCGTGGGGTGGTGGCGTGGGCTGCGGTGGGTCGCTCGCGTGGGTCACCGTTCTCGCGTGGGTCACCGTTGCAGCGCCCGATCAGCTCGGTTGCCGTCGGGATCGTTCATCCGGTGGTCGTGCCGGGCCGTGCGCACCGTCACGCGGGCGTCGTCAGCCACCTGCGAGATCGTCAGCACGACTCTCCTGGGGTTCGACGAACGACCTGAGCCGCCGTGATCCAGACGACGCGGATCGGGTCGAGCACCGACACGAGGACACCGGCCAGAGCAGGCCCAGCGAGAAAACTCACCCCGAACACCGTCTGTCTGAGACCGGCGATCGTGTCGAGTGCGACCCCGGAGGCCTCGGACACGTCGGCCATGAGCGTCTCGCGCGCAGTCATGCCGGGCACGTCGAACAACGCGCCAGCCAGGCCGAGCACGGTGAACCACGTCACGTCCAGCCCCCACAGCAGGTCGACCACCGCGAGCGCGACCACGCTGATCGCCGACCCACAATCGGCCAGCACGACATGCGGCGGCGCCCGACTCGGTCGATGAGATGCCCGCCCACCAGGGCCGCGGCGACGAACGGGAGGCCGGTGATCATCGCGACGAATCCCGCCGTCGCTGGATCGCCGGTGCGCGCCGGGGTCAACCAGGGCAGCACGATGGCGATGGCCGCATTGCCGAACAGGGAGGTGCCCTCGGCCAGGAGGAACAGGGGCAGAGCCATCTTCATGGCACTCAGCATGGGGGTATGACGTTGCGTCAGGGCAACACGCCTGGCGACACCGTGCCCTAGCCTGTGCGGGTGTTCACCGCCCTCACCGACGTCATCCTGCCCGTGATCGTCGTCGCGGCGGTCGGTGTCGTCCTCGGGCGCACGTTCGACCTCAACATCGACACGTTGAGCAAGGTGGGGTTGTACGGGTTTACCCCGGCGCTCGCGTTCGACAGCATGATGAACACGCAGATCAGCGCCGATGTCGGCACCCGCCTCGTGGTCGCCTACCTGCTGATGAGCCTCCTGGCCGCCGCGGTCGCCTGGATCGTGACGACACGGATGCCGACGCCCACGCGCCGCTCGATCACCGCCTGCACGATCATCGGCAACAACGGCAACTTCGGCCTCCCCATCGCGCTGCTCGCCCTCGGCGACGAGGGCCTCGAGATGGCCGTCGTCATCTTCGTGCTGTCCCTGCTCATCATGTTCACGGTCGGCCCGCTGCTGTTCGGCTCACACGGCGGTCTCGTCGGCGGCCTGAGCACCGTCGTCAAACTGCCCGTGACCTGGGCACTGGCCGCCGCCGGAGTCCTGAGGCTGCTCGATCTGCGCCTGCCCGGCGGCCTGGAGAGCGGCATCGCTTTGCTCGGTCAGGCCGCGATCCCCCTGGTTCTCATCCAGCTCGGCGTGCAGATGGGCGCGAGCGGCCGCATCCAGCGCACGCCCCCCGTGATCACCGCTGTCGCGCTCCGCGCCGTCGCGGTGCCGCTGCTCGCCGCGGGCACCGGGCTCCTCGTCGGTCTCGACGGCGTGGGCCTCGCCAGCCTGGTTCTCGCCGCCGCCATGCCCATCGCCGTCAACACCCTCATGCTCGCCCGCGAGTACGGCGCAGACAGCGACACCGTCGCCAGTTCCGTCGTCGCCTCGACGTTCCTCTCCATCCCGATCCTCGTCGTCCTGATCTCCGCGCTGCCGGCGCTCACCGGTTGAGGGAGCCGCTCGTCCACCGCTCGGCGCCTCTGGCCGAACGGCTGCGTGCCTTTGCCTCCACGGCCGCATCCGGGCTGGTAGATACGGGTCATGACGACATCGACGAATCACGAGTCCTACCGGGCCGCACGCGATTTCCTCCTCGAGAATCGAGAGGACTACGACGCCGCGTGTGCCGGATTCGAGTGGCCGGAGATCACCGGCCGGTTCAACTGGGCCACCGACTGGTTCGACCGCATCGCCCGCGGCAACGACAAGCCGGCCCTGTGGATCGTCGAGGAGGACGGCCGCGAGGACAAGTACTCGTTCGACGACATGGCGACCCGCTCGGACAAGCTCGCCGCCTGGTTCACCGAGCAGGGCATCGGCAAGGGTGACGCCGTCCTCGTCATGCTCAACAACCAGGTCGAACTCTGGGACTCGATGCTCGCCCTCATGAAGATCGGCGCCATCATCGCCCCCACCACGACGGCTCTGGGAGCTGCCGACCTCAAGGAGCGCATCGCGCGCGCCGAGGCCAAGGGCATCATCGCGAACGCCGACGAGGCCGGAAAGATGTACTGGGCCCGTGAGGACGAGAACGCGGCCGTCCACCTGTTCAGCGTCGGCGACGCGGGCGAGGGCTGGCACGACGTGCGCGAGGCGCAGGACCGCGAGGAGGCCCCCGCCTGGGAGGCACAGACCGAGGTCGGCGACCCGCTGCTGCTCTACTTCACTTCTGGCACCACCAGCAAGCCCAAGCTCGTCATGCACACCCAGGTCAGCTACCCCGTCGGGCACCTCGTGACGATGTACTGGATCGGGCAGCAGCCCGGCGACGTGCACCTGACGATCGCCTCCCCAGGCTGGGCCAAGCACGCCTGGAGCTGCTTCTTCGCCCCGTGGATCGCCGAGGCCTGCATCTTCGAGTACAACTACGCGCGCTTCGACGCCCCCTCGCTGCTCGCCCAGATGGACCGCGCAGGCGTCACGACGTTCTGCGCCCCGCCGACCGTGTGGCGCATGCTCATCCAGGCCGACCTCTCGGGCAAGAAGAACTCGCTGCGTGAGGTCATCGGCGCCGGCGAACCCCTCAACCCCGAGGTCATCGAGCAGGTGCAGAAGCACTGGGGCCTGACGATCCGCGACGGGTTCGGCCAGACCGAGACCACCGTGCAGATCGGCAACACCCCCGGCCAGCCCGTCATCCCCGGGTCGATGGGCCGCCCGCTGCCCGGCGTGCCGAGTGTGCTCGTCGACCCCGTCTCCGGCGAGCCCACCGACACCGAGGGCGAGCTGTGCCTCGACCTCTCGAAGAACCCTGTCAACCTCATGGCCGGCTACCAGGGCGACCCCGAGCGGGCTGCCGAGTCGATGGCCGGCGGCTATTACCACACCGGTGACATCGCCATGCGTGACGAACGCGGCGCGATCACGTTCGTCGGCCGCACCGACGACGTGTTCAAGGCCAGCGACTACAAGGTGAGCCCCTTCGAACTCGAATCGGTGCTCATCGAACACCCCGCCGTGGCCGAGGCCGCCGTCGTCCCCGCCCCCGACGAGGTCCGCCTCGCCGTGCCCAAGGCCTACGTCGTGCTCGCGTCCGGGTGGGCGGCCGACGAAAAGACCGCCTTCGAGATCCTCAAGCACTGCCGCGAAGGCCTCGCCCCGTTCCAGCGCATCCGCCGCCTCGAATTCGGCGAACTGCCCAAGACGATCTCCGGCAAGATCCGCCGCGTCGAACTCCGCCAGCGTGAAGAGCAGCTCGCCGGTGGCGAAGGCCGACCCGAGGGCGAATACCGTGACTCCGACTTTCCGGAGCTGAAGTCCGTCACGAGCTGAACTGCAACCGAGCTGAGCTACCGACCCGACCGATGGGAGACGCCATGACGCACGTCGTCGATGCTGTTCTCATCGGTCGGGTCGCGTCGTTGCCGGAGGACCGTGGCCACAGCGCCATCGCGAAGAAGCCGGTGCCCGACGCCATGGCTGTGGCCGTGCGCGCGGACGGGCTGGTCGGTGACGAGCAGGGCGACCGGCGTCACCATGGCGGTCCGGACAAGGCGATCCACCACTACGCCCGCGACCACTACGACGTGTGGCGTGAGTGGTCCCCCGACTCCCCCGTGTTGACGGCGCCGGGCGCCTTCGGGGAGAACATCTCGACGACCGGCCTCACCGAGGACGACGTCCACCTCGGCGACATCTTCACGCTCGGCACCGCGGTCGTGCAGGTCAGCCAGGGCCGCCAACCCTGTTGGAAGCTCGACGTGCGACTCGGGAGGCGTGGCACCGCCCGGCGCATGCAGGAGCTGGCACTCACGGGCTGGTACTACCGCGTGCTGGAGGAGGGCGAGGTGCGACAAGGCGACCTGCTCGAGCTCGTCGAACGCCCCGAGCCGCAGTGGCCGCTGAGCCGACTCCTGCTTGCCCTGTTCGACCGCAGCACCGGTCCCGTCGAGTGGCAGGCCGCAGCCGAATTGCCCACCCTGTCGGAGAATTGGCGGCAGACCTTCGCCAAACGGCTGGCTCACGGCCGTATCGAAGACTGGTCCTCGCGCCTGCGCTGAACGGTTCGCTGAACGGCACCCGTGCGTGACGCAGACCATCGACGTGACCGAGCCACGTTGCCTACACTATGTGGCATGAACCTTCCGCATGATGAAATTGACCCCGGCGGTCTCCTAGAATACTCCGTGGTCTTCACCGACCGCGCTCTCAACCACATGTCGAAGCGATTCGTCGGTGTGATGCAGGAGCTCGTCGACATCCTCAAGACGACCTACCAGGCCGACACGGCCGCGATCGTTCCCGGCGGCGGCACCTACGCGATGGAGTCCATCGCCCGTCAGCTCGCCACCGGCAAGGACGTGCTGGTCATCCGCACCGGATTCTTCTCCTACCGCTGGTCGCAGATCTTCGAGACCGGTGGCATCACCGACTCCGTCACGGTCTGCAAGGCGCGCCCCGTCGACGACGCCCCGCGCGCCGAGTGGTCCCCGCCGCCGGTCGACGAGGTCGTCGAGACGATCCGCCGCGAGCGCCCCGCCCTCGTGTTCGCGGCCCACGTCGAGACCGCCGCAGGCATGCTGCTCCCCGACGCCTACATCAAGGCCGTCTCCGACGCCGTGCACGAGGTGGGCGGCATGTTCGTCCTCGACTGCATCGCCTCGGGCGCGATGTGGGTGGACATGAAGGCCGTCGGTGCCGACGTGCTGGTCAGCGCCCCGCAGAAGGGCTGGAGCGGCACCCCCGCGGCCGGGTTCGTCATGATGAACGAGACCGCCCGCCAGGCCGTGCTCGACTCCGCGACGACGAGCTTCGCGCTCGACCTCAAGAAGTGGCTCACCATCGCCGAGGGTTACGTCGACGGCCAGGCCGGCTACCACGCGACTATGCCCACCGACGCCCTCGCCAGCATTCTCGAGGCCATGCGCGAGACGCGTGACCGCGGCCACGAGGAGACCCGTCGCGCCCAGGCCGACCTCGGCGGCAAGGTGCGCGCCCTGCTCGCGGAGTACGACTACCCGTCCGTCGCAGCCGCCGACTACGCCGCCCCCGGCGTGATCGTCTCCTACACCGACGACCCCGAGATCAAGAGCGGCGCCGCATTCAAGGCGCTCGGCATGCAGGCCGCCGCCGGTGTGCCGCTCATGTGCGACGAGCCCGAGGGCTTCTCGACGTTCCGTCTCGGGCTGTTCGGTCTCGACAAGCTCGCCGACGTCGACGCTGCCGTCGACCGCCTCTCCGACGTCCTGCGCAAGCTCGCCGACCGCTGATCGGGAGGTCGACATGCGCATCCTGGTCGTCAACGTCAACACCACGGAGTCCATGACGTCGTCCATCGTCGAGGCGGCCAGGGCTGCGGCATCCCCGGGGACCGAGATCATCGGGCTCACACCGCGATTCGGCGCCGACTCGTGTGAGGGGAACATCGAGAGCTACCTCGCAGCCCTCGGCGTCCTCGACGCGGTCCAACGGTACGAGGGCGAGTTCGACGCCATCGTGCAGGCCGGTTTCGGTGAGCACGGACGCGAGGGTCTCCAGGAGGCCTTCGACGTCCCGGTCGTCGACATCACCGAGGCCGCGGCGATCATGGCGGGGCTGTTGGGGCACCGGTTCGGTGTCGTGACGACCCTCGATCGCACGGTCCCCCTCATCGAGGACCGGCTCCTTCTCGCCGGCCTGGAGCGCCGATGTGCGACCGTCGTCGCGAGCGGCCTCAGCGTTCTCGAGCTCGAGGAGGACTCGGGCCGGGCCGTGGAGGCCATCGTCGCCAAGGCGCAGCAGATCGTGCAGGAGAACCACGTCGAGGTCATCTGCCTCGGGTGTGGCGGCATGGCCGGACTGGACGAGAAGGTGCGCGAGGCCACCGGCACTCCGGTCGTCGACGGCGTCGCCGCTGCGGTGACCCTCGCCGAAGGCTTGGTCCGGATGGGCCTGAGCACGAGCAAGGTGCGCACCTACGCGCCTGCCCGTGAGAAGACCCTCACCGGCTGGCCACTTCCCGACTCGCTCTGAGTCACCGATCCGACGGCACAGCCGCCGTCGGTCGCGCACGAACGCCGGAGTCTCCGGCGCGCGACGGGTCGCCCCCCACGGGGCGGCCCGTCGCTGTGCGTGTCACGGCGCTCACCTCGACGCCGGGCGCGCCGACCAACGTCACCGTCGCCGAACCCCGCACGGGGAGCGAAGGAAAGAGAGTCGATGTCTCGTGCCACGCAGGCCAAGCTCGTGTACGCGGTCGGAGTTCTGGCGTACGTCGTGGCCGTCTGGCAGCGGACGACGCTCGGGGTCGTGGGCCTTCAAGCCGCAGAGCGGTTCGACACACAAGCCGGAGTCGTCGCGACCTTCGCTGTGCTCCAGCTCGTCGTCTACGCCGCCCTCCAGGTGCCGGTCGGTGTGCTGCTCGACGCCTTCGGCTCCCGCACGATGGTCACCGGCGGCGCCCTGGTGATGGGGATGGGCGAGGTCGCGATGGCGTTCGCCGAGAACGTGCCCGAGGCGGCCATCGCCCGCATCCTCGTGGGCGCGGGGGACGCCATGACGTTCGCCTG
>DAMDJY010000016.1:13085-30474 GCA_032100225.1 Mobilicoccus sp.
AGGCTGATCCCCGCCTGGTTCGACAGCCGGCGCGTCCCCCTCCTCACACAGATCACGAGCCTCACCGGCCAGTCGGGTCAAGCGATCTCGGCCGTCCCCTTCGTCGCGTTCCTGCACCACGCCGGATGGAGCCCGGCCTTTCTCGCCGCGGCGAGCGGATGCTTCGTCTCCGCCGTGCTGGCCGCCACGTTTCTGCGTGACTCCGCCTCGACGTCACGTCCGGTGCGCGAGCCGATGACGCGCAAGCAACTGTGGCAGGACGTCAAGACCGTCACCGCGCACCCGGGCACTCGCCTTGCGGTGTGGAGCCACTGGGCCACCGGGTTCGCCCCCATCGTGTTCGCGATGATGTGGGGCTTTCCGTACCTCACCTCCGGCGAAGGCCTCTCCGGACCCGTCGCGAGCGGACTCATCGGCGTGTTCGTCGTCGCGGGCCTCGTGTTCGGCCCCACCCTGGGCACCCTCACCCAACGGCACCCCTACCGGCGCACCAACCTCGCCGTCATGGTCGCCCTCCTCAACGCCGTGCCCTGGCTCGTCGTCCTCGTGTGGCCCGGACCTGCACCCCTGTGGCTTCTCGTGATCCTCGTCATCGCCCTGGCCAGCGGCGGCCCCGGCTCGGCCATCGGCCTCGACCTGGGCCGCACCTTCAACTCGCCGCGGCGCCTCGGGACAGCGACGGGCATCGTCATCATGGGCGCGTTCACGGCGGCACTCGCCAACATCCTCGTCATCGGCATCGTGCTCGACCTCGTCAGCGGAGGCGACCCCTACACGCTGACCGACTTCCGCATCGCGATGTCGACCCAGGTGGTGTTCTTCGTCGCGGGTATCGCCGGCATCGTCAGCACCCGCCGCATCATCCGCGAGCGCACCCGCGAACAGGGTGTCGTCATCGATCCCCTTCCCGTCGCGCTCAAACGTCGAGCTGCGCGGGCGGTGCGACGTCGTCGACACCCTTGACGCACACCGATCGGTCGCCTCCCAGACGTCAGGCGACCGATCAGGTGAGCCGAAAGGATGAGGGTCACACGTCGTCGTCGGACTGGACGACGACGGTCTTACGCATGACCACCCAGTGGAGCAGACCACCGATAGCCGCACCGATCACCCAGGCGAAACCAGCGAGTGAGGCGAGACCGGGCAGCCAGACGGCGAGCATCGAGAAGACCGCCGCGATGGCGAAGGCGATGACCGCCTTCCTGTTCCAACCGCCGTCGAACCAATAGGTGCCCTTCGGATCCGTGGAGTACAGGTCCTGCAGGTTGAGGCGCTGGTGACGCACCAGGTAGTAGTCGGCGATGATGATGCCGTACAGCGGCGCGAGTACGGCACCGAGAGTGTCGACGAACTTCGGCAGACCGATCTGCGAGATGACCGCGACCCAGAGGGCCCCGATCACGAAGCCGGCGAGAGCCGTGATGGCCCCCGCACGCTGGAACGTGATCTTGCTGGGGTTGATGTTCGACAGCGAGTACGACGGCGGGATGAAGTTGGCCACGACGTTGATCCCGAGAGTCGCGAGGAGGAACGTCACAGCAGCCAGAACGGTGAGCGGGACATTGTCCACGAGGGCGACGATGTCGGCCGGGTTGGTCAGCGGCTCCCCTTGCCCGCCCTGGTAGGCGATGTAGGCACCCGCCGTGGTGAACACGGAGAGGAAGGTGAACAGGGCCAGGCTGATGGGCAGACCGGTCAGGTTTCCGAACCGCATCGCCTTCTCCGTCTTCACGTTGCGCGCGAAGTCTCCGAAGTTGATGACCACTGCCGCGAAGTAGGCGATCATCGTGCCGGTCACGCCGAAGAAAGCGCCGACGGCAGCCCAACCATTCACATCATCCCTGTTGAAGATCTCCCCAACAGCCTTCGGCAGCTCGGCACCCACCTGACTCCAGATCGCCACCAACAGCGCGATCATCACGAGGTAGACCGCCGGCCCCACGAAGTCGAGGAACTTGGCGATCCGCTCGATACCGCCGAGGAACAACCCGACCTGGAGCACGGACGCGAGCACATACGAGACCCAGGAGACCCAGTCCATCCCAAGGAACTGCGCACCGCCGGGTGAGCCCAGAACGGCGTTCAGAGCCAGAGCGATCGCCGTGGATGCGAAGTAGGTCTGGGCGCCGTACCAGAAGATGGCGACGATGGCGCGGACAACTGCGGGGAACTGAGCTCCATGGACGCCCATCGACGCTCGGGCCAGCACGGGGTAGGGGAACCCGTACTTCACGCTCGGTCGCCCTGAGAGATCGACGAGCACCTTGATGATGAATCCGGCGAGCAGGATCGCAGCGAACACGAACCACCCGTTGATCCCCGCCGTGATGAAGAGGCTCGCTGCCAGCGTGTACCCGGCGAGGCTCTGGATGTCGTTGCTCCACACGTTGAAGATCTCGAACCAACCCCACCGTCGCTTCGACGCGGGCAGCGGCGCGAGGTCCTCGTTGTACAGCTGGGAATCCGGGTGCCGGACGACGAGCCTGTCGTCGCCGAGGTCACGGTCAGCATTGGACGTCATTGTCCTGCCTTTCTCGGAGCCGAAGGTGATTCCACTATGCGGAAGCACCTTTTCAATCACGCTACCGGAGGGGTGCCGCCTCCGGTCAACAACGCCTCGCTGTGAGAGGCATCTCACCCAGTGATGACGCGCCGAGGGGGTCGGGAGCCCTGCGGAGATGTGCGCGCCCATGGACCGAGACATGGACCACAGGACCACCAGGGCCATAAGTCCCTAGGGGCTACCGAAACCCGGGCGTAGTTTCACGATGCGGTGTTGTTCTTCCGTTGCGCTTGCCCCATCCATCCGCCAGCAGCCGGGGCACCTCCCGCCCTCCCGAAGGACTGAGATCTCATGTCCAGCGACCCCACCCTCGGCGGCTCGTCCGCCGCCATGGCCACCCACGCCGATCTCGCCGCCCAGGACCCGACCGGGCGCCTCTACAACGAGGACCTCGCCCCGTCCGAGCCCTCCGAGCGCAAATGGAACGGCTACCAACTGTTCTCGCTGTGGATGAACGACGCCCACAACGCCGGCAACTACACGTGGGCCGCCGGACTCTTCGTCGGTCTCGGCATGTCGGCCGTCGACGTGACGCTCGGCATCTTCCTCGGCTCGCTCATCATCCTCGCCGGCTGCTGCCTCTCGGGATTCATGGGTCACGCCACCGGCACCCCCTACCCCGTCATCTCCCGCATCACGTGGGGTGTGTGGGGCGCGAACATTCCCGCCGTCGTGCGCGGCATCGTCGCCATCGCCTGGTACGGCGTGCAGACCTACCTCGCCTCGATCGCACTCAACGCGCTGCTCTCGCGAGCCATGCCGTCCTTCCGGGCGCTCTCCGCGGACGGCGCTGCCGAGTTCCTCAACCTCAGCGTCGGCGGCTGGATCTGCTTCCTGCTGCTCTCGGCCATCCAGCTCGCCATCGTCTGGCGCGGCATGGAGGCTGTCCGCCACTTCCAGGGCCTGGCCGGACCCATCATCTGGGTCGTCATGCTGGCGCTGATGTTCTACTTCCTCAACCGTGCCGGCTGGGACATCTCCTGGACGACGGGCCCCGACGGCCGCACCCTCTCCGGTGGCGAGCAGTTCCGCAACATCATGATCACCATGGCGCAGACCGTCGGCACCCTGGCGACACTGATGCTCAACTTCTCCGATTTTGCCCGCTACGCCCCCGACCGCAAGTCGATCATCTCCGGTAACGCGTGGGGCCTGCCGATCAACTGGACCGCCTTCGCCGTCACCTCCGTCATCACGACGGCCGCCGCGGCCAAGGTCCTCACCGCCGACCTCGAGGCCATCAAGGACCCGGGTGAGCTGCTCAAGCACGTGGACAACTCGATCATGTTCTACGTGTTCACCACGGCCTTCGTGTTCGCCACCATCGGCGTCAACATCGTCGCCAACTTCGTCTCCGCGTCCTTCGACATCTCGAACATCAACCCGCGGCGCATCAGCTTCCAGACCGGCGGCATCATCACCGCTGTCGTGTCGATCATCGTGACGCCGTGGAACTACTTCAACAACCCGATCGTCGTCGGGTACTTCCTCGGCAGCCTCGGCGCTCTGCTCGGCCCGTTCTTCGGCATCCTCGTCGTCGACTACTACCTGGTGCGCAAGCAGAAGTTCAGCATCCGGCACATGTACCTGCCGACGCCCGAGTCGATCTACTACTTCAACAAGGGCGTCAGCCACAAGGCCCTCATCGCCCTGGTCCCCTCGGCGATCGTCTCGCTCAGCGTCGCGCTGCTGCCGATGTTCGCCGACATCAAGGACTTCGGGTGGTTCATCGGAGCCCCTCTGGCCGGCCTCATCTACTACGTGGTCGCCAAGAACAAGGTCGTCATTCTTCCCGACGCCGAGTCTGCTCCGCTTCACGAACAGGCCTGATCACTCGTAGCTACACCCTTCCGGCGGCCTCCCACTCCACCCGAGCGGGAGGCCGCCGCTCGTGCCACGTCCCCTGCGACCTCTGTCCCCCGTGAATGTCGTTTGTTGGTCAGATCACCTGTCCTCCAGCCCCGTTCAGGTGGCCCAGCGGACAGGATGAGGCATGGCGTACACCCCCGGATCCATCCCACCCGAGGACCACACGACGGCAGCCGACATCACCGCAGTCGAGGTCGATGCCGACGAACTGGAAGCACAGGCGCGAAGCCGGTTCCGCCTCCCCGACGTGTACGTGATCCTCTTCTGTTTCATCGCCGTCGCGGCCATCGCCACGCACCTCATCCCGGCGGGCGTCTACGACCGCGTCACTCTCGCCAACGGGCGCAAGGCCATCGACCCCACGACCTATCACGCGGTCGACGGCACCCCGGCCGGGTTCGTCGACTTTCTCACCGCGATCCCCGAGGGCTTCATCGCGGCCGCTGACATCATCATCTTCACGTTCATCATCGGTGGCCTGTTCGCGGTGCTGCGCACGACCGGCATCATCGAGGCCGGCATCGACCGGCTCGCCCGGGCCATGAGTCGGCAGAGTCTGCTCATCATCCCCGTCCTCATGCTCACGTTCTCCGGGATCGCGACCGTCATCGGCACCCAAGAACTGGCGCTGGTCTACGTGCCCGTCATCCTGCCGCTGCTCATCGCGCTCGGGTTCGACTCGGTGACCGCCGCGGCCGTGGCTCTCACCGCCACCTCGGCCGGGTTCATGAGCGGCGTGCTCAACCCCATCAACACCGGCTTGGGGCAACAGATCGCGGGACTCCCCCCGTTCTCGGGACTCGGTATCCGCGCGACCCTCTGGCTCGTCATCACCGGAACGGCCATCGCCTACACGATGTGGTACGCCCGCCGGGTGCGGAACAACCCCGCGGCCAGCCACGTCGCGGGCGAGGCCACCGAGCAGGCCAAGCGCGCGGCCTACCGCCACGACCTCAGTGCCACGCCCCGCCCCATGACGACGCGGATGCGCATCGCCACCGGACTCCTGCTCGCCTTCTTCGTCGTGCTGGTCTGGGGAATCCTCACGCAGAAGTGGTTCTTCGTCGAGATGTCCGGCCTGTTCATCGTCACCGGGATCGTCGTCGGCCTCGTCGCCGGCCTCAAGACCGGCGAGATCTGCGAGTCGTTCAACGTCGGCATGCGCGACGTGCTCGTCGGCGCGATCATCGTCGGTGTCGCCCGCGCCGTGGCCGTCGTCCTGGAGAACGCGCAGATCATGGACACGATCGTCAACTGGCTGGGTCAGGCCGTCGGCGGCCTGCCCGCAGCACTGGCAGCAGTCGGCATGTTCGGGCTGCAGACCGTGTTCAGCTTCCTCGTCTCCTCCGGCAGCGGCCAGGCCCTCGTGACGATGCCGATCATGGCGCCCCTGTCCGACGTCATCGGCGTCACCCGCCAGATCAGCGTGCTGGCCTACCAACTCGGCGACGGCGTCAGCAACATCATCTGGCCCACGTCCGGCTACTTCATGGCGACCATCGCGCTGGCCGGGGTCCGCTACGACAAGTGGCTGAAGTTCTACCTGCCGCTCTACGCGATGTGGATCGCGATCGCGGTCGTCGCCCTCGTCGCGACCCAGGCCGTGGGCTGGAACGGCTGATCCGGCACCACGCAGCGCCCCTCGTCTAGCAGGGGCGCTGCACCAGGTGCAGGACGGCACCGAGGAGCACCTGAGCGCCGTTCTGCGCCCACTGCGACGTCATCGATTCGGCCTCGGCGTGGCTCACCCCACCGTGACACGGCACGAACACCATCCCCGCCGGGAGGTGATCGCTCACCGGCACGGCGTCGTGCCCCGCGCCGGAGACCATCCGCCGCCACGAGAACCCGGCAGCCTGCGCGGCCTCCTGAACGGCGTCGATGACGGCCGGGTCGAAGGCGACCGGAGCCGACGCGAGGAGTTGGCGCGTCTGTACCGCGAGGTCGTGCCTCTGCACGACGTCTGCGACGAGAGCCAGCACTTCGTCGAGCATGGCGTCGAGCTCGCCCTGATGCGGGTGGCGCACCTCGACCGTGAGATCCACCTCTCCCGGAACGACGTTGGGCGAGTTGGGCGCCACGTCCAACCGACCGACCGTCGCGCGCCCCACGCCGGGGCGTTGCAGGCCGATCTCCCTGACGCCCGTGACGATCTCGGCGGCCGCGAGCAGCGCGTCACGACGCTGTTCGAGCGGAAAAGTGCCCGCGTGAGCCCGCTCCCCCACCAGCGAGACCTGGGTCCAGTACTGCGCCTGCACCGCCTCGACCACCCCGATGTCGATGCCCTCGTTCTCGAGGATCGGCCCCTGCTCGATGTGCGCCTCCACGTAGGCGTCGAACTCGCCCGGCTCGACGACGTCGGTGCCGAGATACCCGATGGCACTCAGCGCGTGGGCCAGGGTCACTCCGTCAGCGTCCGTCGAGGTGAGGGCGTCGGCGGCGCTCGACCGGCCGGCGAAGACCCCCGACCCGAGCATCGCAGGAGCGAACCGCGCACCCTCTTCGTCGGTCCAGATCACGAGGGTCACGGGCCGGGCCAGCTCCGTCCCCGAGTCGTGCAGCGTGCGGAGGACCTCCAGCCCTGCCATCACACCGTACGTGCCGTCGTAGCGCCCGGCCTGCGGCTGGGAGTCCAGGTGAGAGCCGATGAGGATTCCCCGCCGGTCACTCGGGCCGAGGGTGAGAAAGGTGTTGCCGACCTCGTCGACGCGACGCCGCGCGCCGACCGCCTCGGCAGCCGCGACGACGAGGTCCCTCGCCAGCCGGTCCTCCTCGGACCCCGCCAACCGGTGCAACCCACCGGCCTGCGTCGCCCCGATGCGGGAGACCTCCTCCAACGACGCCCAAAGACGCCTGCCGTCCACCGTCATCGACTTCACTGCGTCAATCGACTCCACTGCGTCCATCGGCTCCACCGGGTCCTCCTCGCTCGGGTGCAACGCGTCGCCCTGAGACGACGCGACGGAGCGCCCGAAACCCGGGCGCTCCGTCGTGTCGAACAGATCGTCCGATCAGTCCTCGATCTCGCGGAACGTGATGTCCTGCGCACCTTCCCAGAGGAACTTGGTGCCGAGCTCCATGAGGTTCTCGTTGCCTTCGACGATCGTCGCGAAGTGGTTACCGGCGAGCTGCCCGGCCTTGGACGCGAAGTTCACGTAGCCGTAGGCCAACAGGATCTCGGTTTCGGAGACGCCACCGGGGTAGAGGACGACCTCGCCGGGGTGCGGGTAGCAGGTGCCGTTCTCCGGCTCGACGCCCAGTTCGAGGTCACCGAAGGGGATCCAACCGGCCTGGCCCGACCAGCGCACGTGGATGATCTTGCTCTCCAGCGGGAAGAGCTTCTCGCGCAGAGCGGCCACCGTCTTGGGGGCGTTCTCCTCCTCCCACGTTGCCTTGAAGGTGAAGCCGCCGGCCTTGATCTCGAGCATGATGTGCGTTCCTTCTTCTCGGGGTTGACTGAGGTGGTTCGGGGTGTCGCTCAAGCGACGATGGTGGTGCCGATCTCGCCCGCGAGGGCGCGGACCATGTTGGGTGGGTCGGTGATGATGGCCCGGGTGCCGCCGTTCTCGACGTAGGAGATCGCGGCAGCCATCTTGGGCTCCATGCTCCCCTTGCCGAACTGGCCGGCGGCCAGGTACTCCTTTGCCTGGGCGACGGTGATCTCGCCGAGCCACTGCTGGGTGGGCTTGCCGAAGTCGATCGCGACGGCCTCGACGGCCGTGGAGATGAGCAGCACCCCGGCGTCGAGTTCGCTCGCCAGCACGGCCGAGCTCAGGTCCTTGTCGATGACGGCCTCGACACCGGTCACTGCGCCGGCCTCGTTCTCCGCCACGGGGATTCCGCCACCACCGGCAGCGACGACGATGAAGCCCTTGTCGGTCAGATACCGGATCGCCTCGAGCTCGACGATGCGTTGCGGCATCGGGGAGGCGACGACCCGGCGCCATCCGCGCCCGGAGTCCTCGACGACGTCCCAGCCGTCGCGGTCGCGGCGCAGCATGGCCTCGGTCTCGTCCATGAACGAGCCGATGGGCTTGCTCGGCGCGGCGAACGCCGGATCGTTCACATCGACGACCGTCTGGGTGACGAGCGCGACGCACTGGCGATCCAGGCCGCGGCGGTGGAACTCCGTGTTGAGTTCGCTGGCGAACATGTACCCGGTGGCACCCTGGGTGTCTGCGCCGCAGACGTCCAGGGGGATCTCGGGCAGTTCGCCGTGGGCCAGCTCGGCCCGGCGCAGCAGGAACCCGACCTGGGGTCCGTTGCCGTGGGTCACGACAACGGTCCAGCCGGCCTCGACCATGCCGACGACGTGCTTCATCGCCTCACGCGAGGCAGCCCGCTGGTCGGGCAGCGACTTGTGTTCCGAGCTGGTGATCAGCGCGTTGCCGCCGACGGCGACGACCGCCAACCTGTCCTTGGCCATGACCGGCTCAGAGACCGAGCATGCTGGCGACGAGAGCCATGCGCAGCGAGACGCTGTGGCCGATGGCCTCGAACGCGAGCTGGCTGGGGGTGTCGTCGATGGTGAGGTCCATCTCGCCGGCGCGGCGCGGGAGGGTGTGGGTCACGTAGATGTCGCGGCCCGATTCACGCACTGCTGCGAGGGTTTCGCCGCGGACCCGATAGTCGTCCATGACCTTCTTGTAGGCCTCGGCCGTCTCACCCTTGGGGGCGCTGCAGCCGGGCAGGTAGATCTCGTCCATGTCGGCGATCAGCTCGTTGAAGCTGTCCTGGTTGACGTCGAAGACCTCGGTGATCTTGGCCGACGGGTTGAGCGCGCGAGCAGCGTCGAGCACGTGCTCGGGGACCTTCTTGTCCTTGGGCGAGGCGATCGTCACGTCGGCGCCGAGGCGGGCGAGGCCCTGCGCCATCGAGTGACCGGTGCGGGCCTCGACCATGTCGGCGGCGGCGACGCACACCTTGAGGCCCTCGACCTTGCCGAACTTGCGGTACAGGGCGCAGAGGTCGAGCAGCGCCTGGGTCGGGTGCTCCCAGTGTCCCCATCCGCCGGAGATGACCGGGCAGGTCGACTTGGGCGCGGCCTCACGAGCCTCGACGTCGTTGTGGTGACGCAGCACGATGATGTTGGCGTACTGAGACACGCACGCCAGCATGTCGGCGAGCGACTCCTCCTTGGCCGCCGACGACGAGATCATCGCGGCCGCCTCCGAGACGACCATGCCGCCCAGGCGGCACATCGCGGTCTCGAAGCTCATGCGCGTGCGGGTGCTGGGCTGGAAGAACAGCGTCGCCATGAGGTCGCCGGGGAACAGGTCGATCCGGCTGCGGTTGAACGGTTCGAGGGCCTTGGCCAGCTCGAACATGGCGTAGATCTGCTCGTCCCGCAGATCGTTGATGGAGGTGAGGCTCGACCCTGCGAAGTCGACCTCGTTCACGAGCTGCTTGATGGTGCGAATGCTGCTGTTGGACACAGTGAGTTCCTCTCGGATGCGGGAGCGGTGGATCGTGACGTGGGTGCGGGTCGGTGGGGTCAGGCGGGCTGGTGGGCGACGAAGCGACCGGCGGGCGTGCCGTCGAGTTGCGTGCCGGCCAGGTAGGTGGCGCGGACGACGCCGTGCAGGGTGCGCCCGTCGTAGGGAGACACGGGGTTCTTGTGGTGCAGCGCGTCGACGTCGACGGAGAACGTCTCCTCGGGCGCGAACACGACGAGGTCGGCGGTGTTGCCCACCTCGATGCTGCCCTTGCCTGGCAGACCGACACCCGCAGCGGGGCGCTCGGCGAGCCAGTCGACGACCTGGGCGAGCGAGGCGCCGTGCTCACGAGCACCCGTCCACACGGCCGGGAGGACGAGTTGAACGGAGGACACTCCGCCCCACGCCTCACCGAAGTCGCCGATGTCCATGCGCTTGAGGTCGGGAGTGCACGGCGAGTGGTCGGAGGCGACCCAGTCGATGTCGCCGGCCAACAGCCCTGCCCAGAGGGCCTGACGGTTGGACTCCTCCCGCAGCGGCGGGCAGCACTTGTACTGGGTGGCGCCGTCGGGGACCTCTTCGGCGGGGAAGGTCAGGTAGTGCGGGCACGTCTCGGCCGTAATGCGCACCCCGGCACGCTTGGCCTCCGCGATGGGCGCGATGGCCTCGGCCGAGGCGAGGTGCAGGATGTGCACGCGCGCACCGGTCTCCCGGGCCGCGGCGATGACGTCGGCGATGGCGTCGTTCTCGGCCTGCTTGGGCCGGGATGCGAGGAACGTGGAGAACTCGCGACCGTGCGCGGGCGGCGCCTGCTCGAGGAGGTGGCAGTCCTCGGCGTGCACGATCATCAGTCCGTCGAAGGACGCGATCTCGCGCAGGTGCTCACGCAGTTGCGCGGAGTCGAGGTGGCCGAACTCGTCCACCCCCGAGGGGGCGAGGAAGCACTTGAACCCGAACACGCCGCGCTCGTGCAGCGGGGCGAGGGCGCCGATGTTCTCGGGAACGGCACCGCCCCAGAAGCCGACGTCGATGTGGCACTGCCCCTGCGCGGCGGCCTGCTTGACGTCGAGGTTCTCGGTCGTCGTGGTGGGCGGAATGCTGTTGAGCGGCATGTCGATCAGCGTCGTGATGCCGCCGGCACCGGCCGCGCGGGTGGCGGTGGCGTAGCCCTCCCAGTCGGTGCGACCGGGCTCGTTGACGTGCACGTGGGTGTCGATCAGACCGGGCAGGAGGACCTCGTCCTCGGCCAGGCGACGCTCCTCGCGAGCCTGAAGCGGGGCGTCGATGTCGGTGACCAGGCCGATCGAGCCGTCCTGCACGGCCACGGCCGCCGCTCGCTCGCCCTGCGCAGACACGACACGCGCCGCGCGAATCACCAGATCGTAGGTCGTTGTTGACACGTCCTGCATGGGTGCCTCCTCGCACCGGCGCGGGCTCGGGCGGAGACCGGCCGTTCACAGTTCGATCAGGGTGGCGTCTGCGACGACGTCACTCTCGACCCTACCTCTGCGATTCCCGATGCGAAAGGACTTTTCCGAAGAACGGAAGTGATGCGCGCCGCTCTTCGGCGGGTTCTATCGGCGAGGTTCGCGCGGCGTGGTCGCCGACGGATCGCCCTCGCTCATCTGCGTCGCCAACCGGTCGGCGGCGGCGGTGAGGATGGGGCGCAACTCCTTGAGACGCGCGGCCCCCATGCGTGAGGTGGGCCCGGAGACCGACATCGCCATCTTCACCGGCCCGTTCACCGGCACGGCCATGCACGTGACGCCGAGCTCCTGCTCTTCGGCGTCGAGGGCGAACCCCCGGCGGCGGATAACGGCGAGCTCGACCAGCAACGCGTCGACCGTCGTGATCGTGTGCACCGTGCGTCCCTCGAGACCCACGCGAGCAGCAACCGTGCGAGCATCGCCGTCACCCGCGAGCGCGAGCAGCACCTTGCCGACGCCGGTGGAGTGCATGTCGACGCGCCGCCCGACCTCGGTGAACATGCGCATCGAGTGGGTCGAGGGCACGTGGGCGACATAGACGGCCCGATCGAGGTCGCGCATCGCGAGGCTGGCCGACTCACCGACGGTCGACACGAGGTCGGCGAGCACCGGCCGCGCGTACTCCCCCACGGCTCCACCGGCGAGCTCACCGAGCGGGATGAGGCGCGCGCCGAGCGCATAACGGCGGCGGGGAGTCTGATAGGCGTAGCCCCGCGCGACGAGGGTGCGCAGCAGACGGTGGATGGTCGGCAGGGGAAGGTCTGTGGCAGAAGCGATCTCACTGATCGCCATCTCACCCCCGGCATCGGCCAGGATCTCGAGGATGTCGAGAGCGCGACTCACCGACTGGACGCCGCCGGACTGCGTTGCCATGGGGCCTCCTAGAGGGGTTCGCCGTCGAAGTCGTCGTGATCGGACCCTGACGAACCACAACATCGAGGGTCACCGTACCGCGATGCGGAAGTCGTCTTCGCGAGAAATGCCGCGTTCAAGGTGTTGACCACCCCACACCCCTCCACGTATCTTCGCAGCACACCTTCACTATTCGAAATCTTTTTTCCACTAGTCGAAATATAGTCACTCCAGACATCAGCCGTGCGGGCCCACCCGGCGGCGAGAGAGGACCTCAGCCATGACGACCATCGGATTCATCGGCCTCGGCATCATGGGCAAGCCCATGGTCAAGAACCTCGTGGCGGCGGGGCGCACCGTGCGCGCCTACGCACCGAGCACCTCCAGCGTCGAGGCGGCCGTCGCCGACGGCGCTCACGGAGCCACCAGCGTCGCGGACGCGATCGACGGCGCCGACGTCGTCATCACGATGGTTCCGGACTCCCCGCAGGTGCTCGACGTCGTCGAAGGGCCGGGCGGACTCCTCGAGAACGCCCGCGAAGGACTGGTGTTCGTCGACATGAGCACGATTCGCCCCGATGTCTCGGTCCGGATCGCGCAGATGTGCGCCGAGGTCGGCATCAGCGCCCTGGACGCGCCGGTCTCGGGTGGGCAGACCGGTGCCGTCGAGGGCAGCCTGTCGATCATGGTCGGTGGCGACAAGGCTGCGTTCGAGCAGGTCCTGCCGCTGTTCGAGGTCATGGGCGGCAAGGTCGCGCTCCTCGGACCGGCCGGCGCCGGACAGACCGTCAAGGCCGCCAACCAGCTCATCGTCGGTGGCACCTACCAGCTCGTCGCCGAGGCCATCGTCTTTCTCGAGGCCTTCGGCGTCGACGCCGACGCTGCCGTCGACGTGCTGCGCGGCGGACTTGCCGGCAGCCGCATCCTCGACCTCAAGGGTCACCCGATGGTCGCGCGCCAGTTCGAGCCGGGGTTCCGCATCGACCTCCACCACAAGGACATGGGCATCGTCTCGGCCGCGTCTCGTGAGGCCGGGGTCGTCCTGCCCGTCGGCGCGCAGATCGCCTCGCTCATGCAGTCCGCCCGTCAGAACGGCGACGGCGACCTCGACCACTCCGCCCTGCTGCGCGGCGTGCTGCGGATGAACGGCAAGGAGCTCTCATGACCCGCATGACGGCAGCCGCGGCTGCGGTGGCGATCCTCGAGAAGGAGGGCGTCTCCATCACGTTCGGGGTGCCCGGCGCGGCGATCAACCCGCTGTACAAGGCACTCAAGGACAGCGGCCGCATCGACCACATCCTCGCCCGGCACGTCGAGGGCGCCTCCCACATGGCCGAGGGGTACACGCGCGCTGCGCCCGGCAACATCGGCGTGTGCATCGGCACCTCCGGCCCGGCCGGGACCGACATGGCCACCGGCCTCTACTCCGCAGCCGCCGACTCGACGCCCATCCTCGCCATCACCGGCCAGGCACCCGTCGCCAAGCTGGCCTCCGAGGACTTTCAAGGCCTCGACACCCCCGCGGTCACGGCCTCGCTGACCAAGTGGAGCGTCACCGTACTCAAGGGTGCGCAGGTGCCCGGCACGTTCGCCAAGGCGTTCCACCTCATGCGGTCCGGCCGCCCCGGCCCGGTGCACATCGACCTCCCGTTCGACGTGCAGACGCAGGAGATCGAGTTCGACATCGACACCTACGAACCGCTGCCGGTGTGGAAGCCCGCCGCCACGCGCGCGCAGGCCGAGAAGGCCCTGGACCTGCTGCTCTCCGGAGCGCACCCCGTCATCATCTCCGGCGGCGGCGTGGTCAACGCCGACGCATCGGCGCAGCTCGTCGAGCTCGCCGAGACCCTCGGCGTGCCCGTGCTCACCACCCTGATGGGCTGGGGCACCATCCCCGATGACCACGACCTCGCCCAGGGCATGGTCGGGATCCAGACCTCGCAGCGCTACGCCAACGCCAGCTTTCTCGAATCCGACGTCGTGCTCGGCGTCGGCAACCGGTGGGCCAACCGCCACACCGGCGGCCTCGACACCTACCGCCGCGGCCGCAAGTTCATCCACATCGACATCGAATCCACCCAGATCGGGCGCATCTTCGACCCCGACTACTCGATCGTCTCCGACGCCGGCGCAGCCCTCGACCAGATCCTCGAGGTCGCCCGCGAGCGCAAGGCCGCAGGCACTCTGCCCGACTACACCGAGTGGGTGGAGGCGTGCCGCCACCGCAAGTCGACGATGCTCCGCAAGACGCACTACACGGACATCCCGATGAAGCCGTTCCGCGTCTACGAAGAGATGATCACGGCGTTCGGCCGCGACGTGCGCTACGTCAGCACCATCGGCCTCTCTCAGATCGCCGCCGCGCAGTTCTTGCACGTCCACCACCCGCGGCACTGGATCAACTGCGGCCAGGCCGGCCCCCTCGGCTGGACTCTGCCCGCCGCGCTCGGTGTGCGTGCCGCCGACCCCGACGGCCTCATCGTGGCCCTCTCGGGCGACTACGACTTCCAGTTCATGATCGAAGAACTCGCGGTCGGCGCCCAGTTCCATCTGCCGATCGTCCACGTCGTCGTCAACAACGCCTACCTCGGCCTCATCCGGCAGAGCCAACGCGGCTTCGACATGGACTACCAGGTCCAGCTCGGCTTCGAGAACCTCAACAACCCCGACCTCGAGGGCTACGGCGTCGATCACGTCGCCGTCGTCGAGGGCCTCGGTTGCAAGGCCATCCGCGTCACCGACCCCGACGACCTCGCCGCCGCCTTCGGCAAGGCCAAAGCCATGGCCGAGGAACTCCGTGTTCCGGTCGTCGTCGAGTGCATCCTCGAACGCGTCACGAACATCGCGATGGGGACCGACCTCGACAACGTCAACGAGTTCAACGACCTGGCCGAGACTCTCAAGGACTCCCCCACGGCGCTATGTCACCTGGGCGAGTCGTCTGCGCCCTCGCGCCCCGCCGGGAGTGGCAGTGTGGGAAGCGACCCTTCGGGCAACGCCGCTGCTGCAAACCGTGACAGGGGTGACGACTCCACGGACGACTCCGTGGACGACGCGCCGCCCACGCCCGAGGAGAAGGCCAACCTGACGGCCCCCTCCGCCGACATCCAACTCCTCGACTGACCGACGTGCCCACGGCACTCCCGAGCGAAAGGCCGATCCGATGACCTTCACCTACGCCGTCAACTGTTCTCTGCTCTTCACCGAACTCCCCGTCGAGCAGCGCGCTGCCGCAGCCCAACAGGCCGGATTCTCGGCCGTCGAGTTCTGGTGGCCGTTCTCGGTTGCCGTGCCGCCGAGAGGAGAGGTCGACGCCTTCGTCGAGTCGATCCGCACCAGCGAGGTCACGCTCGCCGGTCTCAACTTCTTCGCCGGCGACATGCCCGGCGGCGAGCGCGGCGCCCTGTCCTCCCCCACGCGGAGCGCGGAGTTCCGCGACAACCTCAATGTGATCGTCGACATCGCCGAGCGGACGGGATGCACCTCGTTCAACGCGCTCGTCGGCAATCGGGAAGACGGCCTCGACCCCGCCGAGCAGGACGACCTGATGGTCGAGAACCTGGCGCTGGCGGCGCAGGCCGTCGCGAAGGTCGGCGGCACCGTCCTCATCGAGGCCGTCAGCGGCACGCCCACCTACCCGTTGAAGAGGGCCGCCGACGTCATCGCCCTGCTCGACCGGGTCAAGGCCGAGAAGGGCGTCGACAACCTCGCGTTCCTCTTCGACGCCTACCACCTCGACGTCAACGGCGACGACGTCTTCGCCGCCCTGGAGTCGACCTACGACCGCATCGATCACGTGCAGATCGCCGACAACCCCGGCCGCTGCGAACCCGGCACCGGTGAACTCGACATCCCCCGCCTCCTCGACGAGCTCGAAAGGCGCGGGTACGACAAGTACGTCGCCTTGGAGTACAAGCCCACCACCACGAGCATCGAGGCCTTCGACTGGCTGCCCCGCAACGAACGCGGACGACGCTGACTCCCACCCACCCAGAGTTCGACGGGCACGACGCCGATGCAGGTGTCGTGCCCGTCGCACGCTGTGCCCGACCGACGCTGTGCCCGACCAACGCTGTGCCCGACCAACGCTGCGCCGAACGAAGCTCGCAGCACGCCTCACATCACCGATCCGGTGAAGGCGCGGACCGGAGCGCCCCTGCTCGGGCAGGATGACCCCATGAGCGAGACCTCCACGACATCCGGCCGTCCGCGCATCCTCATCGTCGGGACGGGTGGCACCATCGCCGGCACCTCGGCGGCGACGGACAGCCAGCACTACCAGGCCGGCGTCCTCTCGGTCGATGACCTCGCGGCTGCCGTGCCCGGCCTGGCCGACCGGGTCGAGTTGAGCGTCGAACAGGTCTACTCACTGGACTCCGTCGACCTCACCCTCCACAACAGGGTGAGCCTTGCCCGGCGCCTCTCGAAGGTCCTCCGCGCCGACGACCGCCCCGACGGGGTCGTCGTCACGCACGGCACCGACTCCATGGAGGAGACCGCCTACGCGCTGCACCTCCTGCTCGACACGGATGTTCCGGTCGTGCTCACCGGCGCCATGCGCCCCGCCGACGACCCGGGCGCCGACGGCCCCGCCAATCTCGCCGACGCGGTCACCGTCGCAGCGAACCCGCAGGCCAAGGGCCTGGGCACCCTCGTCGTCTTCGGTGGCCAGATCCACGGCGCCCGCGACATCACCAAGCGTCACGCCGGACGCCTCGACGCGTTCGAGTCGCTGCACGGCCCCCTCGGGCACGTTCTCGACGGCAACGTCGTCATCGGCGTGCGACCGGCCCGCGCCTACGGCGCAGCGGGCGTGTTCCGCGTCGACGAGCTGCCCGAGACCCTGCCCGCCGTCGAGATCGTCACCACCCACCCCGAGACGAACCCCGCGATCATCCGCGCGATCGTCGACGCCGGCACCGCCGGACTCGTGCACGCGGGCCCGGGTGGAGGCAACGTCGCAGGCACCGTCGCGACCATGCTCGACGAGGCCCGCGCCGCCGGAGTCGTCGTCGCACGCGCCTCACGCCTCGGGTCGGGGCTGACCACCCGCAACGGCGACATCAGCGACGACCTCCACGACTGGGTCTGCGCCGGAGACCTCCCCCCGCACAAGGCCCGCGTGCTGCTCGCCCTGGCCCTCACCCGCACCTCCGCGACCGCAGAGCTCCAGACCCTGTTCG
>DAMDJY010000017.1:0-7945 GCA_032100225.1 Mobilicoccus sp.
ACCTGCGGCCTCGTCGTCCCGAACGACGCGCGCTACCAAGCTGCGCCACACCCCGGTGCCCGCGAGCGGGCGACCGCCCCACCCTAGCCGACTCTCGGCCTGTTCGCCGAATCGAGATCGGGACGAGGTCAGGCGCGTGCGGTCAGGGTCAGGAGGGAGGCCTCCGGACGGCAGCAGAACCGGATGGGCGCGTATGGAGACGTGCCCAACCCGGCGGAGACGTGCATCCACGCCGCGTCCTGCGGCGCCTGGCTCGAGGGGATGCCGTTGGCGCCCGGCCACCACCGCGAGACTCCCTTGACGCGCTTGGTGTCGAGGTCGCAATTGGTCACGAGCGCGCCGTAGAACGGCACCGCCAACTGACCACCATGGGTGTGGCCCGCGATGAGCAGACCGGCGCCATCGGCCGTCATCGCATCGAGAACCCGCGTGTACGGCGCATGCACGACGCCTACGGTCAGGTCAGCTGACGGATCGGCCGGGCCGGTGACCTCGTCGTACCGGTCATAACTCAAGTGCGGGTCGTCGACCCCGACGAGCTCCAGGTCCAACCCGCGCACGGCCATGCGCCCGCGCGTATTCGTCAGATCGGTCCACCCCGCACCCGAGAGTTCACTGATGAGAACGTCGGTGGGCAGGCGCGGCGTCCGAGGCTTGGCCTTCTTGCGCAGCAGGTAGTCCATCGGGTTCTTACGCCCCGGCGCGAAGTAGTCGTTCGATCCGAGCACGAACGCTCCGGGTAGGCCTCGGAACGGCGCCAGCGCCCGCATCAACGGCTGGATGGACTCCGGGTGCGCGATGTTGTCGCCGGTGTTGATCACGGCATGCGGCTCGAGCTCGGCCAGCGACTCCACCCACGCGGCCTTGCGCCGCTGCCGGGGCAACAGGTGGATGTCCGACAGGTGCAGGACCTTCACCGGGTCGCTACCCGGCGGCAGCACGGGCATGACGAAACGTCGCAACGTGAACGCATTGCGCTCGATCAAGGAGCCGTACGCGACGGCGCCCGCACCGGCCACGCCGGTGCCGAGAGCGGCTTTGGTCAGAGTGTGCATCCCGGCCAGTCTGTCAGAGACGACTGCGGCCCCGCCCGTTCGGGCGAGGCCGCAGAGATATGTCCGGTCTCGTGATCGACGCGGCGCGAGGTCAGTCGCCGCTGGAGAGCCGCAGGGTGATCGTCGAGCCCTCGTCGGCCTCGGACCCCGGCTCGGGAGACATCTCCACCACACGGCCACGGGGCTGGCCCGACCCGTCGACGCGCTTGTCGTCGACCTCGACCTTGAACCCGGCTTCTTCGAGGACGCGAGTGGAGGAGTTGCGGCCGCGGCCCATGACATCGGGGACGCGGATCTGTTTGACCTCATCCTCCGACTTGACCTGGTCGTCG
The DNA here is from genome assembly GCA_032100225.1 of Mobilicoccus sp. Classification (GTDB taxonomy): domain Bacteria; phylum Actinomycetota; class Actinomycetes; order Actinomycetales; family Dermatophilaceae; genus Mobilicoccus. The sequence goes on from DAMDJY010000017.1 coordinate 1,388, forward strand.
CCCTGGATGAGGCGGAACTTCTCCGACTTCAGGTCTTTGCTGGCCTCGGTCATGATGCGCGAGAACAGGGGGGCAGCAACCGTGCCGCCGTACGCGCCGACCGAGCGCTGGTCGTACGGGGATCCGTACCAGACGGCCGTCGCCAGCTGCGGCGAGTAGCCGGCGAACCAGGTCTCGACACTGTTGTCTGCCGTACCCGTCTTTCCGGCCACCGGATGACCCGAGACTGCGGCCTTCTTGCCCGTGCCGTCGGAGACGACCGACTGGAGGATGCGCGTGGTGTCATAAGCGACCTTGGGCGAGATGGCCCGGTTGCATTTGCTCTCACCGATGGGCAGCTTGGTGCCGTCGAACGCCTCGACCGACTCGACCGGACGGGGCTCGCAGTAGATCCCACCCGCTGCGAGGGTGGCGTACGAGGATGCCAGCGTGAGCGGGGAGGCATTGTCGGCACCGAGGATCGTGGCGGCCAGACCACCTGATCCGTAGGGCTGGCCGTCGGATCGCAGCATGCCCATGCGCTTCATGACGTCGCGCTGCGGGCACACCCCCGTCTTGGTGGCGAGCTCACCGAAGGCGGTGTTGATGGACTTGGCCGTCGCCTCCCGCAGGGTGGTCATGCCGTGTTCTTCGCCCTCGGAGTTCATCGTGGTGAACATCGCGTCGGTGTAGCCGCACTTGGCCCCGTCGAACTCGCGCGCGGGCCAGCGGTGACCGTCGACCGGGGCGTAGAACCGGGAGTTGGCAGTCATGCCCTGCTCGAGCGCCGTGACGACGCCGAACATCTTGACCGTCGAGCCGATCTGGAACCCGGCCGAGGCCCCGTACTTCTGATCGACGGCCCAGTTGAGGCCCGTCTTACCGGGGCCGCCCTCGAGTGCCCACTCGGTGTTCTGCCCGATGGCCAGCACACGACCCGTGCCCGGCTCGACGACGGCCGCAGCGGTGCCGCGCTGGCGGGGGTTGGTGGGGGAGATCCGGTCGGCCAGCACGCGGTTGGTGTAGGCCGTGAGCTTGGGATCGAACGTCGTCTTGATGTTGAGGCCGCCGTAGTAGAGGCGCTTGCGGCGCTCCTCGGTGTCCTTGCCGAGCGCCGGCTGCTCGAGCAGCCACTTCTCGACGTAGTCGCACACGTAGGTGTTGGTGGCGGCCGGGCAGGACTTCTTGGGCAGCGTCGTCTTGAGGGACAAGGACGATTCCATGGCCTGGTTCATACGCCGCGTGCTGATCATGCCCTGGTCCTTCATGGCCTTGAGCACGTCGTTGCGGCGCTCGATGGCGCGCTTGGGATTGTTGATCGGGTCGGCCGTGCTCGGGTTCTGCGCGAGACCCGCGATCAGCGCCGCCTGCGGCAGCGTCAGATCCTTGGCCGTGGTGGAGAAGTACCGCCTGGCGGCCGCCTCCACCCCATACGCGTTGGCGCCGTAATAGACGATGTTGAGGTAGCCCTCGAGGATCTGGCGTTTGGTGCGGCGCTGTTCCATCGAGATTGCGTACTTCATCTCCTGGATCTTGCGCACCGCGCCCGGGATACCGCTGCGGGCCTGGGCGGCCTCGGCGGCCTCCTTGTTGCCCTTACGAGTGGCCGTGGCGATGAGCAACTGCCGCACGTACTGCTGCGTGAGTGTGGAGGCGCCCTGCTTTTCACCGCCGGCCGTGGAGACGAACGCACGCATCAGGCCTCGACCGTCGACGCCGCCGTGCTCGTAGAACCGCTTGTCCTCGATGGCGACCTGCGCGTCCTGCATGACCGGCGCGATGTCCTCGATGGGGACGACCAGACGGTTCTCGTCGTACAGCGTGGCGATGACCGAGCCGTCCTTGGCGAGGATTCGCGTCTGCTGCGCCATCGCGGACGCAGTGAACTGCGCCGGTAGTGCGTCGAAGGCCGTGACGACCGACTTGGCAGTCATCCCGCCCGCACCGACCACGGGCATGACGATGCCCGATCCGAGCAGGCCGAGCACGGTCGAGGCCGCGACGAATGCCCCCATGAGTCCAGCGACCGAAGCCGCACCACCACCCTGACGCCGTTCCATGAGGTTCAGGGTAGACGCCGGATCTGACAATGCCCTTCGGCGCCGGGCCGATCCGTGGTGTCATCGCGCGCCCGCTCGGGTGGGTAGCCGCGTCGGGTCGGGTTCCGCGTCAGAGCGTCTTTGCAGGTGAACGACCAGTTCCTAGTCACAAAGGACTAGCGAGAACCATCCTCCCGGGGGGTCGTCCCCACGGCCTACGGTTCCTAATGTTGTAGTAACAAGGTCGCCTGCGGGCGGAGTGGGGGAGTCCCCGATCACGGTTTTCGCTCAGGACGCGCGAATCCGCAACGAGGACATGATGGTTCGTCCCAATCTGCTCGGCACAGGCGCGTCAAGGTTGATCGCAGCAAGGACTATGGAATGACGATCACATCAACGCCGATGCGGCGTCGTCAGGCCGAATGGGTCGAGGACTGGACCCCACTGGCAAACTGCCGTACCTCGGAGCCGGACGAACTCTTCGTCCAGGGCGCCGCTCAACAGCAGGCCAAAAAGGTCTGCGTCCGGTGCCCCGTCGCGGCCGAATGCCTGGCCGACGCACTCGACCACCGCGCCGAGTTCGGTGTCTGGGGAGGCATGACCGAGCGAGAGCGCCGCGCGATCCTGCGCCGCCACCCCGGGGTCACGTCGTGGAGGGACCTGTTCCAGCGGGCCCGCGACGAGGACCAGACCGACTGACGCACAGCATCGCCACGCATCGTCGAGCGAGAACCATGCCTCGTCGATGCGACACCACGACGAACGCCGACCCAGGATCACCCGGGTCGGCGTTTGGCGTTAATGCAGGTCAGGGTGCCTATGACGGCGTCGTCAGACCCCGGTGAGGTGCGCGCCGACCGTGCGGAGTCCGTCGAGGTCGTGGATGTCGGTGGCGGCGATGGGCACGGTGCGTAGCGCCACCGTGGGGTGACGGGAGGCGAAGGCGTCCGTCAGCCGCTCGTGCAGGCGGGCCTCGGCAGCGACCTCGGCGTGCACCTCCAAGAGTTCTTGAGCAGCCGACCATGCGATCTGGCCTTCGCCGGGGGGTGGCCCCGGCAGTGCGGTCAGTGCGGCGTCGACGCTGATCGCGTCGGTTCGGGTCTGGCGGACCCGGTTGACGACGGCCCCGGCGAGCGGCATCGCGTCGGCCTCGAGACGATCGACGAAATACCCGGCCTCGCGCAGGGCGTCTCGCTCGGGCGAGGTCACCACGACGAACGCGGTCTCCGGGCGTTGCAGCAGCGAGAAGGTCACGTCGGCGCGCTCGCGGAACCCGCCGAACATCGTGTCCATCGCCGTGACCAGGCCGCGCACGTCTTCGAGCATGCCGGTGCCGAGCACCTTGGACAGGGCGCCGGAGGCGACGCTGAGCCCGGCGCCGACGACCTTGGTGTACACGCGCCCGCCCGCCTTGGCCGGCGCGACGAGCACCTTGATGAGACGGCCGTCGAGAAAGCTGCCGAGGCGGCTCGGGGCGTCGAGAAAGTCGAGGGCCGAACGCGATGGGGGAGTGTCGACGACGATGAGATCCCATGCGGGGCGGCCGTCGTCGCCGGTCAGTGCGTGCAGTTGTCCGAGTTTCTCCATCGCCATGTACTCCTGCGTGCCGGCGAAGGAGCTGGAGAGGGCCTCGTAGAACGGGTTGGCAAAGATCTGCGCGGCCTTCTCGGGCTTCGTGTGCGCCGAGACGACGTCGTCGAAGGTGCGCTTCATGTCGAGCATCATGGCGTCGAGCGATCCGCCCGCCGACGTGTCGATGCCCTGCACTGCGCGTGGAGTGTTGTCGAGTTCGGTGAGGCCCAGGGACTGCGCGAGGCGACGTGCCGGATCGATCGTCAGTACGACGACGCGGCGCCCCCGCTCCGCGGCGTGAACGGCCAGGGCGGCGGCAGTGGTCGTCTTGCCCACACCTCCCGAGCCACAGCAGACGACGATCCGCACGCCTCGATCGGCCATCAGGCCTGCGAGGCCGAAGACGGGGGCACCGTGCGTGCCGGGGTCGATCAGGGTCGAGGATCGGCGGGCGGGACGCGGCTGCCGTGGCTGCTCGCTCATGCCCACACCCCCTGATCGGCGAGGTGCTGGGCGAGGATGCGCAGGTCACCCGGGTCGGTGCCCTCGCCGACATGCGGCAGCACCACCAGCGGGGCGTCCTGGGCGTAGAGCACGTCGAGGAGCTCGTTCTCCAGGGCGATCCGCGCCGCGTGGTCACGGGCCTGGTCGGCGAGCGCAGCCACGACCTCGGGAGAACCGTCGAGATGCGCCTGGGCCAGCACCGCGCCCACGTCGGCGAAGGCCGTGCCTGCCTCTGGGTCGCTCTCAGAATCGTCACGGGCCAGCAGATCGAGGGTGTCAGGAGACAAGATCTCCGCGCGCGTGGAGTTGACGACGATCGAGCCGAGCGGCACCTCGATCCGCGCGAGGTCGTCGAGGAGGTCGAGGGTCTCCTGCACGGGCATGTCCTCCAACAATGTGGTCACGTGCACGGCACATTGGGCCGAGCGCAGCAGGCGGGTGATCGAGTCGGCCTGGCTGCGGATGGGGCCGACCTTGGCGAGGTCGGCGAGTTCGTCGTTCACGTCGAGGATGTGCGTCACGCGCCCGGTCGGCGGGGCGTCGAGGATGATCGCGTCGTAGGCCCACGGGGAGGACGATCCGTCGGGGAGGGTGCGGGGCCGGTCGCTGCGGCGGCGCACGGCCTCGTAGACCTTGCCGATGAGGAGCACATCGCGCACACCGGGCGCGATCGTCGTCGCGAAGTCGATGGCGCCCATCTTCTCGAGCACAGTTCCCGCCCGGCCGAGCCGGTAGAACATGCCGAGGTACTCCAGCAATGCGGCCTTGGCGTCGACGGCCAGGCCCCAGATCTCGCCACCGCCCGAGACACGGGTGACCAGGCGTTCGTCGGTCGACAGCGGCGCCACGTCGAAGGCCTGGCTGATGCCCTGACGGCTCTCCATCTCGGTGAGCAGCACCCTCTTGCCGAGGCTCGCGAGAGTCAGGGCCAGCGCCGAGGCGACTGTCGTCTTGCCGGTGCCGCCCTTACCGGTGACCACGTGGAGGCGGACGCCGCTCGCTGCCGGTCGACGCTGATTGCCGGCGTCGATGGGTGCGGACGGATCGGTTGCGGACATGCGCCAACTCTAAGAGTGATCCACCGATCGCGCCCTCGGGTACGTGAGCCGGGCAGGGCAGACGCGACACCCGGCACGACCGAGGTGCGATGACGGGACGCGGACGCAGGTGGGAGCCATCGGATCCGTAAGCGTTGTCGGTGGCACCGCCTATTGTCGATGCATGACCAACTGGGAGTACGTGACCGTTCCGTTGATCGTCCACACCACCAAGGCGATTCTCGACAACTGGGGCTCTGACGGGTGGGAGCTCGTGCAGGTCGTCGTCATGCCCGAGGGCAACCTCGTGGCCTACCTCAAGCGTCCGCTGTCCTGATCCCGCTCGTGCCGCGGTCGCTCGATCCAGACCGCGGACCCATCGAAGGAGTAGTCGTGAGCACTGTCGAAGATCGTCTCGCCGAGCTGGGGCTTTCGGTCCCCGATGTCGTGCCGCCCGTGGCGGCCTACGTTCCCGCGCAGCGCGACGGGCGTCGTATCTACACCTCGGGCCAGCTGCCCATGCAGAACGGTCAGCTCCTCGCCACCGGCAAGGTGGGGGAGGGACCGGGCCTGGTCACGCCGCAGCAGGCCACCATGCTGGCGCAGATCTGTGCCCTCAACGCCATCGCGGCGGTCAAGTCGCTGGTAGGTGACCTGGACAAGGTCGCTCAGGTGGTCAAGGTCGTCGGCTTCGTCGCGAGCGACCCCTCGTTCACCGGGCAGCCCGCCGTTATCAACGGCGCCAGCGAGTTGCTGGGCAAGGCCTTCGGCGACGCAGGCGTCCACGCCCGTAGCGCTGTCGGCGTGGCCGTCCTTCCGCTGGATGCCCCGGTCGAGGTCGAGATCATCGTCGCCCTGTCCGAGGACGACTGAGGCCATGAGCAGCTCACGGGTCGTGCGCTACTTCGCCGTGCCGAGCGACTTGGCCGAGGCTGCCGAGGCGGCGGGTTCGACGCCGCCGGCTGCGGCCAAGTCGGCGTCGACGGTCATGGTCGTCCGCGACGCGGAGGCAGGTGCCTCAGGCGTCGAGGTGTTCATGCTGCGACGTCGCTCGTCCATGGCGTTTGCGCCCAACCGCTGGGTGTTCCCCGGCGGCGGCGTCGACGCTCGTGACCGTGACGACGACCTGCCCTGGGCCGGGCCCTCGCCCTCGCAGTGGGCGGCGTGGCTCGGCGCGGAGGACGAGGCGCAGGCCCGTGAGCTCGTGGTGGCCGCGGCCCGTGAGGTGTTCGAAGAGTGCGGCGTGTTGCTCGCCGGACCCGATGCGGAGTCGGTCGTCGGCGACGTCTCCGGGGCCGAATGGGAGGCAGAGCGTGACCGCCTGCTCTCCCGCGAGCAGTCTTTTGCCGAACTCCTCGTCCGGCGCGGGTTCGTGCTGCGCACCGACCTGATGCGGCCCTGGGCCCACTGGGTCACTCCCGAGTTCG
>DAMDJY010000017.1:7980-30327 GCA_032100225.1 Mobilicoccus sp.
CAGACCCCCGACGACCGCACGACCGAGGCGGACTCCTCGGAGTGGGTGCAGGCTCGCGTCTTGCTCGAGCAGTACGAGCAGGGCACCGCCGAGATGCTGCCTCCGACCGTCGTCTGCGTCGAGCAGGTCGCCGCGGCCACCGACGCCGACGAGTTTTTCGCTTCTGCCCCGCCGATGGGGCGCGTCATGCCGACCATCGAGCGCGACGGTGACGGAGCCCGGCTCCGCATGGAGATCCCCGTCCACGCGGGCGAGGTTCAGGAGCAGGCAGAGCAGGAGCGGGCATGAGTCCCGTCGCGCCCCCTCATCCGGTCGACCCCGGCTCGTGGACCGGCGGCGAGGGATCGCCCCGAACTCGCGCCGTTCTCGCTCCGAACGCCTCCCCGATGACGCTCGAGGGCACCAACACGTGGGTACTCGGTGAGCCCGGCGAATTCGAGTGCGTGGTCGTCGACCCCGGCCCTGACGACGGTGCGCACTTCGCTGCGGTGCTGGAGGCCGTCGACGGGCGCAAGGTCGTCGACGTGCTGCTCACCCACCGCCACCCCGACCACGCCGAAGGCGCGGGCGCGTTCGCCCAGCGCGTCGGTGCACAGGTCAGGGCTCAGGGCCCAGGCCAGGACGACCTGAGCGACGGAGACGTCGTGCGGGCGGGCAGCCTCGAGATCGGGGTCGTCCAGACCCCCGGGCACACGCAGGACTCGGTCTGCTTCTACGTCGGCCCTGACGATGCGCTGCTCACCGGCGACACGATCCTCGGCTGGGGCACCACCATGGTGGCCTGGCCCGACGGCCGCCTCGACGACTACCTCGCCACCCTGGACCGCCTCGCGATCTTGACGGGCAACGGACGTGTGCGGAGATTCCTGCCCGGCCACGGCGCCTACCTGCCCGATGCCGACGCCTCGGTGCACTTCTACCTCGACCACCGCCGTGAGCGGCTCGCTCAGGTGCGGGGAGCGGTCGACGGCGGCGCGACTGACGTCGACTCGGTGCTCGAGGTGGTCTACGCCGACGTGCCGCGCACGCTGTGGCCTGCCGCTGCCCGCAGCGTCGAGGCCCAACTGCACTACATCCGAGGGAACTGAACCCTCAGGTCGGCGGCCCGGGCGCTCGGGTCAGTGGGCCCAAAACTCCGGGTCAGCGGCCTGAAATCTCCGGGTCAGCGGCTGCGGCGGCGCAGACGCTCGACGTCGATGAGCATGACGGCGCGGGCCTCGAGGCGCAGCCAGCCGCGGATGGCGAAGTCGGCCAGAGCCTTGTTGACGGTCTCGCGGGAGGCACCGACGAGTTGGGCCAGCTCTTCCTGGGTGAGGTCGTGGGCCACGAGCAGCCCCTCCTCGGTGGGCTGACCGAACCGCTCGGAGAGTTCGAGCAGGGCCTTGGCGACGCGGCCGGGCACGTCGGTGAAGACGAGGTCGGCCAGAGAGTCGTTGGTGCGGCGCAGGCGCTTGGCCAGGGCGGCCAGCAGGCTCTGTGCGACGGCGGGGCGGCTGAGCAGGAACTGCTGGAGCGCGTCGTTGCCCAGTCCGATGAGCTGCGTCTCGGCCACGGCGGTGGCGGTCGCGTTGCGAGGGCCGGGGTCGAACACGGACAGTTCGCCGAACATCTCACCCGGCCCGAGGATGGCGACGAGGTTCTCTCGGCCGTCGGTGCTGGTGCGCCCCAGCTTCACCTTGCCGCTGAGGAGGACGTACAGGCGATCGCCCTGGTCGCCCTCGCGAAAGAGCACCTCGCCGCGGGCAAGGCGGCTGGTGGACATGGTGGCCTGCAGGGCCGCCACGTCTTCCTCGTCGAGTGCGGCGAACAGGGGTGCTTGACGTACGACATTGTTCTCCACCAGGCCAGTGTGCCAGAGATCACTAGGGGGACCAGGGACTTCAGGACCCTTCTAGGCTGATGGGGTGACCGTCACATCGACCGGCGAAACGCCACTGGCCCGCACCCGTCGCGCTCGGCGCATGTACCGAGTCCTCGCGGAACGCTATCCCGACGCCCATTGTGAACTCGATTTCGAGACGCCGTTCCAGCTGCTCGTCGCCACGGTGCTGTCGGCACAGACCACCGATGTGCGCGTTAACATGGTGGCCCCCACCCTGTTCGCGACCTACCCCGATCCGGCGACCCTGGCCGCGGCGGACCGTGCCGAGCTGGAGTCGATCATTCAGTCGACGGGGTTCTTTCGGGCCAAGGCCGAGTCGCTGCTCAAGCTCGGCGCTGCCCTCGTCGCCGATCACGCCGGTGAGGTGCCCGCGTCGCTGCCGGAGCTGGTCAAACTTCCCGGAGTGGGCCGCAAGACCGCCAATGTCGTCCTCGGTGACGCGTTCGGCGTGCCGGGCATCACCGTGGACACCCACTTCGGGCGTCTCGTGCGCCGGTTCGGATGGACCGACGAGGAGGATCCGGTGCGGGTCGAGGCGGCGGTGGGTGAGCTCATTCCGCGCAAGGAGTGGACCTCCCTCTCGCACGCGCTGATCTTCCATGGGCGCCGCACCTGCCACGCGCGCCGGCCTGCGTGTGGGGCCTGCCCGGTGGCACGAATGTGCCCGTCGTACGGCACCGGCGTCGTAGATCCGGTCGCTGCCGCGAAGCTGGTCAAGGACACTCCGCCCGAGCAGTTCGCCCACCTCGTCGCGCCCCCGGCCTAGCCGATGGGGAGACGAGCGGCGGAACTCACGGCGTCGTGCAGGCGTTCGATCCCGCAGTGAGATGACCCGCAGCGAGACCTCGAGGGAGGACCCATGATCGACATCCACATGGTGACTCTCCTGGTCGACATCGCCGTGGTGATCGCCCTGGTGAGCTATACGCTCGACGGTTTTCGTCGCGGTTTCGTTCGGACGATCAGCAGCGGTCTGGGCCTGCTGATCGGCGGCTGGCTGGCTCTGCACTACGGCCCCCGCCTGCTGAGTCGCTTCGGCCCGGACCTGCCCCCGATCGGGCTCCTCGTGCTGCTCGTGGCGATGATGGTGGTCGCTGCCGCCATTGGACAGGGTCTACTCGGCCGACTGACGCGACGCCTGCTGCCTGTTCCGACCAGCGCGCTCGGCCGTGTCGACGGCCTCCTCGGCGCGGCGGTGTCGCTGCTTCTGGCAGCCACCGTCGGGTGGCTCGGCGCAGGGATGGTGCGCACCGCCGCGCCCGCTCCTGTGGTCGACGTCATCGACGCCTCTCGCGTGCTCACGGCACTCGACGGGGCAGCGCCCATCGGTCGGGAGAGCGTCCTCGACCAGGTCGGATCCCTGTTCGCGCAGTCCGAGTTCCCGCGCGTGTTCGAGGAGGCCTCCCCGGAGGCGCACCGGCCGGTGGAGCCGCCCGACCCGGCCATAGCAGGCAACGCTGCCATCACGCGCGCCGGACGCTCCGTGGTCCGCATCGACGCGACGGTGACCCGGTGTTCCCGGATGCAGGAGGGCAGCGGGTTCGTCGTCGCGCCGGGCCTCGTGGTGACCAACGCGCACGTCGTCGTCGGCTCCTCCCGCGTCGACATCCGCAAGGACCGCCTCCGCAGCCGCGCCGAGGTCGTCGCCTTCGACCCCGAGCGCGACCTGGCCGTTCTCGCGACCGACACAGCCGATCTGACGCCCCTAGCCCTGGCGGACGCGCCCCTGCGACGCGGCAGCGAGGGGGCGGTGGCGGGATATCCGCTCGGCGGGCCCTACCGGGCCGAACCCGCACGGGGGCGCGAGGCTGTCATCGCCCGGGGGCGCGACATCTACGACGAGGACCCGGTGCGACGCAGCATCTACACGCTGCGATCCGACATCGAACACGGCAACTCGGGCGGACCGCTGCTCACCACCGAGGGTGAGGTCGCCGGTGTGGTGTTCGCCCGCTCCTACGACGACCCGAGCATCGGATATGCGCTGCGACCGAGCGAACTCGAGCCGGTCCTCACCGCCGCCGAGGCGCGACAGCCTGTCTCGATCGGCTCCTGCACGCAGGACTGACCACGTCACGATCACCGGGGTCTCCAGCACAACGCGGCCCCTGACGACGTGGCTCGCAGGGATGGCCCGAAACCTCGACGTGCCCCACGTCGAGGTCGTTCAGGGTGTAGCGATCAGCTCGCGGTGCGGGTGCTTCCGCTCCCGGGCGTGGAGGTCGTGGCGGCAGCGGTGGCCGAGCGAACCGACCCGGCGTCATCGGACTTGGCGATACCACCGGTGGTGGGGGTCGCGGTGCGCTGGGCAGAGGCGACGGGCACGGATCGGCCGTCGTCGGTGGCGCCGTGGGAGATCGGGTCGGCCACGCGGACGGCGCGGGTGCGGTCACCGGCGGTGCTGCGCTTGACGGCGTCGACCGAGGACTTGGCCGAGTCGATCGTGCGGGCCGGCTTGCCCTTGATCTTGCTGACGACGCCCTTGCCGACGAACGCGAGGATCGCGGCGAGCACGAACAGGACGACGGTGACGAGGAGGTAGGCCGCCCACATCGGCAGCACGGTAGCGATGCCCAGGGCGATCGTGTGCAGCAGGAAGATCAGGCCGAGGAAGGCGAACACGCCGGCAACGGCGAACATCGCCCCGCCCTTGACGCCCTTGCTCACGTCGACCGAGATCTCGGCCTTGGCCAGGGCGATCTCGTTGCGGATCATCCCCGAGAGGTTGGCCGAAGCGTCGGCGACGAGGCGACCGATGGTGGGGTCGGTGGTCCGCGGCTCGGCCGGATCCGGCATTGAGGGTGTGGTCGTGGACATGAGTACCTCCTGTGCGGGCTGGTCGCCCTGAACTGTGTCGCCCTGGGAGCTTGTCAAGGACGACGATAGCGAGTCGAGGTGAGTGGGGCGAGACGCGGGGCCGTGCGGGCTCGGTGGCGATGCAGCGGCGTGATCGTGATGGCGCGGTGCCCGGGGTGTGAAACGTGGGTGAACGGAGGCCCGCGAGAGCCCGGTGTGGTCGGTGCGGCCGAGCGCGTCGGTGACAGTGGAGTCATGGGGTATGCGAGCAGCACTGGACCCATTGCGCTGGCTCACCGCGGAGGCGGCGGGCTGGCTCCTGAGAACACCCTGGCGGCGTTCGCGCTGACCACGGGCCTCGGGTTTCGGTATCTCGAGAGTGACCTGCGGCTGACGCGGGACGGGCATCTGGTCTGTTTTCACGACGCGACGCTCGACCGTGTCACCGATGCCCGTGGCCCGCTGGCGGCGCGCACGTTGGCCGAGTTGCGCTCCCTGCGCGTCGAAAGGGCGGGAGATGATCCCGACGCTCGACGAGGCGCTGGAAGCCTTTCCCGACGCGTACTTCTCCGTCGACCTCAAGGACGAGCGGGCGATCGCGCCGCTGGTGCGCACGCTGAAGCGGCCCGGTGTGGCCGACCGGTTGTGCATCGCCGGGGCCTGGGACGGATGGCTGCGCGAGGTGCGCGCCGAGGTGCCGGGCGTGGCCACAACGCTGGGGTGGCGTTCCCTCACCACGCTCATCGCCTGCGCCCGGCTGGGCATTCGTCCGCCCCGCTATATCGCCACCGCCCCGTTCGCGCACGTCCCGGTGCAGCTGGGCAGGATGCGGATCCACATCGAACGGGTCATCGAGATGGCGCACGACCTCGACGTCCGCGTCGTCACGTGGACCATCGACGAGGCCGACCTCATGCACCACCTCCTCGACGCGGGCGCCGACGCCGTCATCACCGACCGCCCCGACGTGCTCCGCGCCGTGTTCGTGCGACGTGACCTCTGGTCACCGATGACCGCGCACGAATCGGAGACGTCAGCGACCTCGCAGACGCGCGTTGAGATGGAGTCGCTGACGTCGATGGGGTCGGTGGGTTCGCCGGCCTCGGTGGGCTCGTCGCAGTCAGGTGGGCTCAGCCTGCGCGCCGGCGATCACCGCGTCGGTCCGCCGACCCATTGAGCGGCGCCCGCCGGGCATGATTGAGCAAGCAGGCTGCCAGGATCCACCGATTCATGGCGGCGCAGCGACCACGTCAAGAAGGAGTCGGTGATGACCACCCGGATCGGAGTCCTCACGAGCGGCGGTGACGCCCAGGGCATGAATGCAGCCGTCCGAGCGGTGGTGCGCACCGGCATCCACATGGGCGCGGAGGTGTACGCCATCCGCGAGGGCTGGCAGGGTGCCGTCGACGGTGGCGCGGGGATCGCGCGCCTCGGCTGGGACGACGTGGGCAGCATCCTGCACCGCGGCGGAACGGTCATCGGCACGGCACGTTCCGCCGACTTTCGGGAGCGCGAGGGGCAGTTGCGCGCCGCCGAGAACATCCTCGAACACGGCATCGACCGCCTCATCGTCATCGGTGGCGACGGCAGCCTCACAGGCACTGACGTGTTCCGCCGCAACTGGTCTGGACTGCTCACGGAGCTCGTCGAGTCCGGCCGCATCACCCAGGACGTGGCCGACGCGCACCCCGCGCTGATGATCGCCGGGCTCGTCGGATCCATCGACAACGACCTCGTCGGCAGCGACATGACGATCGGCGCCGACACCGCGCTGCACCGCATCGTCGACGCCATCGACACCCTCGCCAGCACGGCCGCGAGCCACCAGCGCAGCTTCGTCGTCGAGGTCATGGGACGCCACTGCGGCTACCTGCCGCTCATGGCCGCCATCGCCGGTGGTTGCGACTATGTCCTCGTCCCCGAGGCCCCGCCCGCCGACGGGTGGGAGGACGAGATGTGTGAGCTGCTCCACGCCGGCCGTGCCGCGGGCCGTCGCGACAGCATCGTCCTCGTCGCCGAGGGCGCCCAGGACCGGCACGGCACCCCCATCAGTGCTACGCAGGTCAAGGACATCCTGGCCGAGCGGCTCGGGGAGGACACCCGCGTCACGATCCTCGGCCACGTGCAGCGAGGTGGCGCACCGAGCGCCTACGACCGGTGGATGAGCACCCTGCTCGGGTACGCCGCCGCCCAGGAGGTGCTGGAGGCGACGCCCGAGAGCACGCCGCACATTCTCGGCGTACGCCACAACCGCATCGCGCAGATCCCCCTGGCCGAGGCCGTGCAGAACACCCGTGCCGTCGCCGGAATGATCGACGCCGGTGACTACGAGGCGGCGATCGAGGCCCGCGGCTCGTCGTTCAGCGAGATGATCGGCGTCTTCGAGCGGATGTCGCGCCCGCCGACACAGGTCGAACCCTTCGAGAAGGCGCCGCGCGTCGCCATCGTCCACGCAGGTGGCCTGGCTCCCGGCATGAACACGGCCGCGCGCGCCGCCGAGCGTCTCGGTCTGACCCGCGGCCTCAACATCGTGGGCGTCGATGGCGGATTCCCCGGCCTCATCGAGGGCAACGTCCGCGATCTCAGCTGGGCCGACGTCGAAGGCTGGGCCGGTGAGGGCGGCGCAGAGCTCGGCACTCGCCGACGCATCCCCGAGGTCGACGAGCTGTACGCCCTCGGACGCTCCATCGAGAAGCTCGAGATCGACGCGCTGCTCGTCATCGGCGGCTTCAACGCCTATCTCGCGCTGCAGATGCTCGACGCCGAGCGCACCAGGTATCCCGCGTTCGACATCCCGATGATCCTGGTCCCCGCCACCATCGACAACAACCTGCCGAGCTCCGAACTGTCGATCGGTGCCGACACCGCCCTCAACAGTGCTGTTTCGGCGCTGGACTCCATCAAGATGTCGGCCAGCGCGGCGCGGCGGTGTTTCGTCGTCGAGACCATGGGTCGCCGATGTGGCTACCTGGCGCTGATGTCGGGCTTGGCCTCGGGTGCGGAGCGCGTCTACCTGCACGAGGAGGGCATCACCCTCGGTGCGCTCAAGGACGACGTCGAGCGCATGATCGAGTCCTTCCAGGCAGGCAAGCGGCTCTACCTGACGATCCGTAACGAGCGCGCCAACGACCTCTACACGACGGACTTTCTCGCCCGCCTCTTCGAGGAGGAGGGGCAGTCGTTGTTCGACGTGCGTCAGACCGCGCTCGGGCACATCCAGCAGGGCGGCAACCCCACGCCGTTCGACCGGATCCTCGCCACTCGCCTGGTCAAGCATGCGATCGACAGCCTCGCCACGCAGCTGAGCGACGGCAACACGGAGGCCCGCATCGCCGGACTCGTCGATGGGCGTGTCACCCTCACCCCGATCGAGGCCCTCGCGGCACAGCTCGACCTGAACAATCGGCGCCCTGCCGAACAGTGGTGGATGGACCTGCGCCCCGCGCTCGCAGCCGTCGGCGATCGCGGCGCCGTCGTGACCGGAGAAGGCTCTGTGCCTGTGCTCCGGGCAGAGGCCGGGTAGCCACGCTGCTCGACCAGTTCTGACGCAATCAGCACAACACGAGCGGGGTGAGACGGAACGATTCGTCTCACCCCGCTCGCGGTGGTCGTGTTGGTCGTGGTGCTCGCTGTGATCGGGGCGTCAGTCGCCGGTGTAGGTGCCGGTCCGCGTGTCACGCATGGCGGTGAGTGCCTCCATGTGGTCCTCGGTGTGGTGACCCAGCGGCTGCATCGCTGCTGACAGCTCCAACAAGCTGTTCAGGCTGGAGTGGCCGGACTCGCGCAGTAGCCGCTTGGTCATGCGGGTGGCGCGCGGCGGGTTGACGGCGATGCGGTCGGCCAACTCGTGGGCGGCGCCGAGCAGCTCGTCGGGCTCGACGACACGGGAGACCAGTCCCCACTCCAGGGCTGTCGCGGCGACGACGCGGTCGCCGGTCAGGGCCATCTCGGCCGCGCGGGCAGCACCGACGACGCGGGGCAGGAACCATGCGCCACCGTCGCCGGGGATGATGCCGAGCTTGACGAAGCTCTCCGCGAAGAAGGCGCGCGTCGAGGCGATGCGCAGGTCGCACATCAGGGCGAGGTCGCACCCTGCGCCGACGGCGGGCCCGTTGACGGCGGCGATGACCGGAACGTCGCACTCGTAGAGGGCGCGCGGAATGCGCTGGATGCCGCGTCGGTAGCCCTCCCGCAGCTGAGCGGGGGAGCCGCCGAACATGCCGGTCTTCTCGACCATCGCTGTCACGTTGCCACCCGCCGAGAACGCGGATCCGGCGCCGGTGAGGATGACGACCCGCACGTCGTCGTCACGGTTGACGCGCGACACGGCATCGACGAGGGCGTCGACGACATCGTCGTCGGAGATCGCGTTGCGCACCTCGGGCCGGTTGAGGGTCCATGTCTCCACGTGCCCGTCGCGCTCAACGAGGAGCGGGGGAGTCGGCGAAGTGGTGGTCGTGTCGTCGGTCATCGTCGTCACCTCCAGCGGATGGGGTTCATGGCCAGGACCCCGGTGTTCGCCAGGCCGAGGGCGCTCAGGGCCTGGTCGAGCAGGGGGAGACCTTCGCCGAGGCGGAAGGCCGCGGCAACGGAGTCGCTGTTGTCGGCGGGCATGAACCGGTCCAGCGGGCCGAGCTTGGGGCTGATGCGGGTGACGACGCCGTCGGGGTCGAGGTCGGCCAGGTCACAGGCGCGCTCGATCGCGGTCTGAAGTCCGCCGAGATGGTCGACGAGGTCGCGCTCGACGGCCTGTGCGCCGGTCCACACGCGGCCTCGGGCGAGAGGTTCGAGCTGGTCGAGGCTCATGCCCCGGTCCTGCGCGGCCTTGCTCGTGAAGTCGGCGTAGATGTCGTCGAGCATCTGGTTGAGCAGCTCCCATTCGGCGTCGGTGAACCGGCGCACGGAGGAGAGCATGCCCGCGTGGGGGCCGGTCTCGATGAGGGCGCGGTGGATGCCGAGCCGGTCGAGACCGGGCTGGATGACGTTCTTGCCGGCGAGGACGCCGATCGATCCGGTGAGTGTGCTCCCCGAGGCGACGATCTCGGTGCACGGCATGGCGATGTAGTAGCCGCCTGAACCCGCGACCGTGCCCATGGACGCGACGACGGGCTTCTGCTCCTTGAGGCGGAGGATCTCGCGGCGGATCGCGTCGGAGGCGATGGCCGAGCCACCGGGCGAGTCCACGCGCAGCACGACGGCCTCGACCTTGTCGTCCTCGCCGACGGCGCGCAGCGCGGCGGTCAGTGATTCGGACCCGATGGAGCGTCCGCCGAGGGGGGATCCGCCGGAACGGCCGAGGTGGATGGAGCCGGAGGCCTGGACGATGGCGACCACGGGGCGCTTGCGGTTGCGCATCGTCTCGCGGGCGTCGAAGCCGGAGTCGTAGCGTTCGACGTAGCGGAGGTCTGCGTCGTGGTCACTGTCGCCGACGCGCTCGCGCATGGCGGTGTACGCCTCGTCGCGGTAGCCGACGTGATCGATGAGCGGCAGGTCCCGGCCTCGCTCGGGGGAGAGGACGCCCTCGGTGAGCAGCCCGCGCAGGTCGTCCATCTCCAGGCCGCGGCCGCGGGCGATGGCGCTCAGGGTCGTTTCGACGACGGAGTCGGTGATCGACTGCAGCATCTCGCGGTTGGGTTCGCTGATCTGCCGCTCGGTGAAGGTCTCGACGGCCGACTTGTACTCGTGGCGGCGCCCGAACTGCGGTTCGACGCTCATCTTGTCGAGGGCTTCGCGAACGAACACGCCCTCGGCTGCGGCGCCGGTCATCTGGAGGTAACCGGTGGGCTGGAGCCAGATCTCGTCGGTGGCGGAGGCGACGAGGTACCCGTAGGAGCCGTTGGTGAATTCGCCGTAGGTCTCGGCCCAGGCCAGGGTGGGTTTGCCGCTGTCGGAGAATCCTTCGACGGCTGCGCGCACCTCTTCGGCGTGGGCGGGCGAGATGCCCGGGGCGTGCGCGTGGACGATGAGCCCGAGGACGCGATCGTCCTTGGCGGCGTCGCGCAGCCCCGTGACGATGGCGAGCAGCGTCGGCGTGTTCCGTTCGCGCAGCGCCTCGACGGGTGAGGTCGGTGCGGTCTCGCTGATGCCGCGCGCGAGGTCGAGTTCGAGGATGCAGTCGCCGGACAGCCCCGGTACAGGGAGCTTTCGCAGCGCGGTCGTGTCGATGGGAAGTCGGTCGAGGAGATCCTTGAGGCCACTCACCTCGCCCACGCTACAGATCGCCTCTGACAACAGGCCGACAAACAGGCAGCCTCCCGCATCGCGTGGATGGGGAGGCCGCCTGATGTCGAGCGCGGTGCTGTGAAACGAGGAGGCGAAGGTCAGGCCTTCGTCATGCCTGCCTTGATCGTGTCCATCACCGAGGCGTCGGTGAGGGTGGTGGCGTCGCCGGCTTCGCGGCCCTCGGCGAGGTCCTTGAGGAGGCGGCGCATGATCTTGCCCGATCGAGTCTTGGGCAGCTCGTTGACCACCATGATCGACTTGGGCTTGGCGATGGGGCTGATCTCCTTGGCGACGTGCGCCTTGAGGTCGGCCGCCACCTGCACCGGGTCGGAATCGGCAGCATCGCCACGCAGGATGACGAACGCGACGACGGCCTGACCGGTCATGTCGTCAGCAGCGCCGACGACGGCGGCCTCGGCCACGGTCGGGTGCGACACGAGGGCCGACTCGATCTCGGCCGTCGAGAGGCGGTGACCCGACACGTTCATGACGTCGTCGACGCGGCCCAGCAGCCAGATGTTGCCCTTGGCGTCGTACTTGGCGCCGTCACCGGCGAAGTAGTACTTCTCGCCGAACCGGCTCCAGTACGTGTCCTTGTACCGCTGGTCGTCGCCCCAGATGCCGCGCAGCATCGCCGGCCACGGCTTGGTGAGCACCAGGTAGCCGACCTTCTCGGCCTCCGTGAACGGCTGGCCCATGTCGTCGAGGATCTCGGCGCTGATGCCGGGGATCGGACGCTGCGCCGAGCCGGGCTCCAACTCCGTGAGGCCCGGCATGGGGGAGATCATGATGCCGCCGGTCTCCGTCTGCCACCACGTGTCGACGATGGGTGCGGAGCCGCCGCCGATGTTCTCGCGGTACCAGCGCCACGCCTCCGGGTTGATGGGCTCGCCCACCGAGCCGAGCACGCGGATCGACGATAGGTCGTACTTGGCCGGGATGTCGGCGCCCCACTTCATGCAGGCGCGGATCGCGGTGGGGGCCGTGTAGAGGATCGACACCTTGTACTTGTCGACGATCTCCCACCAGCGGCCCTGGTGCGGGTAGTCGGGCGTGCCCTCGTAGACGACCTGCGTGGCGCCGTTGGCGAGCGGCCCGTAGACGAGGTAGGAGTGCCCGGTGACCCAGCCGATGTCGGCCGTGCACCAGTAGACGTCGGACTCGGGGTGCAGGTCGTGGACCACGGAGTTCGTGTACGCCGCCTGCGTCAGATACCCGCCGGAGGTGTGCAGGATTCCCTTCGGCTTACCCGTCGTGCCCGAGGTGTAGAGGATGAACAGCGGGTGCTCGCTGTCCATCGGCTGCGGCGTGTGCTCCTCGGACTGGGAGTCGACGACCTCGTGCCACCAGACGTCCTTGTCGTTCCAGGCGACGTCGGCGCCGGTGCGCTTGACCACGAGCACGTGCTCGATGGGGGAGTCCTCACCGCTGACGGCCGCGTCGACGGCCTCCTTGAGCGGTGCGGACTTGCCCTTGCGGTACTGCCCGTCGGCGGTGATGACGACCTTGGCCTGCGCATCGGCGATGCGGGACTTGATCGCGTCGGAGGAGAACCCGCCGAACACCACCGAGTGCGGTGCGCCGAGGCGCGCGCACGCCAGCATCGAGACGACGGCCTCGGGGATCATCGGCAGGTAGATCGCAACCCGGTCGCCCTTGGCCACACCGAGTTCGGTGAGCGCGTTGGCCGCCTGGGAGACTCGTCTCTGCAGGTCGGCGTACGTGATGGTCTGCGTGTCGCCCTCGGCGCCTTCGAAGTGGATCGCGACGCGCTCGCCGTTACCGGCCTCGACGTGGCGGTCGACGCAGTTGTAGGCGACGTTGAGCTCGCCGCCGACGAACCACTTGGCGAAGGGAGCGTTGCTCCAGTCGAGCGTGGTGTCGAAGTCGGTGCTCCACGTCACGTAACGGTGGGCCTGATCGGCCCAGAATCCCTCGAAGTCCGCCTCGGCGGCATCGAACAACTCGGCCGTGCCGTTCGCCTGGGCAGCGAACTCGCTCGTGGGTGCGTAGCTCGGTTCGGTCACGAGTTTCCTCCTGGAGGTCGTGGACGTGACTGTGGTGCACGCCACTCAACCGTGGTGAGCGCCGAGCCTCAAGCGACACGGCCGGGATGACCGACAGGCGGGCACCTCCTGCGACGAACGGTGCCCCTCAGGCGGATCCGCCACCAGACTCACCCTCGGCGCCTGGCAGCTCTCCGCGCCGGCCGATGCGTCACCGATCCACGCACGTCCGCTCGCTGCAGCGCTGTTCGGTGCAGGCCTGTCCGGCGTACCGGCGGTCAGCGCACCGCTGCGGCGGCGTCGACGAGCCCGTGTCCGAAGTCGCTGGTCACTCGGCCCTTGGACCTGCAGCCGGCGTCTGCATCGCAGGGGAGCGGGCGGGCCTGCTCGTACAGCAGCGAGGTGAGCTGAGCCGGGGTGGCGCCGGGGCGTCGGGCCGCCATCAGCGCCAGTACGCCGCTCACGTGCGGCGCGGCCATCGACGTGCCGGACTCCACGGCGTAGCGGCCACCGGTGACTGTGGACAGCACCTCGTCGCCGGGGGCAGCGATGTCGACCGTGCCCAACCCGGAGTTGGAGAAGGGGGCCAGCATGCGGGTGCGGTCGACCGCCGAGACCGTGACCACGTCAGGGAGTTCGGTGGGCAGGTCGTGGCATCCGGCGTTGACACGACGGATCTTGGCGCGCCCGTCGGTGGGGCTCTCGCTGTCGATGCTTTTGCCCTCGAGGTCGAGGCCGGAGTTGCCGGCAGCGGCCACGTTGACGACGCCCTTGCCGGTGGAGAACCGGTAGGCGCGACGCAGTGACTCCTTGATCGCGGCCTGACCGATCTGGTCGTCGCACCAGAACACGAACGGGTCGACGAAGTAGCTGTGGTTGGCCACCTTGGCACCGACGCGGGCGGCGGACATGACTCCGCACAACGCGTATTCGGGGTAGATCATGTTGTGCTCGTCGACGACCTTGATCGAGGCCAGCCGGACGCCGGGCGCGACGCCGGTGACACCCGTCCCGTTGCGGGCGGCGGCGATGATGCCGGCGACGTGGGTGCCGTGCTCGTTGGTGGTGGCTCGCCAGGCTGTGCGGCTCGTCTGGGGGCGACCGCCGTCGGTGCACCCCACGGAGGCGCGGGAGTCGATGGCCTTGGCCAGTTCGGGGTGGGCGACGTCGATACCCGAGTCGACGACGGCGACGAGCACCTTGTTCGGGGCGGCAGGGGTGGCACGGGCCTTGTCGGCCCCGATCATCGTCATGTTCCACTGCGTGCGCTCACGCGGGACGCGGATTCCGGCGGCCGGGCGGGGCGCCACGTTGCGCGGCTGGGTACGAACGGGGACGCTGCGCGTGGCCCCCGCGGACTTCACGACTCGCTGTCCTCGGACCTTGCCGAGGAACCGCGTGTCCTTGGACTGCACGACCAGCACACCGATCTCGGCCCACGCCGCGACCACCTGGCCGCCGGAGAGACGCACCGCCTTGTGCCCGGCGAGCCTGTCGGCTCGGGACGAGCTGCGCAGGTTGACCAGGTAACTGGCCGGGGCACCCTTGCGCGGCGTCTGAGCCATCGGGGTGGAGGGCGAATCGGTGCCGGTGGCATGGGTGGACCGGGCCGCGGCGCCCTCGGGCACCTGGATCTGCGCCTCGGCCGGGGTGGGGGTACACGTCATCACCAGTGCTCCGCAGACGGCGACAACGGACGGCGCAGCAGCTCGACGATGCACGAAAAATCTCCCCTCACTCGGCCCGGCGTGGATGCCCGACCGATCTCCAGCCTAAGTGCCGCGTCCGACAACCCTTCCCTCCCGTGGTCGAGTGCAACGCCTGTGAGGGTCGGTCGCCGGCGAGTCCGCAAGAGGCGCAAGACAAGTCGTTCGTGTCGTCACCTGGCATCCGGGGCATCCGCATTGTCTACTTGCCTTACTCGGACGATGACGTCCGATCTGCGAACAGGAGTCCACGTGTCTTCATCCACGCGCCTCACGCGCTTCGGCCTCGCCATCACTGCGGTCGGGGCACTCCTCGTGCCTGCGGCAGTTGCCCAGGCGGCCCCTGCGGCCTCCACCCCCGTGCCCGTCGTCGCCCCGCAGGGTCAGACGATGAGCTATGTCGTCAACGTCGCGAAGGTCAACCACGGCCAGATGCAGCGTGCCGAGCGCGCCGTCACGGCTGCCGGTGGTGTGGTCGTGCAGCGTTGGCCCGAGATCGGTGTGCTCATCGCGCAGTCCACCGAGTCCTCGTTCCTGCCCACGCTGCGTGGCGACAAGAACAGCGGTATCGAGTCGGCTGCCCCGACGCGCACCGCCCCCGTCACGGAGGCCCCCGGCACGTCCGTGGGCCGTCCCGTGCCTCCCGGCCACCGCAAGTTGGCCTCCTTCGACGGCATGTACACCGGTGACACCTCGTCCCCGGCGGGAACCCTTGACCCGCTGGAGCCCGAGCAGTGGAACAACGCGATGATCAAGGCCGACCAGGCCCACCGCATCACCGATGGTGACCGCAAGGTCACCGTGGCCGTCGTCGACTCCGGCATCGAGGCAGACCACCCCGACCTGCAGGCCAACGTCGTTCCGGCGCTGTCGGTCAACTGCACGGTCAACGGTGTTCCGGCCGACAACGGGTGGGAGGCCACCACGAGCTCGCACGGCACGCACGTCGCAGGCACGATCGCTGCGGCGCGCAATGGCGTCGGCATGGTCGGTGTCGCCCCCGCGGTCAAGCTGGCCAGCGTCAAGGTCGTCAACGACGACGGTTTCATCTACCCCGAGTACGCGCTCTGCGGAATCATGTGGACGGCGCAGAAGCAGATCCCCGTCGCCAACCACAGCTACTACGTCGATCCCTTCCAGTTCTGGTGTGGCGACCAGGCCGACCAGGCCCCCGTCCTCGAAGCGATGCGCCGTGCCTACGCCTTCGCCGACAAGCGTGGTGTCGTCAGCGCCGCGGCCGCGGGCAACTCCGCCTACGACTTGGCCAACAAGACCACCGACGGGGAGAGCCCCAACGACACGACCCCGGTGGTGCGGCAGATCAACAGCACCTGCAAGGACATCCCCACCGAGCTCCCCGGCGTCGTCACCGTCTCCGCCGTCGACTCCGCCGGCAACCTCGCGTCCTTCTCCAACTACGGTGACGGCGTCATCGACGTCGCCGCCCCCGGCCGCTCGATCCTCTCGACGTACGGCGGCCACCGGTGGGCCCGCCTGTCGGGCACGTCGATGGCCTCCCCGCACGTCGCCGGAGTTCTGGCGCTGCTGAAGGGCACCCACCCGAACGCGACGCCGGCGCAGCTCGTCTCGCTGCTCAAGTCGCAGGCTCAGGACAAGCCGTGCCCCGCCGATACCCGCTGCACCGGCACCGCCGCCTACAACGGCTTCTACGGTGAGGGCATCGTCGACGCCCTCAAGGCCGTCCAGAAGTAATCGGCACGACCTGACACACAGCACTCAAGCAGGAGCCGTGACCCGGTGGGTCACGGCTCCTGCTGCGTTTCTGGTGGTGCCGCTGCTCAGTGCACCGACGCGTTCAAGTGCGTCAGTGGGCGGCGATCTCCGAGGAGGCGCCGGAGCCGGTGAGGGAGCGGACCTCCATCTCGGCGTACTTGGCCTCGTTGTACTCCTTGCTCGTGACCGAGCCGAGCCAGCCGAGGAAGAAGCCGAGGGGGATGGAGACGATGCCGGGGTTCTCCAGCGGGAACAGGGCGAAGTCCATGCCGGGGAAGATCGACGTCGCCTTACCCGAGGTGACGGGGGAGAAGAAGATCAGCAGCAGACACGATGCGAGACCGCCGTAGATGCTCCACAGCGCGCCGCGGGTGTTGAACCGCTTCCAGAACAGCGAGTACAGGATCGTCGGCAGGTTCGCGCTCGCCGCCACCGAGAACGCCAGCGCCACGAGGAACGCGATGTTCTGGCCGTAGGCGAGGATGCCGCCGGCGATGGCGACGACGCCCACGACGATCGTGGCGATACGGGCGACCTTGACCTCGGTCTCCTGGTCGGCATTACCCCGCTTGATGACCTCGTTGTAGATGTCGTGCGCGATGGTGGCACTCGTCGTGATCGTCAGGCCGGCGACCACGGCGAGGATCGTCGCGAAGGCGATACCCGAGACGATCGCGAGGAAGACCGGACCGCCCAACTCGAACGCGAGCAGCGGGGCCGCCGAGTTCGCCTTGCCGGCCGCGGCGTTGATGCGCTCCGGACCCACGAGGGCGGCGGCACCGTAGCCGATGAGCAGGGTGAAGAGGTAGAACGCGCCGATCAGCCAGATCGCGACCTCGACCGACTTACGGGCCTCCTTGCTGGTGGGCACCGTGTAGAAGCGGATGAGGACGTGGGGGAGACCCGCCGTACCGAGGACGAGAGCCATCGACAGCGACACGAAGTCGAGCTTGGTCAGGTCGCTCTGGCCGTACTTGAGACCCGGGTTCAGCAGGGCCTCACCGGCCTTGGTCGAGTTGGCGACCGCGGCGTCCATGACGGCCGGCAGGCTCATCCCGTAGAGGGCGAGCACCCACACCGACATGATCAGCGCGGCGGCGATGAGCAGGCAGGCCTTGATGATCTGGACCCAGGTCGTGCCCTTCATGCCGCCGATCATCACGTAGCCGATCATGACGGCGCCGACGACGGCGATGACGATGTTGATGGCGGTGCGGCCGCTCAGGCCGAGCAGGAGGGCCACGAGACCACCGGCGCCGGCCATCTGGGCGAGCAGGTAGAAGAACGACACCGCGAGCGTGCTGGTCGCGGCGGCCAGACGCACGGGGCGCTGACGCAGGCGGAACGACAGCACGTCGGCCATCGTGAAGCGGCCGGTGTTGCGCATGAGCTCGGCGACGAGCAGCAGCGCGACGAGCCAGGCGACGAGGAAGCCGATGGAGTAGAGGAAGCCGTCGTACCCCTGCAGCGCGATGGCCCCGGCGATACCGAGGAAGGACGCCGCCGACAGGTAGTCACCGGCGATGGCGAGACCGTTCTGGCCACCGGTGAACGCGGCACCGCCGGTGTAGTACTCGGCCGCCGTCTTCTTGCCCGAGGCCACCTTGATGACGACGGTCAACGTGATGACGACGAACGCGATGAAGATCGAGATGTTGAGGATCGGGTTACCGACGTTGGGTGCGGCCTCCGCCATGGGGGCGGTCATCGCCAGCAGGGGCGTCATCGAAGGTCTCCTCGGGCGTTGAAGCGCTCACGGATGGCGTCGGCGCGGGGGTCGAACACCTTGTCGGCCCACCGCACGTAGGCGATGGTGATGGCGAACGTCGTGACGAACTGCAGCAGGCCGAGGATGAGGCCCACGTTGATGTTGGCGAACACCCGGATGGACATGAACTCCGGGAAGTAGGCGGCCAGGATCACGTAGGCGAAATACCAGAGCAGGAAGAAGATGGTGCAGGGAAAGACGAAGCCGCGAAACCGCTTGCGCAGTTCCTTGAAGTCCTCGCTGTCCTGCACCTCGCGGTACGGGGTCGAGTGCGTCTCATTCGGGTCCACCGGGGCAGCCCTCCTTGTCGTTTCACGGGTGTGCACGCCGCCGACGGCGTCCAGGTCGCCCCACTCTGTCCGGCTGGACCCCGTTGTGGGCGGCGCGACTTGGCACCGTGAGATCGGCGGCGCCGTGTGTGCGCTCACCGGCGAAGGGCTGCTCGGTGAGCGGTGGTCAGTCGGCGGCGAGCGGCGCGATCAGCCTCGGCGGGTGGGCACTTCGTCCGGCATGTGCAGTCTGGCCATGGTGCGCAGGGCACCTGCCGGGATGCGGTCCTGAGTGGCGAGGGAGGCGATCATCGCCGTGCCGAACGCCAGCGGGACGCTCCAGGCCGCGGGGCGGTGCATCAGGGAGGCGTACGGCTCCTCCAAGGGCATGCCCGACAGGGTGACGACCGTCGCGAACAGTGAGCCGGCCGCGCCGACGAGCATCCCCAAGGCGGCCCCGCGGGCGGTGAGTCCGCGCCACCAGACGCCGAGGGCGAGCAGCGGGCAGATCGTCGACGCCGACACGGCGAACGCCAACCCGACGGTGGTGGCCAGGCCCCCGTTGCGAACGAGAAGAGTGACGAAGGCGGGCACGATCATGGCGAGCAGGGCCGAGAGGCGAAAACTGAGGATGCCGTCGATGTCGCGGCCCATCCAGCGCCGCAGTTGCGGGCGGACGAGGTCCTGATCGACGACCCCGGTGATCGCGACGGCAAGTCCCGAGGCGGTGGACAGGAACGCGGCGAATGCGCCGATCGAGAGCAGCACGACCAGGGAGCGGCCGACGGCGCCGGGGAGCACGATCTCGGGCAGGAGCAGCACGATCTGGTCGGCGTGGGCGCCGGGCGGCAGGCTCGGCAGATAGGCGCGTCCGAGGATCGCGTACACGGGCGGAAAGAGGTAGAAGAGCGTCAGCAGCCCGATGACGGGGACCGGTGTGCGCCGGGCCGAGCGGCCGTCACGGTTGGTGTAGAACCGCACAGCCACATGAGGCAGCCCCATGGTGCCGAGGCAGAGGGCGATCAACAAGGAGTAGGTGGCGTAGGCACCCATCCCGGTCGAGACGGACACGGGGGTGGGCATCGTGGGCATCGGGACGTCCGAACGCATCCACACGGCAACCATGATGAGCGCCGGGATGGCGATGGCGGCGAGCTTGATCCAGTACTGCACGGCCTGCAGATCCGTGACCGAGCGCATGCCCCCGGCGATGACGTTGACGGTGACCACCAGCGTCACGATCAACCCGCCGAGCCAGGTGGGGGCGCCGGTGAGGGTCGCGACGGCGATGTCGGCGCCTTGGAGTTGGGGCACGAGGTAGAGCCATCCGATGAGGACGACCAGCACCGAGGTGATGAGTCGTAACTTGGTGCTCTCGAGGCGGAACTGGGCGAAGTCGGGGACGGTGTACGCGCCCGACCGGCGCAGTGGCGCGGCGACCACTGCGGCGAGGACGACGTACCCGAGGGTGTAGCCGACGGGGAACCACAGCATCGAGACACCGGAGGCATACACCAGCCCGGCGATGCCGAGAAACGATGCGGCAGAAAGGTACTCGCCGCCGATAGCCGAGGCGTTGCGCCATGGTGTGACCTGCCGCCCGGCCACGTAGAAGTCCGAGGTGGTCTGAGAGAACCGGACACCGTAGATGCCGCCGATGATCGTGGCGACGCACGTGGCGGCGATCGCGCCGATCACCCAGGCCGAGGTCACGGCAGGTCCATGAGCTCGACGAACTCGCTCTCCAGGCGCTCGGCCGCGCGTACGTACCAGGCCGTGAGGAGCCACGCGACGGGGTAGACCCCCAGCCCGAGGCCCCACCAGGCGGCATTGGCCCGCACCTGGCCGAGGGTGAGGTCGTCGGGCACGGCCGACAACAACAGGGGGAGGACGACGACCATGAGCACGATCCCCATGAGCAGGGACATCGCGAGGCGGCGTTGAGCTCGCAGCAGGGAGTCCAGGTAGACCTCACCGAGGGCGGTCTCCTCGTGCAGGTCGCGGTAGCGGGATCGGCGCCCGTCGGGGCGCGCGGCGCGGCGCGGTGACGTGACCCTGACCCGGCGGGGCGCAGAGCCTCGACCGATCGAACTCACGGAGTCCCTCGGCGGGGGAGACGGACGAGACGTTCACGCAGGTCGCGGGTGTGGCGGCGGCTGACCTGCAGTTCGATGCCGTCGCCGACCACGACGACGCTGCGGCCGGCCTCGGTGCGCACCTGGGTGATGGCGGGCAGCGAGACCAGGGTGCTGCGGTGGATGCGCACGAAACCAGCCTCGGCCCAGCGCTCCTCCAGCAGGGTCAGCGACACCCGCAGCAGGTGCGAGCCCCCGGCGGTGTGCAGGCGTGCGTAGTCGCCCTGGGCCTGCACGTAAAGCACGTCGGAGCGTTGGACGAAGGACGTGACGCCCCCGAGCTCCACGGGGATCGTCTCGTCGGGAACGACCGGTGTCTGGCCTGCACCACGGGCGGCAGGTGCGGACCGGGCCGCGACGACCCGGCGGACAGCCTCGGCCAATCGTGAGGCGCGCACGGGTTTGACGACGTAGTCGGTCGCCGAGACGTCGAACGCGTCGACGGCATGCTGCTCGTAGGCGGTGACGAAAACGATCTGGGGTCGCTCGGTGAAGCGGGCGAGGACGCGCGCCAATTCCATCCCGTCCAGGCCCGGCATGCGGATGTCGGAGAACAGCACGTCGGCGGGGGACTGGTCGAGCGCGCGCAGGGCGTCGGCGCCGTTGGCCGCTGTGCGCACCTCGCCGATCCGCTCGTCCTGCTCGAGCATCCAGGCAAGCTCGGCCCGGGTGGGGGCCTCGTCATCGATGACGAGCGCCCGAAGCCGAGGCGCTCCGTTGGGCTCAGGTGCCATACGGGTCAGCGTACGGTTCCATCCCCGCTGCGGCCGGCATTACGCCGCTGGGGATCGAGCAGCGGGCGTGGTCGAGCGCGGCGCATCATTCCTGTCCGGGGTGGTATTTGGGGACGCGGAACGTCACCCGGGTTCCGGCGCCCAGCGCCGTCTCGACGACGAGTCCGTAGGCGTCACCGAAGGTTTGCCGCAGCCGCGCGTCGACGTTGGCCATGCCGATGTGGTCGCCACCCTCGTCGCCGGCGAGCACGGCCCTGATCCGCTCGGGGTCGGCCCCGGCGCCGTCGTCCTCGATGGAGATCTCCGCCTCTGTGCCCACGTCTCGCGCTTCGATGAGGATGCTGCCGACGCCCCTGGCCGATTCGATCCCGTGCTGGACGGCGTTCTCGACCAGCGGCTGGATGGCGAACGAGGGGACGTTGACGCCGAGGACCTCGGGCGCGACCCGCAGGCTCACCCGCATCCGGTCGCCGAAGCGGGCCTCTTCGAGGGCGAGATACCGCTCGATGTTGACGAGTTCGTCGGCCAGGGGCACCAGGGCCTCGGAGTGGCGAAAGGAGTAGCGGGTGAAGTCGGCGAACTCGAGGATGAGGTCGCGCGCCCGCTCGGGGTCAGTGCGCACGAACGACGCGATGGCGCCGAGGGAGTTGTAGACGAAGTGCGGGCTGATCTGGGCGCGCAGGGCTCGGAGCTCGGCCTCCATGACGCGCCCGCGCTCGCGCCCCAGCTCCGCGATGTCGATCTGTGTGGCGACCCAGTCGGCGACGGCCTCGGTGGCGCGCACGAGGTCGCTCGTGGATCCGCGGTGATAGGAGGCGAGGACGGCGACGACCCGGTTGTCGCTGACGATGGGCGCGAGGATGGCCGCGCGAATCAGGCAGTCTGGGTCGTGGCAGGAGACCTTGCGGTCGTCGAGGCGCACGGTGCGGCCGGCGGTGAGGACGGAGGCGACGTGACCGGCGAAGTCGTCGCGGTGATGCTCGGCCGAGCCTTCCCAGGCGAGGACGCCACCGGCGTCACCGAGGGCGACGGCATCGACGCCGAGCAGGGGGCGCAGGTCCCGGGCGGCGCGTTCGGCGGCCTGCGGGGTGAGCC
>DAMDJY010000018.1:0-16257 GCA_032100225.1 Mobilicoccus sp.
GGCCCCGTGGCGCTGCTGGCCGGTAGCGCGTCCACGTGGTGGATGTGCCCAAGACCGTAGACAAGGATGTGGCGCCGAGGTCGCTTCCACGACCCCGGCGCCACGTCCTTGGACTCGGTCTCGAGGGAGCTCGCCCACAGCGGAGTGGCCACCTCATGGGTTCACCCATGGCTGTGGACACCCCCTCAAGCACGGGCTTCTCCACCCGCACGATGAACGGGTGGTCACTGATGTCCCTCATGCAGCGCGCGGCTTACCCGACGACGTCATTTCCCTCCTGCGTTCCCAACGCGGGCTGGTCAGTAGTCGCCAGCTCGCCGCCCATGGCGTCACCAGGTCCTCGACGAGGTGGGCCATCGCACGGCGGTGGACAGTGACCCTGCCGGGCGTCATCCTCGTCGGCGACGGCGACCTCGATGCTGACCAACGGGCCCAGGCCGCACTCCTCTACGCGGGTGAAGGAGCAGCCTTGACGGGTCCCGCGGCCGCCACTCGATATGGAGTTCGCGCGACAGCAGAGTCGCCCGTCGTGCATGTCGTCGTCCCCGCCACCCGCTCGGTGCGGCAGGTGCGCTGGGTTCGAGTGACCCGATCGTGGGTGGAGGACGCCGGAGTCCGGAGTCGTGGCGGCCTGATGACGTGTTCTGCCGCGCGGGCCGTCATCGACTCGGCGCGCTGGGCGCCGAGCGATGGTCAGGCCACGGCTTTGGTGATCGAGGCGTGCCAGCGTCGCGTGACGACGGTCGCGGCGCTGCGGAACCAGCTCGAACTCTTTGCCCGGGCACCCGGAACCGCCCAGGCGCGCCGAGCGGTCGCTGCCGCGGAACTCGGCGCGTGGTCGCTCCCGGAGGCCAAGGTCGCAGCCCTCGTCATGCGGTCGCCCGATCTGTCGACCCCGTGGCTCAATCCGGTGTTGTCCACCCGCGACGGACAGCCACTCACCAGCCCGGACATGTGGTTCGACGATGTGGGTCTGGCAGTGATGGTGCACTCCAAGGCGTTTCACCAGATCGGCGACGACTGGACGCGCACGGTCGAGTCCGACGGCGAACTCGTCGCCCATGGAGCCACTGTGCTCGGACTCACCCCCACGACGATCGACCGCGAACCTGAGCTGGCACTCGCCCGGATCCGGCGAACCTACGTCGCTGCTCACGAGGCAGGGCGGTCGGCGCGGATCGTGGCGAGGCCGCGGCTCGCTCATTAGCGGCGGTCAAGGTCGACGACAAGGATGTGGCGCCGAGGTCGCTCTCACGACCACGGCGCCACATCCTTGGGTTCAGCCTTCGGCGGCGCCTACTTGAGCAGATGGCGCGAGATGACGACGCGCTGAATCTGGTTGGTGCCCTCGAAGATCTGCGTCACCTTGGCCTCGCGCATGTAGCGCTCCACCGGGTAGTCCTTCGTGTAGCCGTAGCCACCGAAGACCTGCACGGCATCGGTCGTGACGCGCATGGCGGCGTCCGTGCAGATCATCTTGGCGACCGAAGCCTCCTTGCTCATCGGCTTGCCGGCGTCCTTGAGGCGGGCGGCGTGCAGGTAGCTTGCGCGGGCGCTGGTGACCGCGGCTTCCATCTCGGCGAGGAGGAACGCGAGGCCCTGGAACTCCGCGATCGGCTTGCCGAACGCCTTGCGCTCCTTGGCGTACGCGACGGCCTGGTCGAGCGCCGCCTGGGCGAGACCCGTTGCCGCGGCAGAGATTCCTAGGCGACCGGCGTCCAGGGCAGACAGGGCGATCGTCATGCCCTGCCCCTCCTGACCGATGAGGTGGTCGGCCGGGATGCGCACGTCGTTGAAGATGACCTGACCCACGGTGTCGCAGTCGAGGCCCATCTTGCGCTCCGGCGGAGCGAACTCCAGACCAGGCGTTCCGGCAGGCACGTGGAAGCACGACAGGCCACGGGGGCCGTCGTCGCTCGTGCGCGCGAACGTCGTGTAGAAGTCGGCGTGGCCCGCGTGGGAGATCCACGCCTTGACGCCCTTGAGCACATACTCGTCACCCTCGCGGCGGGCGCGGGTCGAGATCGCCGCCACGTCGGAGCCGGCATCGGGCTCGGACAGGCAGTACGCGCCGAGCTGCGAGCCGTCGAGCATGCCCGTGAGGAACCGCTCCTTCTGCTCGTCGGTGCCGAACGCGAAGATCGGGTTGCACGTCAGAGAATGCACCGAGACGCCGACCGCGACACTCATCCACGCCGAGGCGATCTCCTCGAGCGCCTGCAGGTACACCTCGTACGGCTGGCCGCCGCCACCGACCTCCTCCGGGTAAGGGAGGGTCAGCAGGCCCTGGTCGCCCAGGAATCGGAAGGTGTCGCGCGGGAATTCGGCTTTGGCCTCCATCTCGTCGACGATCGGCCGAAAGCGCTGGGTGCACACCTCGCGGGTCATCGCGACGAGGTCGTACGCCTCGTCGCTGGGGAGCAGTCGCGTCGCAGTCATGGGGTCAGCGTAGGTCGGTCGGACCCTCAACGGGCCGAGTCGCAAACGCGAGGATCTGGCGTGTCCCGCGTCAGTGAGAAATGTCGGCAAATTGCCGCGACAAGGCTTGAGCGACGACGGCTCGGCCCGTTGCGCCCGTGGAGTCATGCTGAGCCGATCCGGGCGGGCGGCTGTGCCGTGGCGAAGGGCCTCAAGGGATGTGAATGCGTCTCCCACAGCGGTGAGAGAAGCGCACCTGCGGATAGAGTCAACAGCGTGACGGACTCATCTGCGCCAATGCACGTGTTCGACGTGCGCACGGCGTCCATTCTCCTCGGAGTCAGCAACGACACGCTGCGGCGTGCGCTGACTCGCGGCGAGTTGCCGGCGCGCAAGGACGAGCACGGCCGGACGACGATCTCCGGTGTCGACCTGGTCGCCTACGCCGAGAAGCGCGACCGGCAGGCACCTCAAGCGGGAGCGGCCACCTCGGCGCGCAATCGGATGGTCGGCATCGTCACCGATGTGCGCACCGACGCCGTCATGGCTCAGGTGCAGTTGCGCTGTGGGCCTTTCACAATCACTTCCCTCATGAGCAGCGACGCCGTGCACGACCTGGGGCTCAAACCAGGTGCGCTCGCTGTTGCGGTCGTCAAAGCGACCACGGTCGTCGTCGAATCGTTGGGAGAACTCGCATGACTGGCGCACGCATCCTTTCTCTCGTCACTCCGTCGATGTCGCCCATTGCGCCGCGGCCGCGCCGTCGGGCGGTTGCGCTCACCGTTGTTGTCGTCAGTGGTGTGGCGCTTGCCGGTTGCGGTGACGGACAACCATCGACTTCGACGCCGCAGCAGGCCACTGGGGGATCCAGCCCCTACGCGCCGATCACGGTCCACGCAGCGGCCTCGCTGCACCAGGTCTTCGACGAGATCGGTGCGCGGGTCGAGCAGGAGACGGGCGCCGACATCCAGTTCTCGTACGCCGGATCCTCCGACCTCGCAGCGCAACTGGGTGAGGGTGGCCCGGGTGACGTCTTCGCCTCGGCCAACGAGAAGCAGATGACGGTGGCCGTCGACAATGGCTCGGTTGCCGCGGGCACGCCCAAGCGCTTCGCCACCAACACGTTGACGATCGTCACGCCGCCGAGCAACCCCGGCCGCGTCACGACGCTGGCCGACCTCGCCAAGCCCGAGGTGACCACGGTGGTCTGCGCAGCGCAGGTGCCATGCGGCTCGGCCACCAAGCAGCTGTTCGCCAAGGCCACGCTGACGGTCAAGCCGGTGAGCGAGGAATCGCAGGTCATCGACGTGCTCGGCAAGGTGAGCTCAGGGCAGGCCGACGCAGGTCTCGTGTATGTCACCGAAGCGACATCGGCCGGTGACAAGATCAGGACCGTCGCCACGCCCGAGGCCCAGTCGATCCTCAACACGTACCCGATCGCCGTCACCCAGCACGGCACGAGCGATGCGGGGCGCAAGGCGACGGCCGAGCAGTTCGTCGCGGCGGTCCTCGACGAGCAGGGTCAGAGCGTGCTGACGAAGGCCGGTTTCGGCCTCGCCCCCGACCAGAGGTGAACGTGACGCTGCCTCGCTGGGTCTGGCTCCCTGCGGCACTCGCCGTTCTCGTCGTCGCCGGCCCTGTGCTCGGCCTGCTGTCACGCATCGAGTGGGCCGACCTGTCTGCGCTGCTCACGAGCGAATCCGCTCTTGCTGCACTGTGGCTCAGCCTCAAGACGTCGGTGGTGAGCACGCTCGTCTGTGCG
Organism: Mobilicoccus sp.; assembly: GCA_032100225.1. GTDB lineage: Bacteria > Actinomycetota > Actinomycetes > Actinomycetales > Dermatophilaceae > Mobilicoccus. The sequence goes on from DAMDJY010000018.1 coordinate 4,181, forward strand.
GTGCTCGGGGTGCCGTTGGCGCTCGTGCTCGCGCGCAGCCCATGGGCTCAGCGGTTGCGGTGGCTGCGCGGTCTCGTGTTGTTGCCGCTCGTGCTGCCCCCGGTCGTCGGTGGTCTGGCGTTGCTCGCGACGTTCGGACGGATGGGGTTGCTCGGCCAATACCTCGAGGCGGCCGGAATCCGCATCGCGTTCACCACGATCGCCGTCGTCCTGGCGCAGGTGTTCGTCGCGTTGCCGTTCCTCGTCGTCGGGCTCGAAGGGGCTCTGCGCACGGCCGGCACGCGCTATGACCGGGCCGCCGCGACGCTCGGCGCATCCCCGACGCACACGCTGCGGCGCGTGACGCTGCCGCTCGTGTGGCCTGGGCTGCGGTCGGCGGCGACGCTGACGTTCGCGCGGTCTCTCGGGGAGTTCGGTGCGACGCTGACGTTCGCCGGCTCGCTGCAGGGCGTCACCCGAACCCTCCCGCTCGAGATCTACCTGCAGCGTGAGATCGACCCCGACGCGGCGATGGCGTTGTCGTTGCTGCTCATCGTGGTCGCGATGCTCATCGTTGCGGTCTCCTACGACAGCCGCCCGCGCGAGAGCGACGCCGCGCCCGCAGTCACCAGCGGAGGCCGGCGGTGAACGGCGCGCTGGAGTGGTCGGGGGAGTTGGCGTCTCGCGGATATGCCGCGTCGGTGCGTGTCGAGGCGGGGCGGACCCTGGCGCTCGTCGGCCCCAACGGGGCGGGCAAGAGCACAACGCTCGATCTCATCGCCGGTCTGCTCGTTCCGAGCACTGCACGCTTGACCATCGGCGACGACGTGCTGATCGACACCGACCGGGGGATCTCGGTCGCGCCGCATCGTCGCCGAATCGCGGTCCTCGGGCAGGATCCGTTGCTCTTCCCGCATCTGCGCGTGCAGGACAACGTCGAGTTCGGGCCGCTCGCACAAGGACTCCCGCGTCGTGAGGCTCGGGACCGGGCCACCCGGTTGCTCGCGGATGTCGACGCAGACCAGTTCGCACGGCGCTACCCGCGTCAACTCTCGGGCGGGCAGGCAGCGCGCGTTGCGTTGGCTCGGGCGCTCGCGACCACCCCGCGGGCGGTGCTGCTCGACGAGCCCTTCGCGGCGCTCGATGTCGATGTCGCGCCGCAGATGCGTCGGGTACTCGGCGACGAACTGCGGCGCCACCGCGTGCCGACGATTCTCGTGACCCACGACCTGCTCGATGTCCTAGCCCTTGCTGATGACGTGGCCGTCATCGAGGGTGGCCGGATCGTCGAGTGTGCACCCACCAACGAGGTGTTGCGTGCGCCGGTGAGTGCCTTCGCGGCGAGCCTGGCCGGGGTCAATCATGTGCGCGGGCGACTCACTGCGGCAGGGGTTCTCGCCGGGGAGGACGGACTGGTCGTGCATGGCGTGGCCGACGACCTAGAGGTCGGCGCAGCAACCGTCGGAGTGTGGTCGCCGACTGCGGTGGCTCTCTACACCGAGGCGCCGAGCGGCAGCCCTCGCAACGTGTGGCGGGGCGTCGTCGCCGATCTCGTCGATCGCGGTGGCGTCGTGCGCGTCAGTGTCGCGCTTGCCGTGGCGAGTGGTGAGCGGCCACGAATCTCGGCCGACCTCAGCCCCGCTGCTGTGCGCGACCTCGCCCTCGCTCCGGGCATCTCCGTGCACGCGGTGGTCAAGGCTCAGGAGGTCCGCCTCTTCGAACGAACCTCCCGCGGCTGACCGATCAGCGGGCGACCTCGCGGTGGCCGGCGTCGAGACGGCGGGTCCAGCCCTTGGCGTCGAGGTGTTCGAGCAGAGGGATGACGACACGTCGCGTCGTTCCCAGGGCCTGACGCGCCTCGCTCGTCGTGAACGGTTGGGGGAGCCCGGCCAGCACCCGCATCGCCTTGGCCGCCGCGACCTGCCGTGGTCCGAGCCCGGCCGCATCCAGGTCGGGGCGCTCGGGCGCGGCAAAGGGATCGGCCGTCAACCGCGCCTCGATCGACGCGAGTCCGGCCTCTTGCACGCCCAGGCTTGCCTTCAGGCCAGGGGCATACACGCGGCCCCGCTCGTGGGTGAGTCCGGCGTCGGCGGCGAGTGCGGCGACGAGGTCGAGCCGTGGGATCCCGGCAGCGGTGCGCGCAGCCTCGGCAGGCATCCACGGCTCCAGCGGATGCGCCGTGGCGTACGACGCGGTCACCTCACGGAGCCGGGTCACCCACCCGGTCCAGGTCGAGTCGTCGACGAGGAGGTCGGCGTGACGACGGATTCCGGCGGGTAGCGCAGTCAGATCGGTCTCCGGTACTCCCAGGCGGCGGGCCTCGGCAACCGCGAGGTAGCCGCGCTGGGCGACCTCCGCACTCAGGTCGATTCCACCGGCCCGGGAGGCGAGTTCGGAGGCTCTGCGGGCACCCGCGCCGCGGCGGCGTAGTTCCGGCGGATCGACGTCGAGGATGACCGTGCCGGTGACCTGACCCGTCCCCGGGTCACGCAGGATGGCGCGGTCACCCGCCACGAGGGGGCAGCCGTGCCTCCACGCCAGCGGTGCCGATGTGGAGCATGAGGTGTTCGGGCAGGTCGGAGGCCTCGTCGGTGCCCTCCGGCAGCGACATTCGCACGTCGAGAGTCCGCGTCGTCGCCCAGCTCGCAGGGGTCAGGAGTGCCTGCCCGCGGTGCAGCTCGTCGGGGGAGACGCCGCGCAGGTTGACGGCCACGCGGGCCGCGCCGACGACCTCCTGGTGCGGCTGTTCGAGCGACTGCAATCCGCGCACGGTGACGCGTCGACCCGAGACCTCCAGGGTGTCGCCGACGGTGATGCGACCCGCGCCGAGCGTGCCGGTGGCGACCGTCCCTGCGCCACGGATGGTGAAGACCCGGTCGATCCAGAGACGCACGCGCGCAGCAGTCTCGGGCGTGGGGAGGGCCTGGACGAGGTCGGCCAGCGCGAGCTTCAGCGCCTCGATCCCGGCGCCGGTGCGGCTCGAAACCGCCACGGCATGGCGCGGCGGCATTCCCGCCGCAGTGAGCTCGGCGGTAGCGCGATCCATAGCCGGCGCCGGGTCCGCCAGATCGGAGCGCGTGACGACGAGGATGACGTGCTCGACGCCGAGAGCGGCTGCAGCAGCGAGGTGTTCGCCGCTTTGTGGCATCCACGACTCGTCGGCGGCGACGACGAACATGAGCGCCGGGGCGGGGCCGAGGCCGGCCAGCATGTTGCCGATGAACCGGCGATGGCCCGGCACGTCGACGAAGGCGATGGTCTCGCCCGATTCGAGTGTGGTCCAGGCGTATCCGAGGTCGATGGTCAGGCCGCGGCGGTGCTCCTCCTCCCATCGGTCGGGTTCGATTCCGGTGAGCGCGCGCACCAGGGCCGACTTGCCGTGATCGACGTGGCCCGCGGTGGCGACGACCGACATCCTCATGCGTCCGCCCCCTGCGCGCTCTGCGACGCAGCGCCCGACGCCGAGTCAGAGGTGGTCGCAGCCACGGTGAGGATCCGATCGAGAACGTCCTGATCGTCTGCCACGGGGACGCCCCGCAGATCGAGAAGGCACCGTCCGTCGTGGACCCGGGTGATGACCCCGGCATGCCGTAACGGCTCGGCGAACTCGGCGCGGATGGCGATCGCTGCGCTCGGCAGGCGAGTGCCGGGAGCGCCACCGCCGCCCACTGCTGCGTCGTGGTCGACGACAGTCGCGCCAAGTCCCTTGTCGGTCAAACTATCTGCCAGTACCTGGCTCCGGCGGCGGAGTTCGGCGACGTCGGCATGCAGGGCCGTGTGGGTGGGGGTCGGGGCTCCCGTGAGGGTGGCCTCGAGGGCCGCCAGTGTCAGCTTGTCCACGCGCACGGCTCGGGCGAGCGGCGACCTCCGCATGCGCTCGACGAGGTCGCGCCGCCCGAGGACGAGCCCGGACTGCGGGCCGCCCAGCAGTTTGTCGCCACTGGCCGTGACGAGGTCGGCGCCCTGCGCGAGGGCCGTGGCGGCGTCGGGCTCATCGGGCAGGAGAGGCTCGGGGCGCAACAGCCCGCTGCCGATGTCGGCGAGCAGCGGCACGTCGAGTCCGCGTTCCTCGCCAACGGTGTTCAGCAGCGTGCGCAGCTCCGCGACGTCGACCCCGTGGGTGAAACCGGTGACGACGAAGTTGCTCGGGTGGATCTTGAGAACCAGGCCGGTGCGGTCGGTGATGGCCTCCGAGTAGTCCTGCGGCCAGGTGCGATTCGTCGTCCCGACCTCGACGATGGTCGCCCCTGCCGAGCGGACGAGTTCGTGCAGCCGAAAGCTGTCCCCGATCTCGACGATCTCGCCGCGGCTCATGATGATCTCGGGGCGACCTGCCGCGACCCCGAGGGCCGTGGTCGCCAGCACGAGCGCCGCAGCCCCGTTGTTGACCACGAGTACGTCCTCGGCAGCGGGGACAGCAGCAGACAGCGCCGCCAGTGTGGCTCGTCCGCGTCGTGCTCGGGCGCCGGTCCCGGTGTCGAACTCGACGTCGACGTGCCCCGAGGCCGCCAACAGCGCGGAGCGCGCATCGTCGGAGAGCGAGGCCCGACCGATGTTGGTGTGCAACACGACTCCTGTCGCGTTGATCAGCGACGTCAGCGATGTCGGCCGGCGGTCGGCGAGTGCAGCGCGGGCGCTCGTGGCGACGGATTCCGGCTCGATCTCACCACTGCGGGCACGGTCCTGCGCCTGCGCGACAGCACGCTTGACGACGGGCCGACCGGCGAGGTCGATCAGGTCGGCCAGCTCGGCGAGTACGTCGTCGGTGCGCGGGATGCGGCGGCGAGGGTCGGTCATCGGCGTCTCCACTCGTGTCGTCTCCCCGGAGAGTATCGGCATGCGCGTGCGCGTCCGGGGCGCCCCGCACGTTCGGGCAGGTCAGAATGGGGACGACGAGAGGAGCACAACATGGACACGGGTTCGCTGACACCGGCCGAGCTCCCCTTCGGCGCGCGCGTGCGCGCCGTCTTCACCAAGTTCGACGGGTCGCCTCACTGGGAGTACGACCTCGTCGTGCTCGGGGTCGACGAGTACGGAGTCTGGATCGGGGGCGCGCCGGGCGGCTACATCGCCCGACCGGGGATGGAGTTCACCTCCGACGCGCACTGGGTGACGTTGTACCCTCACGACGACTTCTGGGTCGCGACGATCAACGACCACGGCGGCACGTTCTCCTCCCGCATCTATATCGACGTCACCTCCAAGGCCACGTGGTGGCACCGCCCCGACGGCATTCTCAGCGTCAACAACATCGACCTCGATCTCGACGTGATCCGCCGGTTCACCGGTGAGGTGTTCATCGACGACGAGGACGAGTTCGACGAGCACCGCGTCGCCATGAACTACCCCGCAGATGTGGTGGAGGACGCGCGGCGCACGACGGCCTGGCTGTACGACCGGCTGCGTGCCGAGGCAGAACCGTTCGATCAGGTCGCCGCGCGCTGGATGACCCTCTGCCGGGATCGGGTCCGGAGCGATGACCGCGGTCGCGCCATCATCGTCTCCGAACGGGCCGATGCAGCAACGGAATCCGGCGTCGAGTCTCCTGCGCTGGTCGATGCTCCCGCCGACCCGTACGCGGTGCACGACGCCATGTTCGCGCCCGAGGGTGAGGTCTCGGGCGCGGAGCAGGGTGGCGTGCCGCAGCTGCCCGACGAGGAGGAGGATCTCCTCGCGGTCTGGGTCGACGAACACCGAGACCCGCTCGTCCACGTGGACGTCGACGACGGTCCCGCCGCGGAGGTCGATCGGGACGGTGATGGGTTCGACGACCTCGCCGGGGACGGCGCGGATGGTGTCGACGGGGACGTCGGCGACATCCCCGTGCCGGTCTCGGACGTCGAGTGGAACGCTGCGCCGTCGCAGTACGGCGAGGCCGACTATGTGTCGTCGAGCCGTGACGTGTCGCGGGATCTCGAGGCAGCGGAGGGCATCGATACGAGCCCGGTGGATCCGGTGGAGGTGACCGGGCTCCTGCTGACGACGGAGACCGGCCGTGAGTCGCCGCTGTGGTTCGACGGACGCCCGATCGATCCCGAAGAGGTCGAGCTCTCAGGCGAACTCGCCGATCACCTCAGGGACTGGTCCGACCGGTGGAACCGCGACTTCGACCCGGTGCGCGGCTGGGCGCCGCGGGCGAGCATCTGCGACTACGAGGCGCTCGGACGCTGGCTGGCGTGCCGCGTCAAGGACGAGGTCGGCGGACTCACCGTCACGCTGCAGCTCGCGCATCTGGGCCGCTCGAGCTTGACGGAGATCGCCGCGGCCGACGTGCGGCACCCGGCGCTGATCCAGCTCGACCCTGCAGCGCCGGGCGAGCTGCCCGTCGTCGGCGACATCGTCACGCTCAACGGCACCGTCGGTTGCTTCTCGTCCGAGGTCAACGCGCGCCTGGCCGAGTGGGCCGCATCCGGCGGCACCGACGACGTCGAAGCCGAAAAGCTGCGCTGGATGATGAGCTCCGAGCTGGGCCCGGGCTACCGCGTCGTCTGAGCACGCGATCGATCGACGGGTGCCCTCGCGGCCGGGGTCAGCTGCCCCGGGGGGTTCCCGCGACGGGAGTCGTCGAGGGAGGGGGTCCGCTGCTGGCGCGCACGACGAGGCGGGCCGGCACCAGCGTCGGGATGTCCTGCTGGGGCTTCTCGTCGAGGCGTCCGAGCAGGAGACGCACGAGGTTCTCGCCCATGGCCGTGAAGTCCTGATGTACGGACGTCAGCGGGGGCCAGAGGTATTCGGCGATGACGTCGTCGAGGCCGACGACCGAGACCTCCTCGGGGACGCGCCGCCCCGCCTCGTGCAGAGCGCGCAGGAGTCCGGCCGCCATCTCGTCGTTGGCGGCGAACACGGCGCTCACCTCCGGGTCTCGTGCAATCCGCTGTCCCGCGACGTAACCAGATGCGGGAGTCCAATCGCCGCGCAGGAGCGCAGGCACGGGGTGCCCTCCTGCCTGCAGGAGGGATCGCCACGCCTGCTTGCGCTGCCGCGACTGCACCGAGGCCTCGGGCCCCGCGAGCATGTGGACGGTGCGGTGCCCCAAGCCGAGCAGGTGCGCCACGGCGAGGTGTGTGCCGCCGGCCTGGTCGAAACCGACAGTGGGCAGAGGCAGAGCGCGCGAATCGGCGACGACCACCGGTAGCCGCGCGGGGACCTGCAAGCGGTCCACGTCTGCGGTCTCCAGGCCGAGAACGACCAGTCCGGCGACTCCTCGACCGAGGCGACCCACCGCGTCGTTGACGTCGGCGAGCGATTCCGAGGAGGCGTCCACCAGCGTCACGGCATACCCCCGCGCATGGGCGGTGGTGGCCACGGCCTCCACGATCCGGGCCTCACCGGTGCGGGTGAGGTGATGGACGACGACACCGAGCACGTCGGAACGGCCCGAGCGCAATGTGCGTGCAGCGGCGTTCGGGGCGTATCCGATGCGCGTCATCGCGGCGACAACCCGCTCGCGTGTCTCAGGGCGCACATTGGTCGCGCCGTTGGCGACGCGGGACACCGTCTGCGCTGAGACCCCCGCGAGTGCCGCGACGTCGCGCGCGGTCGGCTGGGCGAGCCATTCGATGCCGCCTCGCCCGTGCTTGTCGGCAGACTCGGTGGTGGGGGTGGTGGGTGTCATGCCAGCCCGAGACCGAAGCGGCAGGTGTGGGTCGCGCCGGGCGCCAGGCGGATCAGCCGCTCTCCGGTCCGGAACGCATCGGCGGCACAGGTCATCGGTTCGGCCGCGAGGCCGCTGCGCAGCCACTGGCCGGGCAGCCCGTCGCCGGTGAAGCCCTGCCAGCAGGCGAAACCTTCCTCCTGCCATACGGTCGCAGTGACCCCGTCAGGGTCGGTCAGACGCACGGCGGAACGCTCTCCCGTCGCGCCAAAGCCGTCGTCGAGCCGGGTCGCTCCGATGCGCCGTGCTGCGCGAAAGTCTTTCTCGACGGGCAGATCTGGTGACTCCGTCACGGGGAGCAGCCGGTCGTCGACCTCGACCCAGGAAGTGGCGTCGATCGACAGGGCACAGTCCTCGAGTCGGTGGGCGCCGGGGGAGAGCCAGGGGTGAAAACCGGCGCCGTAGGGCGCGGTGCGGTCACCGATGTTCGTGGCCGTCAGCGTCACGCGGAGGGCGTCAGGGCTCAGGTCGTAGTCGAGCGAGAACCTCAGCGAGAACGGATACCCGAGGCGGGGGACGAGATCGAGTTCGAGGCGCACCGACGTATCCGACTGTTCCGAGACGCTCCAGCGGGTGTGCCGCACCAGGCCGTGGATGGCGTTCGAGCGTTCGGGCTCGGACAGATCGAGTTGGTACTCCTTACCGTCGAAGCTGTACCGCCCGTCGCCTATGCGGTTCGGCCAGGGGATGAGCACCGCACCGTGGACTGCTGGAGGAAGCTCATCGACGGCGAAGGGGACGACCACGTCGCGGCCTCCGACGCGAAAACTCCGCAGGGTGCCACCGGTCTCGGTGACGACGGCGTGCCGGTCGCCGAGGCGAAGTTCGATCTGCCGACCCGTGGGAGCGGTCATGCCACGCGCCCTCCGGGTTCCGAGGGGACGACGCGGTGCAGCTGTGGCGTCGGGAGGCCGTGCTCGGCGGCAGCACCCAGGACTGCGGCGGCCACGGTGTCGATCTGAGCTGATTCGACGAGGGTGATGGCGCTGCCCCCGAATCCGCCACCGGTCATGCGGGCACCGAGAGCCCCGGCACGCCGGGAACTCGCGACGGCGATGTCGAGCTCGCGGCAACTGACCTCGTAGTCGTCGGCCAGGGAATCGTGAGACGCGTTCATCAGCTCACCTGCGCGGACCCACTCCTTGGCCCGAGCCGCCTCCACGAACTCCTCGACGCGGCGGATCTCGTTGAGTACGTGACGCGTTCGCCGCTTCTCAATGTCATCCTCGAGCCGGGCGAGGGCGGTATCGAGGTCGGCAACCTCGCGCAGGACCTGTACCCCGAGTCGGCGGGCAGCGGCCTCACAGCTGGCTCGCCGAGCTCCGTACTGGCCATCGTCGAGGCTGTGTGTGGCACGCGTGTCGATCACGAGAAGTTCGAGTCCCGCGGCGGCCAGGTCGAAGGGGATGTCAGTGGTCGACCCGTCGAGGCAGTCGAGCAAGAGCGCCTGACCGGCGGCAGTGCGCACGGATGCCGCTTGATCCATCCCGCCGGTGGGGGCCTGCGCTACCTCGTTCTCAGCCCTCACGCAGAGATCTGCCACATGCTTGCGGTCGGTGTCGCTGCCGTCCAGGGGCCGCCCGGTCAAGGAGGCCAGGGCGAGACCGACGGCGCATTCCACTGCCGCCGACGACGACAGGCCTGCGCCGAGTGGGACACAAGAGGCGACGGCGACGTCGAAGCCCGGAACGTCGAATCCGTCCTGACGCAAGGCCCACGCAGGTCCGCCGCAGTAGGCCACCCACCCACTCACGGTGCCAGGGGCGAGGTCGCCCAGGCGACCCTCCCACGGCGTGGAGGGATCGAGATCGCTCACGAGGCGCACACGGTCGTCGTCACGCCGCCGTGCCGCCACGTAGGTGCGGTGCGGCAGCGCGATCGGCAAGCAGAGCCCGCCGTTGTAATCGGTGTGTTCGCCGATGAGGTTGACTCGGCCGGGGGCGGCCCACACCTCATCCGGCTCTGCGCGGTAGACCTGTGCGAACAGGGTGCTTGCCTCTGCCCGGCCCTGCGTCGTGGTCCACGCCTCGTGCCACTCGACCATGTCGACTCCTTCGTCCACCAGTGACCGCCCGCCCGGTCGCCACCCGCTGCTAGTGATGTGTTTGCGTCACCATCTCCTTCTGATCATGCCACGAGCGGCTCCAGTCCGTCGGGCTCTCGTCCATGTCCTGCTGGATATGTGACTCCGCAAACGGGCAATCTTGTGCCTTGACAGGAGGGGCACAAAGGATAAAGATCCGTTCTATCGCGGCAATGGTGACGCAAACATGGCCCTCTCGGCGCCGCGCCACCCCACGCCAACCGGCGCAGCGGTACAACGAGAGAGGAGACGGCATGGCCACGGACACGTTGATCCACGCAGGCCTCGTCGATTACGCAATCCTGGCGATCTACTTCGCCTTCGTTCTGGGGATCGGTTTCATGGCTCGCCGCCAGGTCTCCGGATCGCTCGACTTCTTCCTGTCCGGCAGGTCGCTGCCCGCCTGGGTGACGGGCCTGGCGTTTGTCTCGGCGAACCTCGGTGCGGTCGAGATCATGGGAATGTCGGCCACCGGCGCCGAGATCGGACTCCCGACACTGCACTACTTCTGGATCGGGGCCATCCCGGCGATGCTGTTCCTCGGCGTCGTGATGATGCCGTTCTACTACGGCTCGAAGGTGCGCTCGGTGCCAGAGTTCATGCTCCGCCGTTTCGGGCCGGGCGCCCACCTCGTCAACGCGGTGTCCTTCGCGCTGGCACAGCTGCTGATCGCGGGCATCAACCTCTACCTGCTCGGCAGCATCGTGCACGCCCTGCTGGGGTGGCCGCTGTGGGCGGCGCTCATCGTCGCCGCAGCAATCGTGTTGTCCTACATCAGCTTCGGCGGCCTCTCCGCAGCGATCTACAACGAGGTCCTGCAGTTCTTCGTCATCGTCGCCTCACTCTTGCCGCTGACACTCCTCGGTCTGCACCGCGTCGGCGGGTGGCAGGGCCTGGTCGACCGGCTCACGCAGGCAGCGGCCGCCAATCCGGGCGTCGTCGCGCCCGCCGAGCAGCAGCTCAACTCGTGGCCGGGCCAAGCACTTTCCGGGTTCGACAGCCCGATCCTGTCGGTCGTCGGCATTGTCTTCGGCCTCGGGTTCGTGCTCTCGTTCGGCTACTGGACCACCAACTTCGTCGAGGTGCAGCGCGCCATGGCCTCGGAGTCGCTGTCCGCGGCACGTAAGACTCCGATCATCGGCGCCTTTCCCAAGATGTTCGTCCCGTTCATCACGATCCTGCCCGGCATGCTCGCGGCTGTCCTCGTCACCGAGATCGCCCAGGTCAAGTCCGGTCAGATGGTCCCTGGCGGCGCTTCGGGGCAGGGTGTCGCCTACAACGACGCGCTGCTGCTGATGATGCGCGACCTCCTGCCCAACGGCCTCCTCGGCCTGGCCATCACCGGCCTGTTAGCGGCGTTCATGGCGGGCATGGCCGCCAACGTGTCGGCGTTCAATACGGTGTTCAGCGTCGACATCTGGCAGTGCTACATCGTCAAGAACCGCGACGACGACTACTACGTGCGCATCGGCCGAATCGCCACCGTCGTGGCCACGGTCGCGGCCATCTTTACGGCGTCAATCGCGTCCAGTTTCTCCAACATCATGGATTACCTGCAGACGTTGTTCGGGTTCTTCAACGCGCCGCTGTTCGCCACATTCATCCTCGGGATGTTCTGGAAGCGGATGACGCCGACCGCCGGTTGGGTGGGTCTGGTCTCCGGCACGCTGTCCGCGATCCTCGTGTGGGTGCTTGGCAACCCCGAGATCGGGATCAGCCTCTACACACTGCCCGGGCAAGGCCTCGCGTTCGTCGCGGCCTCGACCGGATTCATCGTCGACATCCTCGTGAGCATCGCGGTGTCGCTCGTCACCAAGCCCAAGCCTGCGGCTCAGCTTAAGGGCCTGGTCTACTCCGAGACTCCCAAGGAGGACCTCGTCGACCTGGAAGAGGCCGAGCTGCCGTGGTTCAAACGCACGGTGCCTCTCGCTGGGATCGCGCTCGTCCTCGTCATCATCCTCAACCTGCTGTTCTAAGAAGGAGCATCCATGTCGACACCGATCGATTCGACTCCCGCGCGGCACACGGCAGGGGTCTTCGACATCCGCACGATCATCGGGCTGCTGTTGCTTGCCTACGGCGTGATCCTCACGCTCATGGGCCTGTTCGCCGACCCGGGCTACGACAAGACCGGCGGCGTCAACGCGAACCTCATCGCCGGACTCGCGCTGTTGGTGGCGGGCGGCCTGTTCGTCCTGTGGGCCCGTCTGCGGCCTGTCATCGTGGACGAACGCGAGCTCGCCCGTGAGCAGTCCGACGAATCTGCGCCTGGCCACTGAGCCGGACGTTGAGCCCGGACATCGAACCGGGCCAATGACACACGGGCGCCTGATGCGCTGAACACGATCGCCGGAGGCCCTC
>DAMDJY010000018.1:16285-29687 GCA_032100225.1 Mobilicoccus sp.
GTCACGTCGAGGGCCTCCGGCGTTCTCCGTCTGGCGGAGACGGACGGGAATCGAACCCGCCAGACCGAGATACTCGATCTCGCCGGTGTTGAAGACCGGGGGGCCCACCAGGAACCCAGACGCCTCCACCGCCAACTGTAGAGCGAACAAGGCGGCGGGTAGATTTGGGTGACCCGAGTGCCGCCGTCAGATCGAGGGATTCGCCATGGCCGACCAGCTCCGACTCACCCAGTTCGCTGCCGGGGGCGGTTGCGCCTGTAAGTTGCCCGCCGGTCAGCTGGAGGAGGTGGTCGCGGGCCTCACCGGGCAGACCGCGCCCAACCTGCTCGTCGGTCTCGACTCCGGGGACGACGCCTGCGCGGTGCGTGTCGAGGTGGGCGGCGACGGGCGTGGCGTGGCCATCATCTCCACTGCCGACTTCTTCACCCCGATGATCGACTCCCCGTACGACTGGGGCCGAATCGCCGCCGCCAACGCCCTCTCCGACGTGTACGCCATGGGTGGGCGACCGGTGCTGGCGATCAACCTCGTCGGCTGGCCCGTCGACGCGCTGCCCAACGAGGTGCTGACAGAAGTGCTGCGTGGCGGGCTCGACATCGGCCGGGAGGCTGGCTGCCCCGTCGCCGGTGGCCACTCGATCACGGCGCCCGAGCCGCTCTACGGCATGGCCGTCACCGGCACCGCCGACCCGGATCGCCTGCTGCGCAACGATGCTGCCGAAGCCGGGCTGCCGATCAGCCTGAGCAAGCCCATCGGTGTCGGGATCTTGAACAACCGACACAAGGCCACCGGGGAGCGCTTCGAGGAGGCCGTCGACTCGATGACGCGCCTCAACGCCGCAGCCAGCGAGGCCGCACTCACCGCCGGGATCACGGCAGCGACCGACGTCACCGGGTTCGGCCTACTCGGCCACCTGCACAAGATGGCTCGTGCCTCCGGAGTCACCGCGGTGCTCGACCACGCGGCCGTGCCCGTCCTCGACGCGGCCCGAGCGGGTCTGCGCGACGGATACGTTCCTGGCGGGAGCCGCCGCAACCTCGACTGGGTCCGCCCGCACCTCGAGGTCGACGGCGCCGGCATCGACGAGAACGAACTCGTGCTCCTCGCCGATGCCCAGACCTCGGGCGGCCTGCTCGTCGTCGGCGAGATCCCCGGCGCGCCCGTCATCGGCCACCTCGAACCCCGCCGCGGCGACACCACCGTCGTCGTGCGCTGACTGGACACCCTGACGGCGAGGCCCCATCCGCCGATTGCGTAGCCCCGCCCGTGATCGTGAAGCCGACCAGATCGGGCCTCGAGGCGGGTGAATCGGTCGGTCAGGCGGCGAGGGATCGCTGAATGGGAAGGCCGGCTGAACGCCAGGCGGCGAAGCCACCGTCGACGGCATCAACCCAGGTGAGGCCGAGCCCGCGCAGCTGTGCGGCAATGCGGGCAGCCAGGACTCCGTCCGAAGAGATCAGCACGACGGGCGTCGACTCGGCAATGCGGCGCACCGCTGCGGCGGGTCGTCCGTGGTCGGAGTCGAAGGTGAACGCGTCGAGCCCCAGTTCGCCGTCGGCGGCGCGGGCCGGTGCGGGTCGCAGGTCGACGAGGACGGCACGTCCGTACAGCGCATCCTGGTAGGCCGCGCGGGCGCTGGTGATGTCGTCACCCGTGAACAGGCGGGTTCCGGCGAAGAGCGAGGTGAGCAGGGCGGTGACGGCCGCATTCTCATGAGCCGCAGTAGTGCGCGCTTCGCACGCGGTAGGCGCAGCGGGAGTGGACAGCGACGTTGTGGCAGCGGTCGTGACAAAGATGGTCATCGTGGACTTCCTGGGTGCGAGTGGTGAGGGTGCGGGGCATCTGTCAGTGACAACAGAGGGAGCGGCACATTCGCCCGCCCGCAGAAACCTCAACTCGGCTTATGGAAGTCATAACTAGATGAAACGGCAGGTTGGGTCGACAGTCCACCTCTTGTTGCCGTCTTCTCGCACTCTGGACGCCTGGGATGGGGTTCTGATCCAGTGGGGGTCGCACCACGGGCACCGGGAGCGCGCGTCATGTCGGTCACGGGCCGTGAGTGCGGCACCAAGATGGAGTGGGTCTCCGTGCTGACTGGTCATGGCGACTGCTGATCGGGGCTGGGGGTCATGAGGAGTGCCGTGCTCCTTGGCTCGTGGTGACGACGCCGAGAGCGGCGAGGATCAGTGACCCCCAGTAGACGGACTGCATCGAGGTGGCTTGGAGCAGACCGCCCAGGACAGGGCCGGCAGCGATGCCGATCTGGAAGGCAGTCACGTAGATGGCAGACGCTTCGTCGGCGCGAGCGCCGGCCGCCTTGAGGATGTTGCCCTGCCAACTGACGGCGAGACCGGAGTAGCCGAGTGTCAGTAGCCCGATCCAGATGACGGCAGGGACGTGGTGGGTGATGGCCGCAGCAAAGGCGAGGGTCGTCACGCAGGCTTGGACGAGCGGCGTGGCGAGCGGCCGGGTGTCGATGTGGCGCGCGGTGGTGACGATGCCCAGCAGACCCAGGATCCCGAAGCCTGCGAGCGAGGCTGCCTGGAGACCTCCGGTGATGTCGGCGGTCACGAGGATGGGAGTCACGTAGGTGTAGGTGGCGAAATAGGCCGCCACCAGCGTGAGTGTACTCAGGCAGATGGAGATGAGCGCCGGCCAGGGCAGGCCAGCTCTGCCTCTCGGAGCATCGATGCCACCGACCGTGGTCGGCATGGCGGGAAGCACCCTCAGGAGTGCCACAGCGGCCACGGCGGCGATGAGCGCGGCGCCCGCTGTTGCGGCACGCCACCCGATGGCGTGGCTGACGGCGTTGAGGAGTGGAACTCCTGCAACGAGAGCGGCCGCATTTCCGGAGAAGACCGTCGCTGTGGCCAGACCCTGCCTGCCCGCAGGCACGAGCCTGGCCGCACTCGAGCCGATGGCGGACCAGAAAAGGCCGTGCCCCAGTGCTATGGCCACGCGCAGGGTTGCAAGCATCCAGAAGTCGGTGGCTGCCGCGCTGGCCAGTGACGTTACAGCAAGGACGGCGATGGTGGCCGCGAGCGCGGTGCGGCGGTCCCACCCTGCAGTGAGGCGCGTTGCAGGCCAGGCCGTGAGGGCAACCACCCCCGCGTACCCGCTGAGCAGAAGGCCGGCCGTCGAGGGGTGAACGCCCAGATCACCGGAGATCTCGAGCAGGGCGCTCACGGGGAAGAGTTCACAGCTCACGAAGATGAAGGCGCACAGGGCGAGAACGGTGAGGCCGCGACGGTTGGTGGACATGTGCGTAACGATACATGTAACGTTACGCACATGAAAACTCCATGGTGGCATCAAGCGGTCGTCTATCAGGTCTATCCCCGGAGTTTCGCCGACAGTGACGGCGACGGCGTCGGTGATCTTCCGGGGTTGATCTCGCGACTGGACTATCTCCAGTGGCTCGGTGTCGACGCGGTGTGGACCTCACCGATCTTCGAGTCGCCCATGGTCGATTTCGGCTACGACATCAGTGACCACTGCCGGGTCGATCCGTTGTTCGGGACGAACGACGACGCCGACACGTTGATGCGGGAGGCACACCGCCGCGGAATCAAGGTGCTGTTCGACATCGTCCTGGGGCACACGAGCGATCGGCACCCGTGGTTTCAACAGTCACGCCGGTCGGTGTCGAACCCGTTGCGGGACTTCTACGTGTGGCGCGATGGCCCCACCCCCGGATCGGCGTCAGGAGGGCCGCCCAACAATTGGGAGGCGGGATTCCCCGAGGGCGCCAGGGCCTGGACCTTCGACGAGGGGTCGGGCCAGTGGTATCTCCATTCCCACCTGCCCGAGCAGCCGGACCTGAACTGGGAGAACCCGGACGTTGCCCGGGCGCAGGAGCAGGTCCTGCGATTCTGGCTCGATCGCGGGATCGATGGCGTTCGGCTGGACTCGATCAACCGCTTGGGCAAGGACCCGCTCCTGCGGGACAACGTCCCCGGCGAGCCCTTGCGTCAGCAGGACTGGCCCAACATCCATCCGCGCCTGGCGCGCGTCCGCGAGACCCTGGACGAATATCCCGGCACCGTGGCGGTGGGCGAGACCTGGTTGTTCGACCAGGCCCAGTTGGTGCCCTACCTGCGCGGTGACGAGCTCCACCTGGCCCACAACTTCGTCTTCGCCCGGGCCCAGGCCGAGCCCACCGAGCTCGCGGACATCATCACGATCTACGCCGCGAAGATCGCTGACCCCGATGTCGCCGCGTGGTTCTTCTCCAACCACGACGAGCCACGACTGCGGAGCCGACTCGATCACGACGGCCATGGGCTCGCACGCGCCAAGCTCCTCGCGATGCTCCTGATGTCGCTTCGGGGGACCACCTTCATCTACCAGGGAGAGGAACTCGGCCTGCCGGACGTGCCGATTCCGGAGAGCAGCGTGGTCGATCGCAACGGCCGGGATCCCCAACGCGCGCCGATTCCCTGGCAGAGCCCTGGCCTTGTCGGCCCCGGAGCCGGTTTCACCACCGGTGCCCCCTGGCTGCCCGTCACTGAGGACGCGGAGACCCTCAATGTCGCGTGTCAGCAGACGGATGCGAATTCCACCCTCACCTACTACCGCCGCCTCATCCAGCTGCGGCACGAGATGTTGGGTCGGCCCACGGCCGCGCACGAGGTCTCACTTCCCCTGCCCGGCGTCCTGCGGGTACGCAACCACAGCACGGAGGGGACCGTCGATTCGGTGATGAACTTCAACGACACCCCGGTGGTCTATGAGCAGGGATCTACGGGGGAGGTTCTGATCGCCACCGATCGGCAGCAGCCGGCTGCGGTCGCCTCTTCCTCCATGAGGCTCGGAGCGCTCCAGGCCGTGATGATCAAGGTGAGCCGCTAGCCTCATGCGGGTGACTGATGGCACCCCGGGACCACCCGCTCGTCCACGACGAGCAACGCTCAAGGACGTGGCCGCACGCGCGGGGCTGTCGGTTATGGTGGCCTCGTACACGTTCTCCCGGCCTGAGCGAGTCTCCGAAGCCAGCAGGGAACGAATCCTCGAAGCGGCGCGCGAGTTGGGGTACCAACCGAACAACGCCGCCCGAACCCTGCGGACCGGCGCTAGTGGGCTGCTCGGGGTCGTCGTCAGCGAACATCTCACCTACGCCTTCTCAGACCCGGGCGCCACCCGGTTTCTTGCCGGCGTCGCCGAGGTCTGTGTCGAACAGGGCAAAGGCATGGTCCTGCTCCCCACCGGGGGTGGACTCGATGCTGCCGCCACGGTGACGGCCACGCAGGTCGACGGATATGTCTTCTGGACCACCTACGCCGCCGACCCAGCCCTGGCGGCGGCCATCGGCCTCGGCCTTCCGGTCTGCATCCAGGGCGGGCCGGAGATCGACGGCGTCCACTGCGTGAGCATCGACGACCGCGAAGCTGCCCACGCCGTGTCGCAGGTGGCACTGGCGCACGCCGAGCACCCCGCCGTCATCAGCTTCCCGGGCTTCCGTGACCGCCGGCCGATCGAGGGCACGCTCGACGACCTGGAAGCCGAGCTTCCCGTGACAGCCAAACGTCTGGGCGGAGTCACCAACGCGGTCCGCGAAGCCCGTCTCGCCCCCGGCACCGTGCCCTGCGTGGTGTTGGAGACGAACGACCGCGCTGCCGCGAGAACCGCCGCGCACACGTTGCTGCAGTCCAGGCCTGAGACCGACGCGATCATCTGTCTGTCCGACCAGATCGCCCTCGGGGTTCAGGATGCTGTGTCCGCCATGCCGAGCCGCGCCGCGGGACGCGTCATCATCACCGGATTCGACGGTGATCCCCACGCGGTCGATCGCGGGATCGTGACCGTTCGCCAAGACCTCCATCAGCAGGGGAGAACCGCTGCTCAGATCGCTTTGGGGGTCATCGCCAGCGCTAGTGCGCCGACCCCGAGCTGGGGCCTCGTCAATGGGACGCGCCCCGAGACCACGAATCCTGAAACAGCTGGGTAGAAATGGAGGCCGCGCCGCCACCCGGTGTGGGTGGCGGCGCGGTGTGTGAAGCGCGAAGGCTCAGGCTGCGATGGGAGTCGTGGGTCGAGCGGGCTTCTTGGTGATGAAGGGGATGAGGGCACCGATCAGGCCGATGATGCCGATGACGGTGAAGGCGAGGGTGTAGTTGCCCTCCTTGCCGATGAGGGCCGTCGTGATGAGCGGGCCGGCGACGCCGCCGATGCTCCACGCGATGAGCATGAGGCCGTAGATGCCGCCGGCGTTCTTGACGCCGAAGTACTGGCCGGCGGTGGAGGGCATCGTGCCGAACCCGCCGCCATAACAGGTGTAGATGAGTGCGGCGAGGATGACCCACATCCAGCCGACGGTGGCGTGCGGCATCGCGATGAGCGCCAGGCCCTGGATGCCGAGGATGCCGACGAACGCGGGCATTTTGCCGATGCGGTCGCTGAGCCACGCCCAGAAGATGCGGCCCGCACCGTTGAACAGGCCGAAGATGCCCACGAGGGATGCCGCGGCAGCCCCGGAGAACCCGGCGATGTCGGTGGCGGACTGCTTGGCCACCGAGATCAGCGAGATACCGGCCGTCACCGACAGGGCCAGGATGACCATGAGCAGGAACCACTGCGGGGTGCGCAGCGCCTCTGCCTGGGTGAAGTCGCGCTCGCCCGTGGCCGCAGTGCCCGAAGCAGCAGCCGACTTGGCGGCGGGTGCAGCGGCAGGCGGGTTGGCGAACGTCATCGCGCCCAGCACACCGAGCACGAGGTAGGCGATGCCGAGCGGGAGGAACGCGGCGGCCGGCTCGGCCGGGTTGTTACGCAGCAGCATGTTGGCGACGGGCGCCGTGATGACGGCGCCGAAGCCGAAGCCACCGACGGCCAGGCCCGTGACCAGGCCGGCCTTGTCGGGGAACCACTTCTGCAGCACGGCGATCGGCACGATGTAGGCCAGGCCCAGACCGAAGCCGCCGAGGATGCCGTAGCCGAGGATCAGGATCCACAGGTCGTCGGCGCCGCGGGCGAAGGAGCTCACGAGGATGCCGAGCGAGTACAGGACGACGCCGACCAGCGCCACCAAGCGAGGGCCACGGCGGTCCTGGATGCGTCCACCGAGGAACGTGCCGACGAAGATCATGCCGATCGCGACCTCAAAGGGGATCGCGGCCTGCACCTTGGTCAGGTGGAGCATCGAGTTCGGCGACTGGAAGGCCGAGCTGAACACGCTCCACGCGTAGACGGCGCCGATGGCCAGCTGTACGAGCACACCGCCGACGAGGATGAGCCAGCGGTTGGGTGTCTTACCCGTGGCCGTGGGTGCTGCCGAATCAACGCTCGACATTCAGTTCTCCGAGGGGAAAGGACGCCGGGGCGTCGGGGTCTTCAGGGGTGGATCCGAGATCAAAAGGGGTTGACGGCGGTGCCGGTGTGGTGCGCGACGCGAAGGTCCTCGTCGCGCGTGGGGCCGGAGACCCGCCCGGTGAGGCGCTTCTCCTCGAGTCGACGCTCGAGCCGCTCACGTTGCGGCACGACCGTGTACTTAGGGTCGCGCGCCGAGGCCATTCCGGCTTCGAACACGCCGAAGCGCGTCAGGGCCGAGGCGGCGTTGAGCGCGATTCCGGCCGCAGCAGCGCCGAGGCGGGTGCGGCCCACAGTCAGGGTGAGCGCAGCGCCGAGGACGCCGGAGATCTTGGCGCCCTTGAGGTAGCGGCCGGCCTTGCCCTCGTGCAGCGGCTCGGCCAGCATGCCGAGTTCGCGCTCCATCACCGAGAACATGGCGAGTTCGAGCACAGTGCCGCCGACGGCCAGGCGCCGCGCAGGGCCGCACTCCTCGACGGACGTGCACGTCATCGCCGCGCCGCCCGCGGCAGCGAGGGCCGAGCCGACGAACACGAACGGCAACTGCTTGTATGAGCCGTGCCACGTGGGCGTGGCCGTGTCGGCGAGCAACACTGCGGTGTAGGCGGCCAGTGGTGCGGAGAACGCGCCTGCGCCGATGCTGGCCAAGCGGTCACCGATGGGCCAGAACTGCTGCCCCGGAACGCTCTTGGGGACGACGAAGCGCATGACCTCCGACACGGCAGCCGTGCCCGTGAAGACACCGAAGCCCGCGAGGATCCACGAGCCCACCGACATCGGGGAGGTGAGCTTGACCGTGCGCATCATGTTGTAGAACCGGCTCGGCTTGCCGAGGTCCATGATGAGCGCGCCCGTGCTGCCGGTCAGTGCGGCCAGCGCGATGAGTCGGCTGTTGCGCTGCAGCTCACGGCGCTGCGTGAACTCGCCACCCACAGCCACCAGCGCCGAGCCGGCCGCGAGGCCACCCAGGTAGAGGTAGGCGGGGATCTCGTTCTTCCACGGCGCAGGCTTGACGATGTTGCGCCCGTAGTACGAGCTGAACTCGGCCTCCGGCACCATGACGTCGTCGCGCTGCCCCTTGCGGCGGCGGCCGGTGCGGGGTGTCCGCGGCGCGTCGGTGGTCGCTGTGACGGGAATGCTCATGATCGCCCTCCGATGAAGCTCACGGCGGCGGCCGCGAGCATGGTCAGCCCGGCGAACCCGGCCTTGCGGAAGATGTCGGGCAGGTCGGCCGTCGTGACCACAGGGTCCGGTGGCAGGCCGTAGACCTCGGGGTCGTCGAGCAGGAGGAACACCGAACCGGTGCCGCCGACGCCGTCGTTCTTGTCGGCGCCGTAGACGCGGGCTTCGGTGTAGCCCTTCTGGTGGAGTTGCTGCGCACGCTCGGAGGCGCGCCGCCGCATCTCGTCGAGGTCGCCGAACTGGATCGACGTCGTCGGGCAGGCCTGGGCACACGCCGGTTTCTGATCGGCGCCGAGGCGGTCGTAACAGAGGGTGCACTTCTGGGCGATGCCTTCGTTCTTGACCGCGGTCTTGGCGCCGTCGGGGCGCTCGCGACGTTCGATGACACCGAACGGGCAGGCCGCGACGCAATAGCCGCAGCCGTTGCAGATGTCGTCCTGCACGACGACGGTGCCGAACTCGGTGCGGAACAACGAACCGGTCGGGCACACGTCGAGGCAGGCCGCGTGGGTGCAGTGCTTGCAGACGTCCGAGGCGATGAGCCACCGGAAGTTGGGCAGGTCGCCCTGGGCCAGTGCCTCGTCGGCTGCCCGTCGGGCGGCATCGGTGTCCGTGATGTCGACGGGGCTGCCTGCGAGCGAAGTGCCGCTCGTGCCAGGGCCTCCCAGAGGCAACCCGGTGGGGGTGACCTCGTCGGTGTACTGCGCCGTCGCCCGCACCAACGGTGCGAGAGTCGCGTTGGCGTCGGATTCCGCCGTGCGCATCGACGGCATGCCCAGGTCGATCAGGCGCTTGCCGGCGTTGCGCGCGTTCTCGACCCGCTCGGTGGTCTGCTCGACGAAGGCGACGTGCCGCCACGTGCTCGCACCGAGGGAGATCGAGTTGTCGTAGGAATCGCCTGTCATGCCCAGGCGGTCCATCGGGATGCCGTTCCACTCCTTGCACGCCACCTCGCAGGCCTTGCAGCCGATGCAGATCGAGGTGTCGGTGAAGAAGCCCTTGCGCGCGGGCGGGTCCTCCCACCCGGCGTCGATCGCCGGGTCGGTGGGGCCGGAGAGCTGATTACGCCAGAAACCCATCGCGTCAGTCCTCCTGGCTCGTGCCGGACGGGGAAGTCCCCGCTGCGGCGTCGTCGTTGCCCGTGGCTGTGGCTGTGCGCGCCTTGTCATCGGGTGTCGGTGATGCCTGCGGTGAGGCGTCGGCACTGCGGCGCGTGTTGCCCGTCTCCGAGGTGAGGCCAGCGAGGGACTGGTACTCCTCGATCAGGTGCAGCAGTGCCGTGCCGGTGGGCCTGCGACCAGGGCGGATGTCGCAACTGGCGACCTTCGACTCCTGGATCGCGACGTTGGGGTCGAGCGTCACGCCCAGCAGGTCGTTGGCGCCGTCGCCGCTGACGACCGCGCCGTCACCGCCCTGACCCCAGTGGTAGGGCAGGCCGATCTGGTGCACGGTCTGCCCGCCGATGCGCAGTGGACGCACACGTTCGGTGACGAGAACACGAGCCTCGATGGCCGAGCGCGGAGAGATGATCGTCGCCCACCCGCCGTTGACCAGGCCACGTTCCTCGGCCAACTGCGGGGAGACCTCGCAGAAGAACTCCGGCTGCAACTCGGCCAGGTACGGCAGCCAACGGCTCATGCCGCCGGCGGTGTGGTGCTCGGTGAGTCGGTACGTGGTGAACACGAACGGATACACCGACGCGCCGTGCTCGCCCGCGGACGGTGCCGTGAGGTTGTCCTTGCGCGGGAACACCATGCGCGAGGGGCTGCGCTGCTGCGTGTACAGCGGGTTGGCGACCGGTGATTCTTGAGCCTCGTAGTGGCTCGGCATCGGGCCGTCGAGCATGCCCTTGGGTGCGAACAGCCAGCCCTTGCCGTCCGCCTGCATGATGAACGGGTCGTCACCGGCGAGGCCCGCCGGTCCGCCGGTGCCCGGCTCGGGCCGGTACGACGGAGCCGTGTTGATCGGGAAATCAGGGACGTCGTGGCCGGTCCAGCACTGCTTCTCCTCGTCCCACCACACGTACGCCTTGCGCTCGCTCCACGGCTTGCCGTCGGGGTCGGCCGAGGCGCGGTTGTAGAGGATGCGCCGGTTGGCAGGCCAGGCCCAACCCCATTCGGGGGCGACCCAGTTCTGCTCACGGTCGGGCTTGCGACGCTCGGCCTGGTTGACGCCGTCCTTGTAGATGCCGGTGTAGATCCAGCAGCCACCGGAGGTCGACCCGTCGGCCTTCATCTCGGCGAACGTGGGCAGCAACTGCCCGGCCTTCTCGCCGGTCACGTAGGTGCCGTTGACCTCGCGCAACACCGAGCGGGCGTCGATCTCGCCGTCCTCGTCGAGGGAGTAGTCCCAGGTGAGGTCGAGTAGAGCGCGGTCGCGCGGGTCGGTGGAGTCGGCCAGCTTGCGGCGCAGCACGTTGCCCAGCTCGAAGAAGAACTCCAGCTCGGAGGTGCACTCACCCGGAGGCGCCACGGCCTTGTCGCGCCACTGCACGAGCCGCTGCGTCTGGGTGAACGTTCCCGACTTCTCGGCATACGCCGCAGCAGGCAGGAAGAACACCTCGGTGCCGATCTCCTCGGTCTTCATCTCGCCGGTGGCGATCTCGGGACCGGACTTCCAGAAGGTCGCCGATTCGATCAACGCCAGGTCGCGGACGACGAGCCACTTGAGGTTGCTCATGCCTTCACGCTGTAGACGACCGTGGCTGGAGCCGACGGCCGGGTTCTGCCCGAGAAGGAAGTAGCCCTCGACCTCGCCCTCGATCATGGCCATCGTGGATGCGTAGGTGTTGTGGTTGCCGTTGATGCGCGGCAGATATCCGAAACCGAACTCGTTCTCCGGAGTCGCCGCATCGCCGTAATACGCCTTGAGGAGGCTGACCGTGTACGCGTCGGCGTTCGTCCAGAATCCCTTCTGCGACTTACTGGCGATCGAGTCGATGTACTCGGCCAACGTGTCCTTCTCGCCGGCCTTGGGCATCGGCAGGTAACCGGGCAACAGGTTGAACAGCGTCGGAATGTCGGTGCTGCCCTGAATACTCGCGTGACCACGCAGCGCCATGATTCCGCCGCCCGGGCGCCCGATGTTGCCCATGAGCAACTGCAGGATCGCCGCCGTGCGGATGAATTGGGCGCCCAGGCTGTGCTGGGTCCAGCCCACCGCGTAGGCGAAACACGTGGTGCGCTCGCGACCGCTGTTACGCACGATCGCGTCGGCCACATAGGCGAAGTCGGCCTGCGATACACCACAGGTCTCCTCGACCATCGCCGGGGTGTAGCGGGCGAAGTGACGCTTGAGGATCTGCAGCACACACCGCGGGTCCTGCATCGTCTCGTCGCGCTTGACCTGCGCATGTTCGAGCGCGGGTCCGGCTGCGCCATGTTCGTCGCCGCTTGCCCGTTCCTTCTTCTCAGCGCCGTGCTCGTCGCTCGCGCCGTCGACCGTGTCGTCGCGGCCGGCCGAGTCGTAACCCCAGGAGGTCATGTCGTAGGCGCCGGTGGCCGGGTCGTAGCCGGAGAAGATGCCGTCGAGGTCCTCGGTGTCGCGGAAGTCCTCGTCGATCAACGTGGGGCCGTTGGTGTAGGCGCGGACGTACTCCTCGAAGTACAGGTCGTTGCTCAACACATGGTTGATGAGCGCGCCGAGGAACACGATGTCGCTACCGACGCGAATGGAGACCTGCTTGTCGGCCACGGCCGACGTGCGGGTGAATCGCGGGTCGATGTGAATGACCGTCGCCCCGCGCAACTTGGCCTCGGTCACCCACTGGTAGGCCACCGGGTGGTTTTCGGCCATGTTGGAACCTTGAATGACGATGCAGTCCGCATTCGCCATGTCCTGCACGAACTGAGTGGCGCCGCCACGCCCGAACGATGCCCCCAAACTGGGGACGGTGGCGGAGTGTCAAATACGTGCTTGATTCTCGATCTGGACTGCGCCGAGGCCGGTGAAGAGTTTCTTGATCAGGTAGTTCTCTTCGTTGTCCAGCGTTGCGCCGCCCAGAGAGGCGATGCCCATCGTGCGGTTGAGACGGTGGCCGTGCGCGTCGGTGTCCTGCCAGGTGCGGCGCCGCGTCTCGAGGATGCGGTCGGCGATCATCTCCGTCGCCTCGTGCACGTCGAGGTGGCTCCACTCCGTCGCGTACGGCGCCCGGTACATGACCTTGGTGACGCGCGTGGGCGAGTTGACGAGCTGCTCGCTCGCGCTGCCCTTGGGGCACAGGCGACCACGCGAGATGGGGGAGTCGGGGTTGCCCTCGATCTGGACGATCTTCTCGTCCTTGACGTAGATGTTCTGCCCGCAACCGACGGCGCAGTAGGGGCAGACGCTCTTCGCGACGCGGTCGGCCTCGACCGTGCGCGGCGTCAGAGCCTTGGTCTTTGTGGAGGTGACTGCGGGCCCACGGCCCAGGAAGTCACCCTCCTTGAGCTGGCGCAGTGCAGGCCAGCCGAGGAATGCCTTGCTCAGGGACATGACGCCCACCCTTCTCCTGTGTCACTCATCACTGTACGGCGCAGAACGGACCCGCCGCGAGAGGTGTCGTCGACGGGACAAGAGAGCTTGCGGAGGGGCTGTTTCCAAACCGTCCGGACGGTATAGTTCGGAGTCCATGACCTTCGTCAGAGACAGGAGTCGGCCGATGAGTGTGTTCCCCCGTGTCCTCGTCGACGAGTCGCACAGTGAAGCGTGGTCCCTCGACCCGCAGACCGCAGCGCGCATCAACCCCGCACAGCCGGCCGACGCCAGCTACGAGCAGGCCGCGGAGGCCCTCCGCCACCGTGGGTTCGAGGTGTCCGCGCACGGCTCGGGCGCGCTCGACTCCGCTGCGCTGGAGGAGGCCGACGTGCTCGTCGTCGCCCACCCCGCCGATGCCTCGGCCGAACGCGCCAGCGGCACCGGCGACCCCACGTTCACCCCC
>DAMDJY010000019.1:0-23908 GCA_032100225.1 Mobilicoccus sp.
CGAAGCTCAGCTCGCGCACCTCGCCGGTAGAGGGGGTGACGACGAGCGACTGCACCGGGTTCGTGACCGAGTTGACGGTGATCAGCGCCTCGTCGCGGCCGTGCCTGCCCGAGATCGCGACGATCATGCCGCCTTCGATGGGGAGCCGTCCCAGCTCCTCGCCGTCGAGCTGCCAGCGGCGCAGCACCGGCGAGGCGTCCTCGAGGTGCTCGGTGATGATGACGTCGCCGGCCACAGTGGCCCAGGCGAGCGTCCCTTCGGTCTCAGGGACCACGGTGCGCCAAGGCAACTCGCCCATCGAGGCGGGTGCCAGGCCGGAGAGGTCCAGGGAGACGATGCGGCTGCGGGGTGCGTCCTGATCGGTGACGAGGTAGAGCACATCGTCGATGACATCGACCACGCTGGCAGCGTCCTCGAACGTGTCGAGCACCTTGATCGGGTCACCCAACTCGCCGCCGGCGCCGACGCGGTAGAGCCACAGCTTGGCCTTGTCTTCGGTGCCGCGGGTGATGGTGACCGCGATCCAGGCTCCGTCGCTGGAGGTCGCCACCCACGGGGAGGCATGCGGGTCGTCGGGAAACTCGAGAACGAGCCGGTCCGGCGTCGCTCCGCCGACCGTGTGCGTCATGAGCTGCGGTCCGGGCAGGGCATGGGTGGAGGTGCCCGTCGCGCGCGAATCCGCGTAGTGCGAGTAGAGGAACGTCGTGTCGTCCACCCACGCCAATTCGCTGAACTTGGTGACGCAGCAGTCCTGTTCGACGACGTCTCCGGTGGCCATGTCGATCACGGAGACGATCTGCCAGTCCGAGCCGCCCTCGCTGCGGGCGCAGGCGCCGAGCCTCCCACTCGGATCGATGGTGAAGGTCGACAGCGACGTCGTGCCGTCCGTCGACCACGTCGAGGGCTCGAACAGGACCCGGCCTGCGGTGTGCAGCTCGTCGAGCGTCCTCGCCACGTACCAGGTGTTCTGGGGCGCCGAGCCGTCGTTGCGGCTGACCAGGTACCACCCCGAGCGGTACAGCGGGGCGGTGGCCGAGGGGCGAAGCAGGATCCGCCGCAGCAGATCGGAGAAGTACTCCTGCGCGCCGAGACCGGCGAGGTAGTCGCGACTCACGGCGTTCTGGGCCTCGACCCACGCTGCCGTCTCGGGGGAGTCCGGGTCCTCCAGCCACCGATAGGGGTCGGCGATCACGTGCCCGTGCAAGGTCTCGACGGTGTCGTCCCGTCGCGTCGTCGGCGTCTGCATACCGACCACGCTAGACGGCGGGCGCTCAGCGCAAGTGCACATGCAGAACGCCCCGCCTCCCACGAGGGAAGCGGGGCGCTCGGGCCTACAATGTGGGCCGGTCGATCACTCGACGGGCGCGGTGGTGGCCGGGTTGTCGTTGCCCTCGTCGTGACGCTCGGCCGGGCCGGCAGCGGTCTCGTCGGGCTGGGTGTTGTCGGACTCGGTGTGGGTCGCGCCGACCTGGATCTGGTTGCCCTCGGTGCTGTCCTGGCTCATGGTGTTCCTCCTGCGTGTAGACGGGGGGATGACGCGGAGCTGCGTCTCGCCGTGGTGCGTGACGCGTCGTCGCGCGGTTGTTCAGGCCGCAGACTACGTGGCTGCGACGAGCTCGACGAACGCCGAGCAGAAGGCGTCGAGGTCGTCGGGGTTACGGCTGGTCACGAGGTTGTCGTCGACGACGACCTCCTGGTCGACCCACGTCACGCCGGCGTTCTTGAGGTCGGTGGAGATGGACTGGAACGACGTCATCGTGCGGCCGCTCGCCACGCCCGCGTCGATGAGGACCCAGGGCCCATGGCAGATGGACGCGACGGGCTTGCCCGCGTCGAAGAAGGCCTTGACGAAGGCCTGCGCGTCGGCGTCGACCCGGATCTGGTCGGCGTTCACGGTGCCGCCGGGCAGCACGAGCGCGTCGTAGTCGGCAGCCTTCGCCTCGCTCAGCTCGACGTCCACGTCGAAGGAGTCCGCGTGATCCCAGTCGTTCTTCATCGCCGTGATCGAGCCACTCTCGGGGGAGACGAGCACCGGGGTCGCCCCGGCCATCTCGACCTCGGCCCAAGGCTGGGTCAGCTCAGGCTGCTCCACCCCGTTGGTCAGGAGGAACGCGATCTTCTTGCCGCTGATGTCGGCCATGATGTTCACCTCTCGAATCTCGGATTTGTGTTCACCTGCCCTTACCCGCTGCAGGCGGGTCCGACACGTGGGGCGGCTCTGCGGCTGTGAGCCGGAGTCCGAGCCCCAGTCCGAGTGCCGGGTGGAGTGCGTCACGAGGGCGACTGCGGAGGCTCAGCGCGGGCGGGGTGCTCGCCGCCACCAGCGCCGGCCCTGACGTCGGCTGTTGCGATCGTCGTCCAGGGCAGCATCGGGTTCGGGCTGGTCGTCGGGTTCCGTGAGAGCTGCACGGAGTTCGCGCCACCTCTCGACCATGGCGTCGATGTCGACCCGTGGCGCGACGGCCGGCATCGCGCGCCCGAGCACCGGGCGAAGCCGATCCTCCACGACCCGCATGTTGTAGTCGCGCAGGATTTCGCGCACCTGCTCCTCTCGGGCGAACTCCACGAGCGACTCGGGAAAGGTGGAGTGCTCTGCGCGCAGTTGCATGACCGGTGGCAGCGTCGCGGACGTGTCCAGCCCCTCGCGGTCGAGAAAGTTCTTGACCCACCAGTCCGGGTCCTGTGAGTTCGCGATCCGCAGCGGTTTGCCGGTGCCGGACAGGTTGTCGAACTCCCCACGTTCGGTGGCCTCGCGGATCTGACGTTCCACCCAGCTCTCGTGGTAGGTCATGTCGCCATTGTCCCGAGCGCGCGCTCGGCTGTCGCGCTTAGGCTCGCGCCATGAAACACGTGGCGCGTCTGGCGACCGGAGTAGCCGGCGCTCTGGGGGCCGCAGCCCTCGGCGTGGCCGGCGCTCGCGTCGCCCATGCGCCGGGGCACTCGGACGATTCAGATGCGGCGCGCTCGCACCGCGAGGGGCAAGGACGCGGCGCAAGCGAGACCGGCCGCGAGGAATGCCCAGCCGAATCCTGCTCCGGCAGCAATGAATCCGACCGCCACTGAACCGATCCCCGTGCCGGCGTCGAACCCGGCGTTCCAGACCGCGCTCGCCGCGCTGATGTGCTTGTCCCCGGCAGCGCGCAGCGTGAGGATGTACGTGAGGTTCTGCAGCGCGCCGTAGCCGACCCCCAGCAGCGTCGACAGGGCCACCCACACGACGACGCGGGGTGCCCCGGTGACGAGCGTCGCGTCGGGGAGACCGAGGACGAACGCCAGGCCGAACAGGCAGAGGGTCGTGAGCAGCGTTGTCGTCCAGACGAACCGGGCAGCGCCGTAACGGTCCGCGAGGCCACCCACCCACCACCGGCACAGCGCGGCCGAGAGCCCCATCGCGAAGAGTGCAGCCGTCGCAGTGGAGGGGTGCGCCACCACCTGCGGCGCGAATGTGATGACGGCGCCACCGGTCAGCGTCACCGCCAGGAGCAGACCTGCCGGAACCAGCAACGGTCGCAGCGACGGGCGAAGCTGTGAGGAGCCGTCGCCGTTCGAGGAGTCATCGCCGCTGGTCGGGACATCGACGCTCGTCGCGGGCAGATGAGGACCCGCCGCCAACGCGAAGGGGATCCCGAGGACGGGAACGGTCCCGATGGCGAAGACGACGCCCCAGCCCAGTTGCTCGGCGAGGATCGGGCCGAACGGCAGGAGCCCCAGGTTGGGCAGCGCCACCGCCAGGCCGTACAGGCCGATGGCGGAGCCGCGTCGCTCCGGGCCGACCAGATGCGCCGCGGCTGCAGCACCTGTCACGGTGAGGATCGCGAACCCCATGCCGCGTACGACGGCGAGTCCGAGCGCGAGGGGGAGAGACGTCGAGAGCAGGTGCGCGAAGGAGGGCAGACCCAGGAGGATCAGGCCGGCAGCCATGACCGGTCCCCACCCGAACCTGCGGAGCAACGCAGGCACCGTGAGCTGCGAGGCGACGGTCGCCGCAAGCAACACGCCGTTGACGAGCCCTGCACCGCCCGGCCCGGCACCGCCCTCCACCACCCACAACGGCACCAGCGGCAACAACACCGCATACCCGGAGAACCCCGCGATCGTGACTCCGAGCAGCGCCGGCATCCCCGGCGTCCGCCAGAGAGGCACGTGCATCGGTCGATCCGGAACAGGCGCCGGGGGCGGAGTGGCTGTGGACACGATGTGGTGGCGATCCTTCTCGGCGGGGCGGGTGGTTACCTGTGCGCGGGTACGGCGTCGGGCTCGGGTCTGCGGCGAATCGTGAAGACCGACGCGGCCGCGACCAGGCACAACCCGGCGGCGATGTACCAGGCCAGACGGTAGTCACCCTGGGCCTGGCGGATGATGCCCGCCACGCTGGCGCCGATGCCGGCCCCGATCATGTGGGAGGCGAACACCCACCCGAACACGATGCCCGAGCGCTGCAGTCCGAACGCCTGCCGGCACAGCGCGACCGTCGGCGGCACGGTGGCGACCCAGTCGAGTCCGTAGAACACGATGAACATCCACATGCCGGGTTCGACATCGGGCGCGAGGAGCTGCGGCAGCACGAGCAGGCTGAGGCCGCGCAGCCCGTAGTAGGCGACGAGCAGGTAGCGGGAGTCGACTCGGTCGGTGAGCCAGCCCGAGGCCAGCGTGCCGACGACGTCGAAAATGCCGACGATGGCCAGCAGCCCGGCGGCGGTCGTTGCGGGCATGCCGTGATCGTGCGCCGCTGGGACGAAGTGGGTCTGGATGAGGCCATTGGTGCTCCATCCGCAGACGAAGAACGTGAACGCCAACACCCAGAACGTCCACGAGGGGAGCGCCTCCCGCAGCACCCGCAGGGCGACGACGGCGGGATTCTCCACGCGCGGATCGGCCTGCGGTGGCGCCGGAACATCGGTGGTCACGGCGATCACGGTGTCTGCCAGTGACTCTGGGGGCGTAGGGGACTCGGCGTGCGTCGGCGAGTGAGTCAGCGATTCGGCGCCGTAGGCGGTGGTGCCGGCATCGGCCGGGTGGTCACGCATCACCAGCCACACGAGCGGCGCGAGGAGCAGAGCGAGAACGGCCACGACTCCGGCGGCCCAGCGCCACCCCGGCCCCTCGGCGGCCGCCGCGATCAGGGGGAGGAACGCGAGCTGGCCGAGCGCATTGGCCGCGGAGAACGCGCCGGTCACGAGTCCGCGATGCCGCACGAACCAGCGGTTGGCGACGATCGCGCCGAAGACCAACGCCATGCACCCGGTGCCGACGCCGATGAACACGCCCCACAGCACCCACAACTGCCAGGCGACGGTCATCACCGTGGTCAGCGCGCTGCCGAGACCGACGACGACGAGCGCGCCCGTCACGACCCTGCGCACCCCGAACCGTTCCATGATCGCGGCCGCGAATGGCGCGGTGAGGCCGTACAACACAAGGTTGGCGGTGACCGCACCCGACGTGGTTGCGCGACTCCACCCGAACTCGTGCTCCAACGGCTCGAGCAACACCCCGGTCGAGGAGCGGAACGACGAACCCGCCACCAACGCGCCCAGAGTAATCGCAGCCACCAGCCAAGCCCGGTGCCGCCAGGCCGATTCGGGCGTCGATGTGTTCGTCACGCCGTCACCGTAGACGCCTCCACCGCTAGGACCGTCACTCCGATTCATCCCTACTGCCGTGGGCGACGGAATGACGAGCTGAGGAGGCGCGAAGTGCGGGCTTCAGCAGCGCACTCACGGGAGGCGTAGGCGAATCGCTCCGCGAGCCGTCTCGGGGTCGACGACCTCACCCTTCTGCGTGATCTCGAGGCGCTTCTCCGAGGCCAACCGCCGGCGACGACGCGCACCGGCTCCATGAGATCGCGCCATCCGTCGTCCTTGCCGCCTGACGCAGTGCTCGCCGTTGCAGTGTCGTCGGGGGAGTAGAGGGCTCGGGCCACGTCAGTCGGACAGATGGTGGCACCCTCGGCCCGCCGCGACAGGAGGTCGAAGATCATGGCCGCGATGGCGTCGTCCGACATTGTGCTCGCGCCCGACGCTGTGTCCCCGTTCGACCCTGTGTTCTCGCTCATGGCCGCTCCTGATCGACGTCGAATCCAGTTGCGCGACAGCGCCCATCACAGACGGCGGTCACTAGGCTGACGATGACACGACTCACCGGAGGTTCGCCATGCCCGTTCTGTTGCAGGTCGATTTTCCCGCCGATGGTCCGTGGGGGGAGGAGATGTCGCAGGCCTACGACGGTCTGGCGCAGAGCATTGCCGCCGAGACGGGTCTGATCTGGAAGATCTGGACCGAGAATCGACAGGAGAACCGCGCCGGCGGCGTGTACCTCTTCGACACCGACGAGCACGCGCTCGCCTACCTGGCGATGCACACCGAACGCCTCGCGGGCTTCGGTATCGCCGGGGTGCGTGGCATCCTCTTCGACGTCAACGAGCCGTTGACCGCAACCACCTTCGGGCCGCTCGGGCGCAGCGTCTGACCGGTCAGGTCAAGTACCTTAGATAGCGCTCGGGGCCGTCGAGGAACCGACGGTAGTGGTCGACGAGTTCGAGCTCGTCCCACGACTGTTCGCGCCACCCCCCACTCGCCGAGTTCGAGCAGCCGCGCCCCGGGTAGCGACGCGAGAACGGGGGAGTGGGTCGAGACCACCACCTGCGACCGGCCGTCGGCAAGAAGCTCCATGAGTTGCCCCAACAGCGCGAGCTGCGCCGAGAACGACAGCGCCGACTCCGGCTCGTCGAACACATAGAACCCCGGACCGCGGAATCGGGAACTGTCGAACAGTGCCCGAAACGATTCACCGTGACTGAGGTGGTGGAACTCCGGGTCGGGCGAGCGGTCGTTCGGATTGTCGTGAAGGTAGGAGTAGAAGGAGTGCATCGTCTCCGCGCGTAGAAAGAACCCCCAGCGCGTGGTGCCTGCGTTCCGGATGCATCGCAAGTGTTGGTCCAGGCCTGATTCGCCGTCGTACGTGCGGTTTCGGGCTCCTGTCGAACCGCCCTCGGCGCCCAGTCCGTAGCTCATCGCGATCGCCTCGACGAGCGTCGACTTGCCGGTCCCGTTCTCGCCGACGAGGACGGTGGCTGCTGCGCCGAGGTCGAGCCCCTCGTGGAGGAGCTGCGCGACAGCCGGGATCGTGGCCGGCCAGGATCGTCGATCAGGCCGCTCACCTGCAGGATCGACCTCGATACGGCGAATCGGCAAGGGCGAGAACGGGTCACCCGACATGGCGCTGCGCCCCTCGAATGGCTGCATGTCGAAGGCGGGTCTGGGGTGCCCACGGGCCACGCGTACGCATACCGTGAGGCTACGGAACGGCGCCTGCCGGAGACGAGCTGTCCCGCCTCCACACGCCGGGCGACGGTTTCACCCCGATGTCGCGTCTGTAAGGTGAAGGGGGACAGGCCGTCTCGTCTGGTGCGTGTCGCTCGACACCTCCGGGCCCGCGACTTCGCGCCCCACAGCTGTCGAGGCGGCACCCTTAGTGGATTGGAGCCTGACTATGAAGACCACGACCGCCGCCTCGCTGTTCCTCGTCGCAGCTCTCGGACTCGCCGGATGTTCCGACGCGACAACCACGACGACCACCGAAGCCACCGCGTCACCGGCCGCCACCGAGACTCCGACGATGACGGAGACCATGACCGAAACCGCAACGGCGACCGAGACCGCGACTGCCACCGAGACCACCTCGGGCGCCACCGACATGAGCTCGGTGGACGTCAACAACATGACCGAGGCCGAGATCGCCTCGCGCATGAAGGATGCCGGAGTTCCCGACGCCGACACGTGGGCCAAGCGGGTCAAGGAGAACGGCCCCTACACGGCAGACAACATGCAGCAGAAGGTTCAGGAGCTTGCCCAGAAGTACCCCGTGGACATGAACACCCTCAACGGGGTGCGTCGCGCGCTCGGATTCTGAGCGACCCAGACACAGGCCTCGTCCGCATCGGCGGGCGGGGCCTTCGTCTGCTCCGGACCACGAGGGGGTGCCCACAAGCCGGGCAGAATGCGCCTACCGAGACCCGACGGAACGGCAGGCGACATGACGACCCTCCTCCCAGGCTGCTCCTGCGAGCAACCGGCAGCAGTGCTCCTGCGCGAATGCGTGCTCGTTCTCGTGAGCGCTCTGACTCTGGGGCTCGCCTCCCCCTTTGCCCTCATGCACATGGCGCTTCACCTGCCCAGGTCCCGAGCGCAATGGCTGGTCGTCGGCTATCTGGCTCTTCACGTTTCGGCGCTGGTCACCGCTTTCGCGATGCTCGAACCAGGCGCCGTCGTGTCGTTCCTCGCGGTCTCGTGCTTGGGAATTGCCGTGGTGGCCACCACGCTGCCCCACTATCGCCGAGCTCGGGTGGCTGCCGGCGGCTGGTGTACATGCCGGGCAGAGGTCGAACTCACCACGGAGCCGCGACGCGATCTCGTCACCGTCTGAGTGAGCGAGCGTGCGGCAGCGGTCGGGCGGCGCATCACCTAATGTGACGCGGATCACGAGCCTGGCGTTCGTTGAAATGGCCTGCGGGGCAAGGAGATTGGGCTCGGCGAAGCTGTTTGTTCACAGCGGTGAAAACCATTGCGCCGCAACAAGTATCGCCTGTGGATACGTGTTTGATAGAACGCTTGTTCGGTAGAATTGGGGGCATGACGACGACCCCTACGCGAGACGCTGACCTGGGCCCCTGGCCAAGTGGCTGCGTCAGTGCGGGCGACGTCATGGTCGCGCAGCTCGAGGCAGCACGTGAGGCGCTGGCGGCAATCACGAATCGGCTGGTTCGGGTCGATTCCGACGACCTGGCACGGGTTGCGGCTTCGGCGGCCGCGGTTGTCGCGTCGGCCCATGCGGCGCAGGCCGCGATCGTTCTCGAATCCGCGAGTCGCGGAGTCATTGCCGGATCAGATCACCCACGCGTGGACCGCTGGGTCGAGCACTCCTATCGCGAGGCCGGCGCCGCCGTGTCCCGGGCGCAGGCCCGTGCCTTGCACGAGGTGTCGGTGACGTGTGCCGGGTCCGACGTCACTGCGCTCACTCAGGCGGTCAGTACCGGACGGATCCCGGTCGAGGTCGCCGCCGTCGTGGCCATGATCTACCGGCGGCTGCGCACCAATATCGAATGCCCCAACTGGGACGTGCTCCTGAACGAGATCGTCGACTGGGCCGCCGAGGGTGCTTCCACCCGCGAGCTGTACGTGCTGGAGGATCGCCTGATCTGCCAGTACGGCCCGCAGGGTGAACTCGACCGGCGTCGCGAACGCGACTACACCCGCCGCGAACTCACGGCCTTCCGCCACGACCGCACCGGAATGCTCACTGCCACCCTGCGCCTGGACCCGGCGTCCGAAGCCACGTTCACCGCGGCCGTCCAGGCGTTGGCCGCGCCTCATCTCGACGAGGACGGGCAGCCCGACCCCCGCACGCCCGGGCAGCGTCGCGCCGACGCACTCCTCACCCTCGCGACCCTGGCCACCACGCCTGATGCGGCCATCCCCGGCGCCGGTGCCTCTGCCCGTCTCACGCTCACGATGAGCCTGGCCGACTTGGTAACTGGCCTCGCCAGCACAAGCAAGCCGGATGGGGCGGCGACGTTGCCGGTCGTCGACAACGGTTTCGCCACCACCGGATTCGGGCAGATCCGGACCCCGACGGAGGCACGCATCGCCGCCTGTGACGCGGAGGTCATCCCGGCCGTGATGGGCACCCGCGGCGAGATCCTCGACCTGGGTCGCGCAGCTCGGCTCATCAATCCCGGACAACGAAGCGCCCTCCACCTTCGAGAGCGCGGCTGCACCTACCCCGGCTGCACCTTGCCCCCTGCCTGGTGCGACGGCCACCACATCGAGCACTG
The DNA here is from genome assembly GCA_032100225.1 of Mobilicoccus sp. Classification (GTDB taxonomy): domain Bacteria; phylum Actinomycetota; class Actinomycetes; order Actinomycetales; family Dermatophilaceae; genus Mobilicoccus. The sequence goes on from DAMDJY010000019.1 coordinate 9,833, forward strand.
GGCTGCGGGCGGACCTACCGACATGCCCAACCTCACCCTGCTCTGCCGACATCACCACACCGTCGTCCACAGGCACGGCCACACCGCGACGCTCGACGAGAACGACACCATCCGATGGACCAGATCCGATGGAACACCCATCGGCAACACCCCGCGGTGGGCCGGCTCGCCCTAGACATGCCCGGGGTGGGAGTCAGGGCCGTCCTCGAAGACCGGGTCTCGCTCGAGGCAAGACGGTGTCGTGCGAGACGGACAGCGATCGGCCGAGCATCAGGCCGATCTTCACACACGGGCGCGGCCCTAATACGACGACGGACCGCCGGTCGGGGAGACCGGCGGCCTGTCGGGCGTCGATGTCAGGCGTCGATGCAGAGTCAGACCCGGACGGCTCCGGGGGCGCCCTCCTCCACGACGAACGAGGCGAGGGTCTCGACCTCGGCGTCGGGGCGGGAGACGGTGTTCACCATCTGCAGGTCGGTGCGCCACTGGCTGCGGTCGACCGTGCATCGCACGTAGCCGCGGCGGTCACCGTCGAAGAACTTGATGTGCGGGTTGTAGCCGATCATCGGCCCGTAGTAGGGCCCGTACACGTCGCCGTCCCCGTTGGTCGTGATCGACGTGCCGACGAACTCGGTTGCCAAGACGGAGGATCCGGCGCGGTCGAAGTCGTGGTGGACGTCGTTGACGAACGTCGAGTGCCAGTCGCCCGTGATGAAGACCGGGTTGCGGGTGCCGGCGTCGACCATCGTGTCGAGCAGACGCTTGCGCGCGGCGGGGAACCCGTCCCAGGCGTCGTGCCAGAGCACGTCACCCTTGTCGCCGTCGTGGTCGAGGCGGGACACCATGACGTTGTTGCTGAGGATGTTCCAGGTGGCGTTCGACGCCGTGAGACCGCCGTAGAGCCACCTCTCCTGCGTGTTGCCGAGCATCGAGACGGCCGGCGCCTTCTGCGCCTCACATGCCGGGGCCTCGCCCCAGCCGCACGGCGGGTCGTCGCGGTACTGACGGCCGTCGAGCATCCACAGGTTGGCGAGGTCGCCGTAGGCGGCGCTGCGGTAGATGCGCATACCCGAGCGGGTGGGTGAGGAGCTGTGCGGCAGCGGCTGGTGCTCGTAGTACGCCTGGTAGGCAGCCCGGCGCAGCGCCGTGATGTCCGCCTTGTCCTTGTACTGCGAGTGGTTGCCGGCGTAGTCGTTGATCACCTCGTGGTCGTCCCACGTGACGAACCACGGGAAGCGCGCGTGCACCAGCTGCAGCTGCGGGTCGCGCTTGTACAGGGAGTACCGGTAGCGCCACTGCTCGAGCGACACCGGCGCCTTCTGAGCGACGGCCGGGACGCTGTTCTTCTTCTTGCGGTAACCGCCGTCGGCGGGGATGCCGCCCTCGTAGACGCAGTCACCGAGGTGGACGACGAAGTCGAGGTCGTCGTTCGCCATGTGCGCGTAGGGGGAGTAGTAGCCGCTGGCGTAGTCCTGGCACGACGCGAACGCGAACATGAGCTCGTCCACGCGCGCTCCTGGGCGGGGCAGCGTGCGCGTGCGGCCGACCTCGGAGAGGTGCGAGCCGGCACGGAAGCGGTAGTAGTAGACGCGGTCGGCATCGAGGCCGGACAGCTCGATGTGTACCGAGTGTGCGAGAGCCGCCGACGTGCGGACCTGACCGCGTGCGACGACGCGACGCATCCGGGAGTCCTCGGCGACCTGCCACTGCACCGCGGCGGGCTTCTTCATGCCGCCGTCGGCCTCGAACGGACGGGGAGCCAGACGCGTCCACAGGACGACGCCGTCGGCGGTGGGGCACCCTGAGGCGAGGCCCAGGGTGAAGGGGTAGTCGCGCGGGGCAGCGGTCGCCGGCGTGGCGCCTGCGGTGCCGACGAGTGCGGCGGCGCCGAGGACGCCCATGCCCTTGAGCACGTGGCGGCGGTCGATGCCGACCTCAGGGGAAGCGGTAGGAAGAGCCATGCGGCACACCCAATTCCGCCTCCGGAGACATGGGGCGACCCTCGGTGGGCCACGAAGGGTCCGGCACGTGAACATCGATACGCAATCGCCTGGCCCCGGACCAACGCGTACCGCAGGCGCGGGACCCGACACCAATCGTTCGGCCAATGTTCGTGATTCTTTTGCAGTGCAAGGGGTTTCGGGAACCGAGGATCGCGACATGCGCCGACTTCTGCGACCCCTTGGTCTGCTGCTCGCAGTCCTGGTCTCCCTGCCGACTCTCCTCATCCCGCCGGCTGCCTCGGCGGTCGAGCACGAATCTTCACGCCGTTCTCACCACGTGCAACCCCTGGAGCGCGCCCACGCCCACAACGACTACGAGCACACGCGTCCGCTGTTCGACGCGCTCTCGCACGGATTCACGAGCGTCGAGGCCGACGTGTGGCTCGTCGCCGGTCAGCTGTTCATCGGTCACGACGCGCCCGACCCCAAACGCACCCTCAAGAGCGACTACCTCGCGCCGCTGGCCGAGGTCGTCCGCAAGAACCGCGGCGCCGTCTACCGCGGGTACGAGGGCCGATTCCGCCTCTACATCGACGTCAAGTCCGGACCCGAGACGTGGCCGGTCATCGAGAAGCAGCTCGCCGAGTACCCCGGCCTGGTGACCACCTGGAAGAACGGTCGCCGCTCCGGCGGCGCCGTCGAGGTCGTCATCTCCGGCAACCGCGACCTGGCTGCCATGGAGGCCGCCCAGGTTCGTCGCTCGGCCTACGACGGCCGCCTCCCCGACATCTACTCCGGGCTCTCTCCGCAGCTCATGACCGTGGTCAGCGACAACTGGACCAAGCAGTTCACCTGGATGGGCGAAGGCCCCATGCCCCTGGGTGAGCGCCGAAAGCTGCACCGCATCGTCGATCTCGCGCACCTGCAGGGCTACGAGGTGCGCTTCTGGGCCACGCCCGACCAGGCGGGCCCCGCACGCGACGCCGTGTGGCGTGAACTCGTCGCCGCCGACGTCGACCAGATCAACACCGACGACCTCACAGGACTCGAGACCTTCCTCAAGCGCTACGACAAGACGGAACGCCACCGCCGCCACTGAGACGGCACCGGGCGGATCCCGAGCGGCGACTGCACAATTCAGGCGCCACCACGGCCGAGGCCCCCACGACATGCACTGTCGTGGGGGCCCCGGCGATCGTGAGCTCAGCCGGCGATCCTCACTCGAACATGTTCTCCAGGAAACCGCCGCCGGACGACCGGCCGTCGCCGCCCGCACCCGGGGTGACGTTCTCGGCGGGCTGAACGAGCACGTGGCCGGTGCCGCGGAACGCCATCTGGAATGTCTCACCCGTGCCGCCGCGCAGCATCGAGCCGAGGCCGCCGGTGTCGACCCGCACGTCCATGGAGACACCCTGGGTCCACAGCACGACGGCCTGCGGGTCACCGAACGTCGGCGAGCTGCCCACGTCGAGCGCCACAGGGTCGCCCTTGGTCGTGATGGCGACGAACCCGGATCCCCGAAGCACCACGTTGTAGAGGTCGCCGGTCATCGCCGCGCCGCGCGCCTGAATCCGCTGCACATCCCAGTCGATGCTCTCCGAGAAGGCGAGCACGTTCCGTCCGTTGACCGACACCATGTCGTTCTCCAGGTACAGGATCTGCACGTCGGCAGCCTGGTCGGCCAGGAACAGCTCGCCCTGGCCGCTGCACCGCATCATGCTGAGGCCCTCGCCCGTGGCGGCCTGCTTGAGCAGCCGGCCCAGCCCACCGGAGCCCTTGTTCTCGAACGTGATATTGCCCTGGTAAGCCACCATCGACCCCGAGCGGGCCCACACAGGTGCACCGTCGAGCCGCACCTTCAACATCTTGGAGTTCTGCCGGGTGAAGGGCTCTCGTGCCTCCTGCTCGGCGTACTGCTCAAACAGCGGACCGTAGATCGTCACTTCTGGTCTCCCTCGGTGCTCGTCGGATATCTATCAGCCTAGATGCGTGACCGTGGTGGATCAGCGGGAACGGCGATGATTCAGGGGCATCCCTGAGAAGGTCCAGGGTCGCGCACTGGCGGTGCACCCCGAAGCGCGGCAGGGACGTCGAGGAGAGGGGTCACGATGTCCGTGACGAGGGAACACGTGTTGCGATACCGCTGGCGCGCACAGCAACTCGATCGTGCGCCAGGGGAGGTCGACGTCGCCGACCTCGCCGTCCTCGACCTCGGGATCCAGAGCTGCGGCCGTGACTCGGTGGCATCCTCCTTGGTCGATCGAGGAGTATCACTCACCGAGGCGGTCGCCGCCACCGACGGCACCGACGACTCGCTCGCTCTGGTGTGGGCCGTGCGTGGCGCCCCGCACTTCCACCGGCGCAGCGACCTCGCCGACCTCGCCACCGCGCTGTCCCCGTTCGACGCCGCCGACGCCTACAAGCGGCTCGCGGGCACCGGTGGAACGTGGAAGAAGGCAGGCGTCGATCCGATTCGGGCGCTGGCCGAACTCGGTGCGCAGATGCGGGCGGCGCTGGACGAGCCGCGGGTCAAGGGGGCGCTGTCGAGCGCGCTCCACGGGCAGATCCCTGCGGAGTACGAAGTCGACTGTCGGCCCTGCGGATCCACGCATCCCGCCGAGATGGCGTTCCGCGTCGCGGCGCTGCATGCGGGGATCGAGCTGGTGCCCGGGACGAGCCCGCCGGTCCTGCGCCGCATCCCGACGTGGCCCACCGACCGGGAGATCGGTCCGGCGCCCGACCCCTCCGCGGTACCCCCGCGGCTCGATCAGGTGCGGGCGTATCTGCGCCTCATCGGACCGGCGACTCCCGCCGACGTGGCGGCTTACCTCGACACCTCGGCCAGGGTGGTCAAACGCGTCTGGCCGGACGATGCCGTCGAGGTCGACCGCGACGGCACGTCGGCGTGGATTCTTGAGGGTGACCGCGACGCACTCACTGCCGCAACGGAGTCGGGAGAGAAGTCCGTGAGGCTGTTGTCGCCGTGCGACCTGTTCACGGCCGCTCGGGACCGCACTGTGCTCCTGGACCGGGCGCACCACAAAGCCGTCTGGCCCGCCATCGGGCGTCCGGGAGTCGTCGCCCGTGACGGCGAGATCCTCGGTATCTGGCGTCCGTCGAAGAAGGGAAAGTGCCTCACGGTGAGCGTCGACGCGTGGGCGCCGCTCGACGATTGGACCCGTCAACAGATCGGCGACCGCGCCGATATCCTCGCCGCATCGCGCGGGTGTAGCAGCGCCCACGTCGAAGGGGTCTGAGTTCGGAGGCGCGGGCTCAGACGGGGCGAACCCGCCCGATGTGGAACCAGAAGCGTTCGCGCACCCGGTGTCGGGTGTCGTCGTCGAGGTCGTGTTCGTCGTAGCGGCTGGAGAGGTCGACCAGCAGTGCCCGATCCAACTCCGTGGGGATCACCGGCGCGGCCGCTTTGAGGGCGGCGAGCGCGTCGATGGTCGCCGAGGAGCACCACGCCGCGACGACCTGACGTGCGACCGCGTCGATCATCGCGAGGGATCCGTGTTCGTCGGTGGTGCCGTCGATGGGCACGGCCGGAGTTCCGGGGAGTGCCACGCTGGAGGCCTTGCGGCGCGCGAGGATCGCCGGCGACGGAACAGCCGGGGCAGGACGTGCGCCGGGGGTCGGGCGAGGTGAGGGCGTGGCGGCAGCCGTGCCGGACACCGGCGCTCCTGCGACGTGCGCGGGCGTCGGAACGGAACCGGGGGTCGCGGGAGTCGCGTCCGGCGTCTCCGAGGCGTCCTCGCCGTCGTGCTCCGAATGGATCCGGACTGTGCGGCGACGCTCGCGATGCATGGCCGACCCTGCCGCGCCGTCCGTGGTCGATCCGTCGGCAGATTCTGCGGACGTCGTTGAGGTTGGGTGAGTTTCGGCGCCTCCCGAGGTCGAGGAGTCGGCGTCGCCGGAGGTCTGATCGGCCTGCTCGGAATGGTGCGCCTCGTCGTCGCCCGCGGGGGAGGGGATCAGCGCCTCGGGGATGGCGGTGGGCTTGAAGGCTCGGTCGATCGCGTCCTGGGCGATGATCTGCGTGCGGTCGACCTCACGCAGCAGGTGCTTGGAGACGGCCAGCGGGCGCTCGTCGTGGCGCGGCACCGCGAGCAGCACGACCTGTACTCCGTGGCTCTGGGCGTCCTCGACGGCTTCGGTGAGGTCGTCGTCGCCGGAGACGAGGTACACGACATCGGCGACGCGTTGACGGGCCTGAATGGCGAGGTCGAGCCCGATACGGACGTCGACGCCCTTCTGCTCGCCCGAATAGGAGAGGCGGCCGAGGCGCAGCTTGACCTGCGGCAACGTGCCGATCTCGTCCTGTGAGGCGTCGGGCATTCCACCTGGGCGGCCGCCCGCGTCGTACCAGTTGACGCGCAACAACGGCAGCCCACTGTCGGCCTCGGCGTGCTCGCACAGCCACGAGATGAGGGACGCGTAGTCGGTCTGGACGCCGCGGCGCAGCGAACTCCCGGTCACCCTGGTGGCAGCAGCCGCCAACAGGTAACCGACATCGACGTAGACCGCGCAGCAGGACCTCATGCCTCCACCGTGTCACACCTGCGAGGCGCTGCCATCCACCTCCGTCCACCTCCGCGCACCTGGCCCACTCCCCGGCAGTGCTGGGTCGGGGACGCGACGCCCTCTAGCCTGGAGTGATGAGTCCGGACGACGCCGAACTGAGGCGGGCGCTGTTGCGCGAGCGCGACGAAGCGCAGGCGCGTCTGGCCGAGTTCGAGCAGACGACAAAGGAACTGGCTGACGCCCGGAGTGATGCCGACACCGACGACGAGCATGACCCGGAGGGGTCCACGGTGTCGTGGGAACGCGCCGTGGCGGCGGCTTCGGCTCAGGCGGCGGCCGACCACCTGGAGGCGGTGGGCCAGGCTCTTGCACGCATCGACGCGGGCTGGGACGGATCGTGCGCCGGGTGCGGGCTCCCCATCCCGGCCGAACGACTCGCGGTGCGTCCGCACACCGACCGGTGCGTGCCGTGTGCCTCGCGTGGGCAGCAGTAGTGATGGCGACGGCCCCTACCAAGCAGCCTGAGGGCCGAGGGGTCGTCGTCCTATAGCCTGTAAGGCGTGTTCAACAACCTGTCCGACCGCCTCACGCTGACCTTCAAGCACCTCAAGGGCAAGGGCCGCGTCACCGAGAAGGACGTCAACCAGACGATCCGCGACATCCGTGTCGCCCTTCTCGATGCCGACGTCGCTCTGCCGGTGGTGCGCGCCTTCACGTCATCGGTGCGTGAACGTGCCCTCGGGGCCGAGGTGCACCAGGCCCTCAACCCGGGCCAGCAGATCGTCAAGATCGTCAACGAGGAACTCGTCGGCATCCTCGGCGGGCAGACCAGGACGCTCCGGTTCGCCAAGAACCCGCCGACCGTCATCATGCTGGCGGGTCTGCAGGGTTCGGGTAAGACGACGCTGGCGGGCAAGCTCGGTCACTGGCTCAAGCAGCAGGGGCACACCCCGATGCTCGTGGCCGCCGACCTCCAGCGCCCCAACGCCGTCACGCAGCTCGAGGTCGTCGGTGAGCGCGCCGGTATCCCCGTGTTCGCTCCTGAGCGAGGCAACGTCGCGGGATACGACGCAGCCGTCGAATACGGCAGCGGCACGCGCGGATACGGCGACCCTGTCGCAGTCGCCCGTGCCGGTATCGAGCAGGCCAAGCGGGAGCAGCGCGACGTCGTCATCGTCGACACCGCCGGCCGCCTCGCCATCGACACCGAGCTGATGCAGCAGGCACGCGACATCCGCGATGCGATCCAGCCGCAGGAAGTCCTGTTCGTCATCGACGCGATGATCGGACAGGTCGCCGTCGAGACGGCGCAGGCCTTCGCCGACGGCGTCGATTTCACCGGTGTCGTGCTCTCCAAGCTCGACGGTGACGCCCGTGGTGGTGCCGCTCTCTCGGTCGCGCACGTGACGGGCAAGCCGATCATGTTCGCCTCCACCGGTGAGCAGACGAAGGACTTCGAGGTCTTCCACCCCGACCGCATGGCCTCGCGCATCCTCGACATGGGTGACGTGCTCACCCTCATCGAGCAGGCGCAGAACGCGTTCGACCGCAAGCAGCAGGAAGACCTGACGCGCAAGTTCCTCGCCGACGAGGACTTCACGTTCGACGACTTCCTGCAGCAGATGGCTGCCGTTCGCAAGATGGGCAACCTCAAGCAGCTGCTCGGCATGATGCCTGGGATGAACCAGATGCGTGACCAGCTCAACGCGCTGGACGAGAAGGAGTTCGACCGGGTCGAGGCCATGGTGCGCTCGATGACGCCCTACGAACGCAGCCACCCCAAGATCATCAACGGCTCGCGCCGCGCCCGTATCGCCAAGGGTTCGGGCGTACACGTCAGCGAGGTCAACGGCCTGCTGGAACGCTTTGGTGAGGCGCAGAAGATGATGCGTCAGCTCAAGCGCGGCGGCGGCATCCCGGGCATGCCCGGTGCGCCCGGCGGCGGCAAGAACAAGCCCGCGCCCAAGAAGAAGGGCAAGAGCGGCAACCCCGCCAAACGCGCACAGCAGGAGAAGGAGATGGCGTTGCGGGCGGCAGAAGCCCGAGAGGCGGCCATCACGAACGCCCTGGGCGGCGGCGACGAGGCGGCCCCGGGCAGTGCTCTCGGTGCCCTCGGCGGCGGCGCGGGTGCGGCCGAGCAGAAGCAGCCCAGCCAGGCCGATCTCGCCAAGGCGATGAGCCAGTTCGACCCCAACAAACTTCCGAAGGGCTTCGACAAGTTTTTGAAGTGACGCCCAGCGGGTTGCGTTGAGTCTCAACGGCGCCCGGTCTCCCTCACGGGGGTGGCCGGGCGCCGTCGTCGCTACTTGAGAGAATTCCTGACATGGACGATCTCGTGGTGACCGGCAGAGTGGTCATCCCTGCCTCGGAGCTGAAGGAGCGGTTCTCCCATGCCTCCGGCCCCGGCGGGCAGGGCGTCAACACGACCGACTCGCGCGTCGAGCTGATCTTCGATGTCGCCTCCTCGCCCTCACTGCCCGAGGTGCTCCGCGAGCGCGCACTGGATGCCCTGGCCACGCGGTTGGTCGACGGCCGCATCACGATCGCCGCGGCGGAACGGCGGAGCCAGTTGGCCAACCGCAAGATCGCTCGAGAACGCCTGGCGCAGCTGCTGCGTGAGGCGGTAGCGCCGCCGCCCCGGGCCCGACGCGCAACCAAACCCACCCGCGGCTCCAAAGAGCGGCGTCTCGCGGGCAAGAAGCGCCGCTCCGAGGTCAAGCGCGGACGATCCCGCCCCGCGGATTGATCGCCCGTGCGTCTAGTGGCAATGCGGTGAGCGGCGGCGCACCATGTCCCCCATGACGTCTGCGTTGCTCTGGGGTGTGGTCGCAGCATCCTCGCTGTTCATCGGTGCTCTCCTCGGCGTGGCGCGGAGCTGGCCACCGCGGCTCGTGGGGGCGGTCCTTGCCTTCGGTGGCGGGGCGCTCATCGCGAGCATCTCGTACGAGTTGTTCGCCGAAGGTCTGGAGACCGGTGGACCCGTACCGCTCGGGATCGGGCTGGCTGTCGGCGCACTCACCTACTACGGGGCCAACCGCCTCGTCGAGCGTGTCACCGGCGGCACAGACTCAGCCTCGGGCTCAGACTCAGCCTCGGATTCCGGACAGGCCGGGCATCTCAAAGCGAAGCGCAAGGCGGCGGGTGGCACGTCGCTGGCCCTCGGCGCCTTCCTCGACGGCATCCCCGAGCAGGCCGTGCTCGGCATCGGGATCGCGTCGGGCACCGGTGTCAGCATCGCGCTGATCGTCGCGATTTTCGTCTCCAACCTCCCCGAGGCCATCGGTTCGGCCAGCGACATGCGCGAGACCGGATCGTCGCGTCGCTCCATCCTGCTGCTGTGGGCCGGGGTGACCGTGATCTGCGCGCTGGCCACCGCTGTGGGTTACCTCGCGGCCGACGTCGCGAGCACGCCGATGCGGGGAGCCGTCGACGGGTTCGCCGCCGGCGCGCTGCTCGTCATGCTCGTCGACTCGCTCGTGCCAGAGGCCCGGGAGAAGACCGGCGAATCTGCAGGCCTGGTCACGGCCCTGGGCTTCGCGCTGGCAGCAGGCCTGTCGCTCCTGTCCTGACGGCGGCGGGTCGCGATCTGGCCGGAGCCCACTGACCTGCGTCAAAGACCGCGACGAAGGCTGCGGGGCCAGTAGGGTCGGCACATGGATGCTCCGGTGCTGCACGTGAGTGGTCGAATCCTCCTCGGGCCAGAGGAGATCGTCGACGAGATGTGGGTCGTCGGTGGGCGGATCACGTTCGAGGCCCCCACGACGCCGGGCGCCGACATCCAGGAGATCAAGGGCTGGGTCATCCCCGGCCTCGTCGACGCGCACTGCCACGTCGGCCTCGACTCGCGTGGCGCCGTCGAGGAGGACCGGGCGATCGAGCAGGCCCTCACCGACCGGGACGCCGGAACCCTCCTGATCCGTGACGCCGGATCGCCCCTGGACACCCGCTTCATCCAGGAGCGGGAAGACCTGCCAGAGCTGATCCGTGCGGGACGCCACATCGCGCGCACCCGCCGCTACATCCCCAACTTCGCGCACGAGATCGAGCCGGCCGACCTCGTCGCCTACGTGCGCCAGGAGGCCGCCCGCAGCGACGGCTGGGTCAAGCTCGTCGGCGACTGGATCGATCGCGAGCAGGGAGACCTCGGTCCGTGCTGGCCGGTCTCTGCGCTGCGACTCGCGGTCGAGGCCGCTCACGAAGGCGGCGCCCGAGTGACGGCCCACTGCTTCGGTGAGCAGTCGCTGGTCGACTTCGCCGCGGCCGGTGTCGACTGCATCGAGCACGCCACCGGGCTGGTCCCCGACACGATCGACACCTTTGCCGAGCAGCAGATCGCCATCGTGCCGACACTGGTCAACATCGGCACGTTCCCCGACATCGCTGCGGCGGGGGAGAAGAAGTACCCCGGTTACGCTGCGCATATGCGGGATCTGCACGCCCGGCGCTACGACACGATCGGCGCTGCCCATGAGGCCGGAGTGCCCATCTTCTGCGGCACCGACGCGGGCGGAAGCCTGCCGCACGGACTGGTCGCGCAGGAGATCGCCGAACTCGCCAAGGCGGGCATGACGAACACCGAGGCCGTCGGTGCGGCATCCTGGACCGCCCGCGAGTGGCTGGGTCGAGAGGGCATCGTCGAGGGTGCGTCGGCCGATGTCGTCGTCTACCGGGAGGACCCTCGCGCCGATCTCAGCACGCTGGCCGACCCGCGAGCCATCGTCCTGCGTGGTGCTGTTGTCCTCTGAACCTGCCCCGCTGTCCGCCGTCGGTGAGCGTGTCCGGGTCGACACGATCACGCCCGCCGACCTGCCCACCTACCGTCGTGCCGTCCTCATGTCGCGTGACCGGATCCGGCCCTGGAACCCGGTCAACCCCGACGACCTGCCCTACCACCTGCAGCGGCAGTCGAACGAGCACCGAACGTTCCTCATCCGCGCGCTCGACGTCGACCCGAGCGCGGGGCACGACATCGTCGGCAAGGTCAACGTCACGGGCATCACCCGGGGGCGCGCGTTCAGCGGAGTGATGGGGTACGACTCCTACGACCCGTACGCCGGGCTGGGCCTGTTCGCCGAAGGGCTGCGGCTCATCGTCGACGTGGCGCTGTGTCCCGTCCCCGACGGGCTCGGCCTCAACCGGGTGGAGGCGGCGGTGCAGCCGGGCAACGTTCGCTCGGCAGGCCTGTTGCGCTCCTTGGGATTTCGGCGCCGAGGCAGTTTCCCTGCCTACTTGTGGCTCGCCGACGCGGACGGTCGCGAGGCGTGGCGCGACCACGTGGTCTACGGCATCGACCGTGCGGACTGGCCTTCGGCTCCGTACGCCCCGCACGCGTACGACGGCCCCGTGGTCGTCGTGGTCCCGGCCGAGGACGACGTGTCCGACGACGACCTCGCCGCGGTACGAGCGCTGGCCGTCGAACTCGGAGTTCCCGTTGTGCGGGGGAGTGGTGCCGAGGTGACCGACCGGCTTGAGGATGCGGTGACGGGTGCGGTCGTCCTCACCGATGCGGCCACAGCGCACGACGTGCTCGCCCACGAGTTCGTCGAGCCCGAAGACCTCGACAGCCCCGCCGCGATCACGCGGATCGCCCTGACCGCGGCATCCCGAGCCCACCGCTGACCGATCAGTGCTGCGTGACCCGGTTCAGTTCTGCGTGAGCCGGTCCACCTGACCCTCGCCACTACGAGCGCGCCTCGGGACGCTGCGAGGTGCGTGGCACGGACTCCCGCGCCCTTCTGGCATAATGGACCGCTGTACCCGCCCGGCCGACCGTTTCGCCGGGGCATCGGGCGCCTACACCCCGAGTATCGGTTCCCCGGCTGATCCGCAGCCGGTCTTGCCGTGCTCACCGATTTTGCGAGGAGACCACACACGTGGCTGTCAAGATCCGTCTCAAGCGCATGGGCAAGATCCGTGCACCGTTCTACCGCGTCGTCGTCATGGACTCGCGCACCAAGCGCGACGGCCGTGCCATCGAGGAGATCGGCCTGTACCACCCCACCCGTGAGCCCTCGGTCATCGAGATCGACTCCGAGCGTGCGCAGTACTGGCTGCGTGTCGGCGCCCAGCCGACCGAGCAGGTCGCGGCCCTCCTCAAGGTGACCGGTGACTGGCAGACGTTCAAGGGCGAGCCCGGTGGCGAGGGCACCCTCAAGCCGCAGCCCGAGAAGCGCTCCAAGAAGGACCTGTACGAGGCCGCCATGGCCGCTGCCGGCAAGGCCGACGAGGAGTACGAGAAGAACCCTCCTAAGAAGAAGGAGAAGGTTGCTCCCAAGGCCGACGAGGCTGCAGCCACCGAGACGCCCGCTGAGGAGACCGTCTCCGAGCCCGCCGTCGAGGATGCACCCGCGCCGGAGGCCGCCGAGGCCGCCACCGACACGCCTGCCGACGAGTCCTCCGCTTCCTGATCATGCTGGAAGAAGCGCTCGAGCACCTCGTCAAGGGCATCGTCGACCACGAGGACGGGGTCGAGATCCGTCACCGTGAGCTTCGCCGCGGTGAGCTGCTCGAGGTCCGGGTTCACCCCGACGACCTCGGCCGGGTCATCGGTCGCTCAGGCCGCACCGCCAGTGCACTGCGTACCGTCGTCGGTGCGCTCGCCGGAGGCCGTCAGGTCCGGATCGACATCGTCGACCTCGACCGCTGAATTTCGATTGCACACGTCGGGCGTCATCCTCTCCGTGAGGGTGGCGCCCGTCGTGGCGTCTAGGCTGACCATCCCGTCCCCGCACATCGTTTGGAGCAGTCATGAGTGCCGTCGTCGCCCGCATCGGCAAGCCGCACGGTCTGCGCGGTGAGGTCACGGTGCAGGTGCACACCGACGACCCCGAAGAGCGGTTCGTTCCGGGCGTCGAGTTCGAGACCGAACCCGACCGCGGTGTGCTCACGTTGACGACGACGCGCGTGCATCAGGGCGTCTGGCTGCTGGGGTTCGAGGAGGTGCACGACCGCACGGGCGCCGAGGCCGTGCGCGGCACGCGACTTCTCCTGGAGGAGCCCGAGGACGAGGACGACGCCTGGTACGAGGAAGACCTCGTCGGCGTCGAGGTGCGTGACACGACCGGCGCGCGCGTCGGGGAGATCGTGTCGTTGCAGATCCGCCCGGTCCAGGACCTGCTCGAGGTGCGCCTGGACGACGGCCGCACGGGGCTCGTCCCGTTCGTCGAGGCCATCGTGCCCGTCGTCGAGGTGACCGCGGCCGGCGAGGGACACGTCGTCATGGACGCCCCCGACGGCCTGTTCGACCTCGATGCGTGAGGGCGGGGTGAGTACGGCGATGCGCCTGGACGTCCTGACGATCTTTCCCGAGTACCTGACCCCGCTGGATCTCTCCCTCATCGGTAAGGCGCGACGCGACGGTCTGCTCGACCTGAGCGTGCGTGACCTGCGGGATTTCACCCACGATCGGCACCGCACCGTCGACGACACCCCGTACGGCGGCGGCGCCGGCATGGTGATGAAGCCCGAGCCGTGGGCCGAGGCGCTCGATGCCGTCGTCACCGAGGCGCGCGCGGCGGGAGCCACACCCCGGCTCATCGTGCCCGGCCCGGGTGGCGCCCCGTTCACACAGGCCACCGCGCGGCGCCTGGCAGAGAACGAAGAGTGGCTC
>DAMDJY010000019.1:23944-29646 GCA_032100225.1 Mobilicoccus sp.
TGCGGACGCTACGAGGGGATCGACGAACGCGTCTACGAGCACGCGCGTGAGACCTTCGATGGTCGCGTCGAGATCGTGTCGCTCGGTGACTACGTGCTCAACGGGGGTGAGGTCGCCGTCCTCGCGATGGTCGAGGCGATCGCGCGCCTCATCCCGGGCGTCGTCGGCAACGCCGCATCCCTCGTGGAGGAGTCGCACGAGAACGGCCTGCTCGAATATCCCGTCTACACCAAGCCCGCGACATGGCGGGGGCGAGACGTGCCTGCCGTGCTGCTCAGCGGAGACCACGGCCGTATCGACGCCTGGCGGCGTGAGCAGAGCATGGAACGCACCGCGGCTCGACGCCCTGACCTGCTGCGTCCTGCGGCACTCACGCGGGGTGGGGACTCGGACGCACCGTCGCTGTCGATCGTGCCGGCAGTGCCCGCCGACGCGGGGGAGCTGCACACGACGACCCGCGCCTGCTGGCTGCTCGAGGCCCAGCTCCATGGCGACCTCACGATCCCGCCGGTGGTCGAGTCGTTCGATGAGCTGCGTGCGACGCTTGCTCCCGACTCCGACTGGGTCACCTGGGTCGTGCGCGACCCGGACTCCGGCCGCCTGATCGGCTCGGTGCGCGGGGCCCTGCGGCAGGAAGACCGCGGCCCCGTGTGGGAGATCGGACGGCTCATGGTCGTGCCCGACCTCTCCGGCCGCGGCATCGGACGTGCTCTCCTGGAGTTCGTGCTCAATGCTGCGCCCGCCGAGGCGCGTCGCGCCCGGCTGATCGTCGGCGGCGCCAGCACGCGCAACCAGCGTCTCTACAAGAAAGCCGGGTTCAGAGTCGTCACCGGACTCGTGCCGGAGCTCGACCCGGGGCACGGAGCACTCGTCATGGAGCGCACGCTGCGCCGCTGACCAGCCGGATTAACAGCCCCCGCGCTCTATCTGGCAAGATTGACCTTCGCGTCGATATCCCGATGGCCCCCACCACGGGGGGATGTGCAGCCGAACAGGCGCATGCGGCCGGGAGACGCACCACGATCGAACCCATCCCGGGGTGGCCCGTGGCGCCGCCGAGAAAGTGAACGAGACATGCAGAAGCTCGACATGGTCGACAAGGCCAGCCTTCGCGACGACATCCCGGCCTTCCGCGCCGGTGACACCGTCAAGGTGCACGTGCGAGTCATCGAAGGTACGCGCTCCCGCGTCCAGGTGTTCCAGGGCGTCGTCATCCGTCGCCACGGCGGCGGCATCGGCGAGACCTACACGGTCCGCAAGATCAGCTTCGGTGTCGGTGTCGAGCGCACCTTCCCGCTGCACACCCCGGTCGTCGAGAAGATCGAGGTCGTCACCCGCGGTGACGTGCGTCGCGCCAAGCTCTACTACCTGCGTAACCTGCGCGGTAAGGCCGCGAAGATCCGCGAGAAGCGCTGATTCGACGGTACGCGCCGACCGCCCCGGTCCCGCATCTGCGGGCCGGGGCGGTCGTGTATCGGGCCCCGGCTCCGTGGAGCAGGACGGGTTCGCACCTCAGGTCGGCACGCCACGCGGTCGATGGGCGAGCAGAGACGTCGGTGCGAGGCGGTACGGTGCCCTGTGGAGAGCAGGACCGGGTCGCCTCTGCGCCCCTGACCGGGGCCGAGAGCCCGACGCAGCAGACAGGACGAGAATGAGCGGCACGGAGGACACCGGCGAGAGCGCACACGAGGCGCAGGAGGCCGGAGGCGCGACGAGCGTGACGCGCGAGGAGTCGCACAACTCCATCGCCCGCTCGCTGTTCGTCTTCGTCAAGGAGATCGTCATCGTCGTGGCGCTGGCCGTGGTGCTGTCGCTGATCGCCAAGACGTGGCTGGTCCAGACGTTCTGGATCCCGTCGGCCTCGATGATGAGCACCCTCATTCGCGACGACCGGGTGCTGGTCAGCAAGCTCACTCCCGGCCCGTTCGATCTGCAGCGGGGCGACATCGTCGTCTTCGCCGATCCGGGTGGGTGGCTCTCCGAGATCGACCCGCCGACACCGCCGCAGGGCGTTGGCGGGGCCATCAACAAGGCCCTGACCTGGGTCGGCCTGCTCCCCGAGGACGAGGGTAACCACCTCATCAAGCGCATCGTGGGAATGCCCGGCGACCACGTCACGTGCTGTACGCCCGATGGCAAGCTCACCGTCAACGACAAGCCGCTCAACGAGCCCTACCTGCACCCCGGGGATTCCACCGATCAGGTGCAGTTCGACGTCGCCGTGCCCGAAGGCCGCCTGTGGGTCATGGGCGATCACCGTTCGGACTCCCGCGACTCGCGATTCCAGGTGGGTGACGGCGACATGGGCATGGTCGGATCGGTTCCCATCGACAACGTCGTCGGACGTGCCTTCGCGGTCGTGTGGCCGCTCAACCGCATGACGTGGCTGAGCCGCCCCGACGACACGTTCGCCGACGTGCCCCAGCCCGCCGCTGCCCCCGCGCAGGACTCCACGCCGGCGGCCACCGGTACCCCGTGAGTCCCGCCAGTACTCGTTCACCTCGCCGACCGAGCCCTACTCGGGCGGGTGGTTCCACGCGAGTGAAAACGTCGACCTCGCCGACGCTTCGCCACGAACGCGGTCTGTTGCGTGAAGGATTCACCCTCGTGGCCGGGATGGACGAGGTCGGCCGTGGCGCACTCGCCGGCCCGGTCTCCGTCGGCGTCGTCGTGATCACGGCCCAGACGCGCAGCGCCCCCGCCGGGGTCAAGGATTCCAAGCTCGTCGCCCCCGCGTTGCGCGAAGTGTTGGCCCCACGCGTGCGCCGCTGGGCCCACGCCCACGGGGTGGGCCACGCCGGACCCGACGAGATCGACGCCTTCGGCATCCTCGCGGCTCTGCGACTGGCCGGGCTCCGCGCGCTGGAGCAGTGCGGCGTCACGCCCGATCTGGTGCTGCTCGACGGCAACCACGACTGGCTCTCCCGCCCCCCGCGCCCGCCCGAGGACACGTTGATCGAGTTGGAGCCGCGGCCCGAGCCGCACTGGCCCGACCTCGCGCTCCCGCCGGTGGCCACCCGGGTCAAGGCCGACATGACGTGTTCCAGCGTCGCGGGCGCCAGCATCCTGGCCAAGGTGGAACGCGACACACGGATGGTGGCACTCTCCGAACTGGCCCCCGAGTACGGTTGGGCCGTCAACAAGGGGTACGCCGCCCCCGACCACCGTGCGGCGTTGCTCGAGCACGGACCCTGTGAGCATCACCGCAGATCGTGGCGACTGCTGGGCGAGCCCCCGCAGCCACGAGTCGGGCAGGATCGACCGGGACCAGGCGACCCAGGGCATGACGAGGCGCAGAAGGTGAGACTGACATGAGTTCCGAGGACCTCGAGAAGTACGAGACCGAGATGGAGCTGCAGCTCTATCGCGAATACCGCGATGTCGTCGGGCTGTTCACCCACGTCGTCGAGACCGAGCGCCGGTTCTACCTGTGCAACGCCGTCGACGTGAAGGTCCGCAGCGACGGGGGCGAGGTGTACTTCGACGTCAGCATGTCCGATGCGTGGGTGTGGGATGTCTACCGCCCGGCCCGGTTCGTCAAGAACGTCCGCGTCGTCACGTTCAAGGACGTCAACATCGAAGAACTCGCCAAGAGCGATCTCGAGGTACCCGAAGGGGGCAAGTTCTAGAGCCTCCACGCTCGACGACGCGCTCTCCGGAGCCGCCGTCCACAGGCCGTGATCGACGGGCCCGGACTCCTGACCAGGGAGTTCGGGCCCGTCGCCGTTGCCCCGGATGGTGTTTGCTCCCAGCGCCTCGGCGTTTCGTCGCTTACCCACAGGGCCGCCCGCGGGGTCGGTCGGCCTCATATGCCGCGCCCAGGCTGGTCGTGGAGGTGACGGGATGACTGATCGACGAGCGCTCGGTGAGTACGGCGAACGGCTGGCGGCGCGCTACCTGACCGAGTCGGGGTGGGAGGTGCTGGACCGCAACTGGCGCTGCCCGGTGGGCGAGATCGACCTGGTGGCGCGCGACGGCGACTGCCTCGTGGTCTGCGAGGTGAAGACGCGGCGGACGACGGGATTCGGCGGTCCGGTCGCGGCGGTGACACCCGTCAAGGCGGCTCGACTTCGCAGGCTGGCGGGCTGTTGGGTCGAGGCCCATCCCGACACGGGGACCGACGATCTGCGGATCGACGTCGTCGCCGTCCTGTGCCCGCCCGGGCGACCCGCCGAGGTCGAGCACCTGACGGCGGTGGCCTGATGGGACTAGGACGCACGCGCAGTGTCACGCTGACGGGATTGTCGGGGGCGGTCGTCGATATCGAGGCCGACATTGTCTCCGGCCTGCCCGCCTTCGTCATCGGTGGTCTTCCCGATGCGGCCTGCCGCCAGTCGGGAGACCGCATCAAGGCAGCGGGCGGCAACAGCGGGCTCCCGGTGCCGGCACGTCGTGTGACGGTGAATCTGTCGCCGGCGTCGCTGCCCAAGGCGGGTAGCCATTTCGATCTCGGCATCGCGGTCGCGGTGATGGGCGCTGCCGGGTTGCTCCCCGCGCACGTCGCCGAGGACATCGTCCACATCGGCGAGCTCGGCCTCGACGGCTCGGTGCGTGCCGTCCACGGCGTGCTGCCGCTCGTGCTCGCGGCGCGGGACGCCGGCTATGAGCGGGTCGTCGTCGCCGTCGACAACATGCGTGAGGCCGCACTGGTCTCGGGCATCCAGGTGATCGGCGGCGCCACGTTGGCGCAGGTGGTGCAGCGGCACAACGCCGTGGCCAAGGGCACCGAGTACGAGGACGTCGACGCACCCCCGGAGGTCGCCGAGCTCGTGCCTCGGGGTCGTGACCTGCGGGAGGTCGTCGGACAGCCTGAAGCGAGGACCGCGTTGGAGGTGGCCGCGGCCGGCGGACACCACCTGTTCATGGTCGGACCGCCCGGCGCGGGCAAGACGATGCTCGCCGAGTGTCTGCCGGGGCTGCTGCCGGATCTGAGCGACGAGGACGCGCTGACCGTCAGCGCCGTTCACTCGGTGCTGGGCCTGTTGAGCGGTGGGCATCTGCAACGGCGGCCACCATTCGTCGCGCCGCATCATGGGGCGTCCACAGCCGCCATCGTCGGTGGAGGCAGCGGCATCGTGCGGCCCGGACTCATCTCCCAAGCCCACGCCGGAATCCTGTTCCTCGACGAGGCCCCCGAATTCAAGGGCTCCGTTCTCCAATCCCTGCGCCAGCCTTTGGAGTCGGGAGAGGTGGTGGTAGCCAGGCAGCGGTCTGCGGCCCGCTTTCCCGCCCGGTTCCAGCTCGTGCTCGCCGCAAACCCGTGCCCGTGCGGCAAGGGACACGGCAAGGGCCAGGACTGCTCGTGCTCGTCCAATGCCCGCCGCGACTACCTGGGCAAGCTCGTCGGGCCGGTGCTCGACCGCGTCGACCTGCAGCTCGGACTCGGGCCGGTCAGGCGCCTCACCGACATCGACGGCGGCAACGAGGACACCGCGACGGTCGCCGCCCGTGTCCGCGTCGCCCGGGCCATCCAACGAGAGCGACTCGCCCCGTTCGGGCGGGTGCTCAACGCGCACGTCCCCGGCGCGGTGCTGCGGGGACGGGAGCTGCGGCTTCCCCGCGAGGTCACCTGCGACATCGACCGGGCTCTGGACCGGGGGCTGCTCACCCTGCGCGGCTACGACCGCGTGCTGCGTGTCGGGTGGTCGGTCGCGGATCTGCGTGGTGCCTCGCGTCCGGGGCGCGACGAGGTCGGCCTCGCA
>DAMDJY010000020.1:0-29261 GCA_032100225.1 Mobilicoccus sp.
TCTGCACGCGCTTCTCGGTGGGCAGGCCGTTGTCGTCCCAGCCCATCGGGTAGAACACCTCGAGGCCCTGCATGCGCTTGTAGCGCGCCAGGCAGTCGGTGTGCGTATACGAGAACACGTGCCCGACGTGCAGCGATCCGCTCGCGGTGGGCGGGGGAGTGTCGATCGCGTAGACCTGCTCACGCGGCAGCTCGAGCGCCCGCGCACGGTCGAAACCGTACGTGCCCTCCTGCTCCCATACGCCGACCCAGCGGTCCTCGAGGCCGTCGACGCTCGGCTTGTCGGGAATCGAAGGGGTGGTGGGGCGCGCAGGGGAGTCGGTCATGCGCGCCATTCTTCCAGAGAGTCGCGGTGCTCCGTTCAGCCCCGGCGCGAGGGGTCTACTCGGGAGCTACCTCAAGAACTGCACACATCGATGTCCGGCCGGTGATGTGGCAGAACGCTGACCTGCGCAGTTGTGACGGGTGATGACGCGGGGTCCGGTCGACGTGTGTCGTTCTTGAGGTGGGCTCGAGCGTTACCGATATGAGAACCGGCGGCGTGCCAGGATGCCCGCATGCTGCCGACGCCGAGGTACCGCGTGACCGACCCCCAGTTCGTGCGTGGGCTGCTCGAAGCCCACCCGTTCGTGACGATCGTGTCGCCGACGGGGCAGGGCCTCGTGGCCTCGCACTACCCGGTGATCCTCGAGCCGGCGAACGACCCCGACGAGATCGTGCTGCGTGGCCACCTCGGGCGTCCTGACGACGACCTCCACGAGTTCGGGCAGCACGAGATCCTGCTGATCGTGCAGGGGCCACACGGGTATGTGTCGCCGAGTTGGTACGAGCCGGGCGACCTCGTGGCTACCTGGGACGACGTCGTCGCGCACCTGTGGGGCGTGCCCGAGGTGCTGTCGTTCGAGGACAACTACGAGACGCTGCGGGCCATGACGGAGTTCTTCGAGCAGCACCTGCCCGAGGGCCGGTCGCTCGACGACGACCCGGAGAAGACGCGCCGCGCAGCCAAGGGCACCGTCGGGTTCCGCCTGCGGGTGACGCGATTCCAGGCGCGAGCCAAGCTCAGCCAGAACAAGACCGAGCCGGTGCGCGAGCGCATCGTCACCGAGCTCGCCGGCGACGGCCCGTACGCGCAACCCGATCTCGCCGGGCTGGTAGCCTGCCCGCACCCGCAGACGGCTCCGTGATGGAGACCCTGTCGCTGGTGGCGCAGAGCATCGTCGTTCTCGGGGCCATCGTGCTCGGCGTGCGCGTCGGGGGCGTCGGCATCGGGTTGTGGGGCGCGGTCGGAACGGCCGTGCTCGTGCTGGGATTCGGGGTGCCGCTGGGGTCGCCGCCGATCGACGCGCTGCTGATCATCGTGGCGGTCATCGTCACGACCTCGACCATGCAGGCGTGTGGCGGCATCCATGCGATGGTGCTCGTCGCGGCTCGGCTCATCGCCCGGCGCCCTCGGTCGATCACGGTCATCGCCCCCGTGGTCTCGCTGCTGCTCGCCGCGCTGGCGGGCACGTCGAACATCCTGTTCTCACTGCTGCCCGTGATCCAGGAGGCGTCGCAACGAGCGGGCATCCGGCCGGTCAAACCGGTGTCGATGTCGGTGGTGGCCACGAGCATCGCGTTGGCGACCTCGCCGGTGTCTGCCGCGATGGCGGCCATGATCTCGGTGATGGAGGCCCCGGGTGTCGAGGGCTGGGACGTCGTGCGGATCATCGCGGTCACGATGCCGACGGCGCTGGTCGGGGTTGTGCTCACGTCGTTGCTGGTGCAGAAGTTCGGCGGTGAGGACGACGCGCCCGTCTCCGGCACGGTTGCGCGCGACACGTTGCGTCCGCTGGAGGAGAAGGTCACGCGCCGCGGGCAAGTCGTCGCGGTCGTGTACCTGCTGGGCGTGGCGTTCATCATCCTGCTCAGCCTGACGCCGGCGCTGCGCCCCACGGGCCTCGACGGGGAGCCGGCCACCGTCGCCTCGATCATCCAGCTCGTCATGCTCGCCACCGGTGCGGTCATCGCGGTCATCGGACGGCCCGACATGGGCACGGTGCCCACGATGACGATCTTTCAGGGCGGCATGGTCGCGGCCATCGCGTTCTTCGGCCTGGCGTGGATGCTCGACACGTATCTCAAGGCGCATACCGCGGCGGTGGCCGGAACCCTCGGCAGCACGGTGGGGCAGTGGCCGTGGGTGATGACGCTGGCGGTGTTCGCGGTGGCGGTGCTGACGACGTCGCAGTCGACGGCGACCCGCATGATCCTCCCGATCGCGCTCGCGGCCGGGCTGCCTACGGGGTTGGCCGTCGGTCTGTGGGTCGGGGCACTTGGCGGGATCTACCTGCTGCCCACCAACGGTCTGCAGATCGCCGCCGCCAACCTCGACGAGACGGGCAGCACCCGACTCGGCACGCGGCTTTACGACAACTCGTTCTTCGTGCCCTCGCTCGTACTGACGGTCGTCACGTCGGTCGTGGGTGGCCTCGTCGGCCTCATGGTGTCCTGACGAGCCCGGCTCGCATACGAATTCGCGGGTAGGCCTGGGTGCGTGGTCGCCTGGCCGGTAGCGCCACCTCGGGAGTAGGACTCGTGTTCCTCGCCTTCAGCGTCACACTCGCGACCGCAAATCTCTCTGACGTTGCACTGCGAGCCGTGCCGGGCCGGAAGGGTGGACGGCCTCGCCTGATGCCTGGCGAAAGGTAGCGTAGCGACCTGGTCAGAGGTAGCGTATCCGGCTATTTTCCCTGTTCAGCGGCCTTCCTGGGCACCCGAGTGATGACCGGATCCAACGATGCGGCTGCGCGGCTGTGATGGCAGCCTTTCGGCCACATCGTCACCCGCGTCCTTGGGTTGGACGGGTCAGCGGTCCTCATCGCCGTCGCGGGAGGGGGTGCGGGGTTCGGTCTGCATCGCACGACCGGCTGCGATGGCGAAACCCGCAGCGATGATCGCGACGGCGACCGTCGGCCAGCCGAGCTCAAGCGAGAACAGCACCACCGCCACGATTCCGGCGACGACGGCAGCAAGGTTCAACTTCGATGACCGCTTCATGTTCGCCACGCTATCCCTGCCGACGTGGCCCCTCCACCAGGTGAAACCGCCACGAAGAAATCCGGCCAGCAGGGAGCCGCGGTTCAATCCATGCTGCAGGTCAGCCGCGCGCCAGAGCAATGAGGCGGCGGATCCAGGCAGGGCGTGCAGAGCCGGAACGGCGCATGTGGACGAGTTGAGCGCGCAGGTTGCGGGAGGGGACGAGCAGGGTCGTCATCCATACGCCCTGAACAGCGCGTTGCCACGCGGGCTGGCGAGTGCTGGTGAGTCGGGTCAGGTACCGGCCGAGGCGGACGGCACTCGGCTGACCACCGGTCAAGGCGTCACGCACGTGCTCGCGCTCCAACACGAACAACGGAGTCGAGTCGCCGTACGGGGGAGCGTCGTGGCCCATCACCCGAGCGGCAACCTCCCAGTTGGCCTCGAAATCGGCGATCTCACGCGTGCACTGCTCCGGCGTCGGCAGCAGCTGCGCGTTGCTCATGCTGGAGCCATGCACGCGGTAGCAACCCAACGGCTCCGACACCGACACGACCTCACCCAGATATGGCATCACCGCACATCCGGCACCGTCGAGCGGCAGCGTCGGGTCCGCCGACTCGAGACCCAACCCCCGCAGGGTTTCCGTGTGAAAGATGTTCCCCGACGTCGGCGGGCACTGATAGAACCCGCCAACGCGGTTGTCCTCCCGCATGTCCGCACTGTCGTACCCCGGCGCGAAACTCGGGAAGACCGACCCGTTGGGTGATCCGTCCGCGTCGACCCCTTCGAGCTGAAACTGCAGCTTGACCGGCTCGTCGACCAGCAGAGTAGCGCACCGCTCCACCAATTGCGGCCCGGCCAGATCGTCCGCATCGAGAAAGTGCACGTACGGAGCCCGCACCCGTTCCAACCCGGCGAGGCAGGCGCCGAGCAGACCGGAGTTCTCCTTGGCGACGACCTCGACGCGGTCACCGTACCGCGCCAAAACCTCGAGCGAGGAGTCGGTCGAGCCGTCGTCCACGACGACAACCTGGCTGTACGGCCGGGTCTGCGTCAAGACGCTGTCGACGGCATCGCCGACGAACTCCTCGTAGTTGTACGAGGGGATGACGACGGCGATGTCGGGCAGGTCGACATCGGCGGGGCGTCGGGCATAAGACGATGTGCGGACAGGGCTGGGACGCGAGGTCGCAGGCCTGGCCGTTTCGGGGGGAGCCATCAGGGGTCCTCTTGTTCGGCAGGTGTCGATCAATCGGGCTGTCGCTCAGCCTATTCGGCCACCCTGGGTGGCGGCTGGGTCGACGCGCTGCGCATATCTCGTCCTCAAGGGCGCGGCTCCGGCCACTGAGGCACCGGACCAACTGGGCTACGGCACCTCACCTGCGGGAACGTTGCCTGGGGTTGGTCCGCCGCTGAGTGAAAGCCCAGGACCGTGCGGCCGATCACAACTCGTACCCCACATTGCATGGTCACCTGCGTCGCGAGGAACTCACCCCAGGTAGGACTAGCCGGGATTGCAGATGCCGTGGGGGTCGAACACGGTGCGCAGCGCCTTCATGCGGGTGATGGCAGCGTCGCCGACCTGGCGGCGCAGGTAGGGGGCCTTGATGGTGCCGATGCCGTGCTCACCCGAGATGGTGCCGCCGAGGCTGATCGCGAGGTCGACGAGATCGGAGAACGCCGCGAATCCCGCACGGCGAGAGTCGGGTTGCGTCGGGTCGAAGTAGATCCCCGGGTGCAGGTTGCCGTCGCCGCCGTGCCCCGACATCGGCACCTCGACGCCGTGACCGGCGCAGATCTCCCGCCCGCGCTCGATGAGGGTGGGCAGGGCGCGGATCGGGACGCACATGTCCTCGATGAGGTTGGGCCCCTTCGCCTCGAGCGCCGTGTTGAGGGCGCGGCGCCCGGCGAGGAGCGCGTCTGCCTCCTGGGCGTCGTCGGCGACGGCGACCTCGTCGGCCCCGAACTCCTGCATGATCTGTGCGTAGCGGGCCGTGTCCTCGGCGACGTGCCCAGGCCGGTCGGCCTGCACGAGCAGCGCGGCAGCGCAGCCGGTCGGAAAACCGTAGTCGGCCAGCGCCTGAACGGCGGCGATTGACGGCTCGTCGAGAAACTCCAGCAGGCACGGCGGGTGCGGCTCGCGGCGCAGGGCGATGATCGCCTCGGCGGCGGCGTTGAGGTCGGAGAACGTGGCGAGGGCGGTCAGCGGGTCGTCGGGCGCAGGCACGAGGCGGGTGACGACCGAGGTGACGACGCCGAGCGTGCCCTCCGATCCGACGAACAGGCCGGTCAGGTCGAGCCCGGCGCTGCTCTTGGCCGTGCGGCGCCCGGTCGTGATGATCTCCCCGCCGGGCAGGACGACCTCGAGCCCGCGGATGTAGTCGGCAGTGACTCCGTACTTGACGCAGCAGAGGCCGCCGGCGTTGGTCGCGACGTTGCCGCCGATGGTGGAGGACGCCGACGACGCCGGGTCGGGCGGGTAGAACATGCCTTCCATGCGGGCGGCCTTCTTGAGCTCGTCGGTGACGACGCCCGGTCCGGCCACGGCGATGCCGTCGACCGGGTCGAGGAACTCGATCGTGTTGAGACCCGCCGTGTTGAGGACGATGCAGCCCTCGGTCGCCACCGAGGCGCCGTTCAGGCCCGTCCGGGCGCCCTGCGGGACGACCGGCACGCGGTGATCGTGGGCGTACCGCATGACCTCGACGACGTCGGCCACGTCGCGCGCCCGCACGACCTCGAAGTCGCTCGGAGCCGTGGCCTCGAAGCTCGAATCGATCCCGAGAGTGCGCTTGACGTCGGCATCCGTGACCCGGGCGCGGGCGGCGGGGAAGGGTTGGGGCGCGGGGGAGGTGGGAGCCGAAGGCGTCATGCCGCCATTCTTCACCGGGGCACCACGCGAGGGTCTCTTACGCTGCCGCGCTCCCGTCGTCTCGGCGCGCGGTCATGCCCCCAGACGGGGCGAGCAGGGCATGCGTCGGTCGGCGTGCGGTCACGCCCGAGGGTCGGTGAGCAGCGCGTTCGTGATGGATCCGGGCGCGCCGCAGCGGGGCCCGCGCCCGTGGGTAGACTGGGGGCACAGGCGTTCGAGCCGTCATCAGCGGCGAGTCTCCGGAAGAACGGCATCCTGCGCAGGTGGGGAGCTCAGTAGAACCGGACGGGTGGCCCGTCACAGCCGGTAATGAGCGGTTTCTCGCGCGGTGGTCATCGGTCGCCGGGCGAGGAGCAAGCGAGGTGGTACCGCGGGTCGAGGGCGCAGTGCGTCCGGCATCCGTCCTCGTGTCCGATCCGATGGTTGGTCTTCGACACGAGCACGAGAGGCACCCGGCGATGAGCTACCCCAAGTCCGCCCCGTCCACCACCCCCGACGCGGCAGGTGCAGCGTTCGGCGTGCCCGCCTCCCCACGTTTTCCCGACATCGAGCAGCGCGTGCTTGCGTACTGGGCCGAGGACGACACGTTCCGCGCCAGCGTCGACGCCCGCAGCGCCGGTGACAACGGCGACAACGAGTTCGTCTTCTACGACGGCCCGCCCTTCGCCAACGGTCTGCCCCACTACGGCCACCTGCTCACCGGCTACGTCAAGGACGTCGTCCCGCGCTATCAGACGATGCGCGGCCGTCGCGTCGAGCGCCGCTTCGGTTGGGACACCCACGGCCTGCCCGCCGAGCTCGAGGCGATGAAGCAGCTCGGCATCAAGACCACCGACGAGATTCGCGAGCTCGGCATCGAAAAGTTCAACGGCGCCTGCCGCGACTCCGTGCTGCGCTACACCGACGAGTGGCAGGACTACGTCACCCGCCAGGCGCGCTGGGTCGATTTCGACAACGACTACAAGACGCTCAACCCGGAGTACATGGAGAGCGTCATCTGGGCGTTCAAGCAGCTCTACGACAAGGGCCTCGCCTACGAGGGCTTCCGCGTGCTGCCCTACTGCTGGAACGACGAGACGCCCCTGAGCAACCACGAACTGCGCATGGACGACGACGTCTACCAGATGCGCCAGGACCCGGCGCTCACCGTCGGTGTGCGCCTCGGCGCCAAGAGCGACGGCAGGGACCCCCTCGGCCTGGCCGGCGCGCTCGCCGCCATCTGGACGACGACGCCGTGGACGCTGCCCAGCAACCTCGCGATCATGGTCGGCCCCGAGATCGACTACGTGGTGGTCGAGTCCGACGGACCCACCGGCAAGACCGAGCGGTACATCCTCGGCGCCGAGCGCGCCCAGGCCTACGCCCGCGAGCTCACCGGTGACCCCAAGGGCGACGTCGAGGCGCTCATCGTGGCCCGCTACACCGGCGCCGAGCTCGTCGACTACACGTACACGCCGCCGTTCTCCTACTACGTCGGCCACGAGAACGCGTTCCGCCTCGTGGGCGCCGAGTTCGTGACGACAACCGACGGTACGGGCCTCGTGCACACCGCCGGCGCCTTCGGTGAGGACGACAAGGTCGTCACCGACCGCGAGAACATCGAAGCCGTGATGCCCGTGGGCGCCGACGGCCGGTTCACCGCGCCCGTGAACGAGTACAAGGCCATGCTCGTCTTCGACGCGAACCCCCACGTCATCGACCACCTCAAGGCACGCACCCGCCTCGACGCCGACGGCGCCCAGGCCGAGACCGGCGCGGTCAGCCCCGGCACCGTGCTCGTACGCCGCGAGACCTACGACCACTCCTACCCGCACTGCTGGCGCTGCCGCCAGCCCCTGATCTACAAGGGTGTCTCGTCCTGGTTCGTCGCCACCACCAAGATCCGCGACCGCATGGTCGAGCTCAACCAGGAGATCACCTGGGTTCCCGAGCACATCAAGGACGGCCAGTTCGGCAAGTGGCTGGAGAACACCCGCGACTGGTCGATCAGCCGCAACCGGTTCTGGGGCAGCCCGATCCCGGTGTGGAAGTCCGACGACCCCGCCCACCCCCGGGTCGACGTCTACGGCAGCTTCGCCGAACTCGAGCGCGACTTCGGCGTCGAGGTCACCGACCTGCACCGCCCCTTCGTCGACGAGCTCACCCGCCCCAACCCCGACGATCCCACGGGGCGGAGCACGATGCGTCGGGTCACCGACGTGCTCGACTGCTGGTTCGAATCGGGGTCGATGAGCTTCGCGCAGGTGCACTACCCGTTCGAGAACGCCGAGTGGTTCGAGTACCACTTCCCCGGTGACTTCATCGTCGAGTACATCGGGCAGACCCGCGGCTGGTTCTACACGATGCACGTGATGGCCACGGCCCTGTTCGATCGGCCCGCGTTCCGCTCGTGCATCAGCCACGGCATCGTGCTGGGCAACGACGGCCAGAAGATGAGCAAGTCGCTGCGCAACTACCCGGACGTGCGTGAGGTCTTCGACCGCGACGGCGCCGACGCCATGCGCTGGTTCCTCATGAGCAGCCCGATCCTGCGCGGCGGCAACCTCATCGTCACCGAGCAGGGCATCCGCGAGGGCGTCCGCCAGGCGCTGCTGCCGCTGTGGAGCACCTGGTACTTTTTCTCGCTCTACGCCAACGCCGCCGACGAGGGCCGCGGGTACGAGGCGAAGTGGTCCACCGCGGGCCGCAACGTGCTCGACCGCTACCTCCTGGCCAAGCTGCGCGACCTCGTCGAGGGCGTCACGCGCGCCATGGAGGCCAACGACATCGCCGGCGCCTGCGACCAGGTGCGCGGATTCCTCGACGTGCTCACCAACTGGTACGTGCGTCGCAGCCGTGACCGCTTCTGGGACACGGCCGGGAGCGACACCGAGGCTGCGACCGAGGCCTTCGACACGCTGTACACCACCCTCGAAGTGCTGTGCCGCGTCGCCGCGCCCCTGCTCCCCATCACGACCGAGGAGATCTGGCGCGGCCTCACCGGCGGGCGCTCGGTGCACCTGACCGACTGGCCGGTCGCCGAAGACCTGCCCGCCGACCCCGAGCTCGTCACCGCGATGGACCGCGCCCGCGACATCTGCTCGGTCACCTCCAGCCTGCGCAAGGCCGGCGGTCTGCGCACGCGACTGCCGCTGGCCGAGCTCGTCGTCGTCACCGACGGCGCGGAGGCTCTGCAGGCGTTCACCGAGGTCATCGCCGACGAGCTCAACGTCAAGCGCGTCGACGTCGTCGAGCTCTCCGGCGCCGACGCTGGCGAGTTCGGTGTCGAGCAGCGACTCACCGTCAACGCCCGCGCCGCCGGCCCGCGCCTCGGCAAGCAGGTGCAGACCGTCATCAGGGGCAGCAAGTCCGGAGACTGGAGCGTGGCCGAGGACGGCACCGTCACCAGCGGCGGCATCGACCTCGTCGAGGGTGAGTACACGCTCGACACCGTCGTCGCCGACTCCGGTCGCGCCCAGACGCACGCCACCGCCGTGCTGCCGACCGGAGGGTTCGTCGTGCTCGACACCGAGGTCACGCCCGAACTGGCGACCGAGGGTCTGGCCCGCGACATCGTCCGGGCCGTCCAGCAGGCACGACGCGACGCCGGCCTCGACGTCTCCGACCGGATCTCCCTCACCGTCCTCGGCGACGAGGCCGTGTGGGAGGCGACCGTGGCGCACCAGGCGCTCATCGTCACCGAGACCCTGGCCACCCAGTTCGGCTCCGCAGCCGACCTCGACGCACTGCCCGGCAAGGGCGTGGAGGCCACCGTCGGTGACGGCGTCCGCGTCCGGATCGTGGTGGAGAAGCGGTGACCAGCCGCAGCAGCTCAGCCTCCACTCCCGCCTCCGAAGCGGGCACCGCGAACAGCGTCAACACGTCGCCGGTCGTCGTGCGACTCGCCGACGGCAACGACCTCGACGGGGTCGTCGCCGTCGGCCGCACGGCCTGGAAGACGACCTACGCCTCGCTGTACTCGCCGGAGCTGTTGGAACTCTTCCTCGCGAAGTGGTGGACGAAGGACGCCAACGTCCCGGCCATCCGCGCGCGGCGCACATTCGTGGCCGAACAGAACGGTCGCATCATCGCCATGGCGGCCTACGGCACTCACCGTTCGAAGCTGACGATCTGGAAGATCTACGTTCTCGCCGAGGCGCAGGGTCAGGGGATCGGCGGCCGCCTCCTGGACGCCATCTACGAGCAGGCATCCCCGGGGCACGACAGCGCCTATCTGTCGTTCACCGACGGCAACGCCTCGGCCTACGACTTCGCGATCTCCCACGGGTATGTGGTCGATCACCGCGAGGAACAGAGCGGCATGCCGGACCTCGTCTGGATGCGGTACGACTTCGACACGGTCGCCGCCGAGGACACGGATGAATCGGACGGCTCATCGGGCTCCGACAATGCATCGACCACCGGACTCGACGGGGGAGCGGCATGACGACGACACCTGACCCGAAGCGGGAGGCCGCCGACGCGCTGGAGTTGCGGCGCAGGCTGCGTGAGGTGGAGGAGGCGATCCTCGCCCGCGCGCCCGAGCACGACATCGACCCGACGTTGCAGCGCGTCAAGGACGTGCTCGACCTGCTCGGATCCCCGGAGCGCAACGCGCCGATGATCCACGTGGCCGGCACCAACGGCAAGACGTCGACGGCTCGCATGGTCGAGACCCTCGCGATGGAACTCGGTCTGTCGACAGGGCGATTCACGTCGCCGCACCTGCACGACATCACCGAACGCATCGTGCTCTCGGGCCGCCCGATCGAGGCGCGCCGCTTCGTCGAGACCTACGACGACGTGCTGCCCTACATCGAGATGATCGACGCGCGCTCGGTCGAAGCAGGCGGCCCACCGCTGTCCTTCTTCGAGGTGCTCGTCGTCATGGCCTTCGCGGCCTTCGCCGACGCACCGGTCGACGTCATGGTCATCGAGGTCGGACTCGGCGGCACCTGGGACGCGACCAACGCCGCCGACGGTGACGTCTGTGTCATCACGCCCGTGGCGATGGACCACGAGAAGTTCCTCGGCGACGACCTCGTGAGCATCGCCGAGAACAAGGCCGGAATCATCAAGGCCGACAGCATTGCCGTCGTCGCTGCGCAGGACCCCGAGGTCACGGAGGTCGTCACCGAGCGGGTCGACGAGGTCGGCGCGCGCGCCGCGTACGAGGGCCGTGAGCTCGAAGTGCTCTCGCGTGAGCTCGCCGTCGGCGGTCAGCTCGTGACGTTGCAGGGCCTGGCGCGGGAGTACCCCGACGTGCTCATCCCACTGCACGGCGAGCATCAGACCCACAACGCGCTGCTGGCGGTGGCCGCCGTCGAGGCGTTCATGGGCGGCGGCACCGAGGGCCTGGAGCCCGACATCGTGCGTGAGGCCTTCGCCCGCGTCGCCTCGCCGGGACGTCTGGAGATCGTCCGCCGGTCGCCCACGGTGCTCGTCGACTCGGCCCACAACCCCGCCGGGGCGCGGAGCCTAGCTGTAGCACTGCGGGATTCGTTCACCTTCGGACGCATCGTCGGCGTCATGGCGTGCATGGCCGACAAGAACGTGGACGGCATCCTCGAGGAGCTGGAGTCGGTGTTCGACGAGGTCGTCGTCACCCGCAACACGTCCTCGCGCTGCATGGCCCCTGCTCGTCTGGGGGAGCTCGCCACGGAGATCTTCGGAGAACACCGGGTCCACGTCGTGCGCGACCTGCCCGACGCTCTCGACCGCGCCGGTGAACTCGCCGACTCGGGCACCGACGGCGGCATGGCCGGAGGCGTCGTCGTCACCGGCTCCGTCGTCACGGCTGGTGAGGCGCGCATGCTGCTCGGCGTCACCGACGTCTGAGAACGCAGTCGAGAAAGCACCTGAGAACGCAGCGACGTCGGGGTATCACCCTGACGTCGCTGCGTTCTCGCCTGCGTCCTCAGGGGGTGTCGCGCTGGGGGAGAGGTCAGAATGTCCGAGCCCCGAGCCCCCGACACTAGGATGGCGCGCATGGCTTCTGCGCTCCCCTTCGTCGGCACCCTCGGCCCCATGCAGCGACGGTTAGGGGCGATCGTCCTCGGGAGTCAGGTCCCCGTCATCGTCTTCGGAGCGCTCGCGGTGTGGGGGCTGGCTCGGGCACAGGACCGTGCCGAGCCGGGACTGTATCTCGCGCTCGGGATGGGGCTGGCCCTCCTCTCCGCGGTCGCGGCGGGAATGCTCAAGCGGCCGTTCGGGGTGGCACTCGGATGGATCGTGCAGTTCCTGCTGCTCGCCAGCGCTGTTCTTGCGCCCGTGATCGTGCTGGTCGCGGCCATCTTCATCATCCTGTGGGCCACCGCGCTCGTGCAGGGCGCCAAGATGGACGTCCTCACCGAGCGTCACCTCGCGCAGACAGCTGCACGCGAATCCGCTTGAGTCTGTAGCGCCCCGAGTGACGGCGGGCATCCGCCGACCGACGACCTGGCCAACCCTGCGTACAAGGGCGCGCGGGCGTGACTACGCTGGTGACATGACCGAACGCTCACTCGTCCTCGTCAAGCCCGACGGCTACGCCCGCGGCCTCACCGGCGAGGTCCTGCGCCGCATCGAGGCCAAGGGCTACACCCTGGCCGCACTGCAGGTGCTCACCCCCTCCCGCGACCTTCTGACCAAGCACTACGAGGAGCATGAGGGCAAGCCCTTCTTCGAGCCGCTCGTCGAGTTCATGGGCTCCGGCCCCGTCACCGCCATCGTCATCGAGGGCGACCGGTGCATCGAAGGCTTCCGTGCCCTCGCCGGTGCCACCGACCCCACGGCCGCCCTTCCGGGCACCATCCGCGGCGACCTCGGACGCGACTGGGGCACCAAGGTGCAGAAGAACATCGTCCACGGCTCCGACTCCCCGGAATCCGCGGAGCGAGAGATCGGCATGTGGTTCCCCAATGTGTGACCTGTTCCGCTCGCGCTGACACTCACCGTGCGATAGACAGGGCCACACGACCCGACCCCACCCTCCGGTGGGGTCGCCCCATTCGCGAAGGAGAACGACATGAGCGACACGACGACCAACCCCGTGGGTGACGGCGGCGCTGACGGCGGAGCCGACTCCGGAGCGGGCGCGCCCGTCACCGGTCTGACCGCAGGCTCCCCCCAGGCCCAGCAGGGCGACGGTGGTGCCGATGGCGGCGCCGACAGCGGTGCAGACGGTGGTGCCGACGCAGGCGCCGATCAGGGTGCCGGTGCCGACAAGGGTGCCGACGCCGATGGTGGCGCGGACGGTGGCGCCGACGCCGGTGCCGATGGTGGCGCAAACCCGACCGGAGACGGCGGCGCCGACTCCGGCGCAGGCGTGCCTGCCTGACAGTGTCTCCAGCACATCGATTCGACCGGGCGGGTGCCGATGCGTCGGCACTCGCCCGAGTCGTCGGAGATCTCGCCCCATTTCGTGACGCCTGGGGTGACCGGCCGTGGGTACACCACGGGCCGGGCTTCGGCGACCTACTCGACACCGCAGGGATCGACGAACTTCTGACCACGCGGGGTCTGCGCACACCCTTCCTCCGCGTCGCCAAGAACGGTTCCACGCTGCCCGAGCGGTCTTTCACCGCAGGTGGTGGCGTCGGCGCAGCCGTGGCCGACCAGATCAGCGACGCGCGTCTCGCGCAGCACTTCGCCGACGGCGCCACGCTCGTGCTGCAAGGACTCCACCGAACGTGGGGTCCGATCATCGACTTCACGGCCGACCTCGCCGACGAGCTCGGCCACCCGGTGCAGGCCAACGCCTACGTGACCCCGCCTCAGTCGCAAGGATTTTCGGCGCACTACGACGTCCACGACGTGTTCGTGCTGCAGCTCACCGGTGAGAAGCGCTGGATGATTCACGAGCCCGTGCTCACCTGGCCCATGCGCGACGAGACGTGGGAGTCCGGAGGCAGGCGCGACCAGGTCGGCGCCGCAGCCCAGGGTGAGCCCATCCTCGATGTCGTCCTCAGGCCCGGTGATTGTCTCTACCTGCCTCGCGGCTACTTGCACTCGGCTACAGCCCTCGGCGGCGTGAGCGCCCACCTGACTCTCGGCGTCCACGTCTGGACCCGGGCCCACCTCGCGGCCGAACTCATGAACCGCGCCCTGGCCGACGCTGCGGATCTGCGACGTCCGCTCGACGTGGGTGTCAACGTGGCAGATCCGGTTCAGCTCGCCGACGATGCCGCGGTCGTGCGCCGCGCGCTCCTCTCCGCGCTCGAGCAGGTCTCGGACGCAGACCTCGCCGGCGTCATGAACGACCGCGCCGACGCCACGGCGCGTCCTGCACCCGTCTCACCTCTGGCCCAGGCTGCCGCCGCACGTGACCTCACACCCGATACGCCCGTGCGTCTGCGCCGGCACCTCCGCCTACGCCGCAGTGACGAGTCCACCGGAGTCCGGCTGCGCGGCCGGGGGATCGACCTGCTCGTCGAGTCGAGCGAGACGCGCCGGCTGCATCTGCGACTCGATCTGCTCCTCGACGGAGAGGCCCACACCACGCGCGAGCTGGCCGGGGCGACGGCGGACGACGTGCTCGACCTCGTCCGCCGTCTGCTCGAGGCCGGGGTGCTCGTCCCCGCCTGATCGGAACCGATCGACTGCGGCACAGGCCTGAGGGGTTGCGCCGGGGTAACTCAGCGCACGACGCCCAAGGGTCGGTAGACGTGACCGGGGAACACGCCGGCGAGGTTCGGGGTAGAGAGGCGCCGGGTGAGGATCTCGCCCACGACGTCGCGGTAGTCGGTCGCGACGGCGAGGTCGCCGTCGTGCAGGGCCGACGCGGCGAGGCCGGGCCAACGACCATGGACCTTGCCACCGACGACGTTGCCCCCGGCGAGCAGCATGACGTTGCCGTGGCCGTGATCCGTTCCGCCCGTGGAGTTCTCCTCGACGCGGCGACCGAATTCGCTCATCGTGACGACGGTGGTACGTCTCCACAGGCTGCCGACGTCGGCACGGAACGCGGCGATCCCGCGCGCGAGTGAATCGATGTTGCGGCGCATCGGGCCCCACTCCTCGGTGGGGGTGCCGTGGTTGCGGTGCAGATCCCAGTCGCGGTGGTCGATGCAGGCCGCCTCGACAGGCGCGCCGGCGCGCATCATGCGGGCGATCTCGGCCATGCCGCGGCCGAACTCGTCGTCGGGATATCCCGTGGTGGTGGCCTTCCTGGCCCGCGACGTGGCGAGTGCCCCGACGGCCCGGAACGTCCGGCCCGCGTCGCGTGAGACCGGCCCTCCGGCGCGGGAGTACATGGTGGCCAGCGTCGAGTCGATGCTGCGTCGATAGCCCGACCAGCCGGAGATGTCGAAGGAGTCGAGATCTGACATCGACGCCGTCGGAAAGGCGCTGGCGCTCAACGCAGCCCGATCGCCGAGGGTGACGGCGCGGAGGATGTCGGTGCTCTTGGAGGTCGCAGCGAGGTGCCGTCCGAGCCAGCCGCTGCGGACCCCGACGGGGGCAGCTCGTTCCATGTCGAGCTGGGCGTCGAAGTGGCTGCGGGTCGCGTCGGGATTTCCGACGGCGTGGACCACGGCCAACTGCTTGGCCGACCACAACGGCATGAGCGGGGCCATCGCCGGGTGAAAACCGAACATCGACGAGGCGCGCAGGGTGTTCTCGGCGGTCAGAGCGATACCGGGACGGGCTGTGCGGTAGGCAGGGTCGGCCACGGGGGCAACCATCTGGAGGCCGTCGCTGGCGCCGCGCAGAAAGATGACGATGAGCGTGTCACGCCGCGGTGCGGCAGTCGCCGCCGCCGCGGAGGAAGGCGCGGCGAACGCGTACCGCGGTTGTGCGGACACCGCGCCGAGAGCTCCGAGCGTCGCGAGGCCGCCGAGGACTGTGCGGCGAGAGACGCGACCGGAGTCGCTGTCGCCCAATGCTTCTGCGGCAAGGCCAAGCCCTGACTCGTCGCTACCGAGCGCGTGGTCGCACGCCGCCTCGGAGGCGGCACGGGCGCTGCCGAAGACCTCGGGTGTGCCGTCGGCCGCGCGTCGGATGAGCACCTCGCGGTCGTCGTGGGTGTGTACCGGGACGATCTCGTCGTCGAGGCGCCACAGGTGGTCGCCGATCATGGGTGCTCCGTCGCTCATCGCAGGGACATGTAGGGGGAGGCGAGCACGAGCCGGACGGCCTGGTCGAGGTTCCAGCGGATGGCGTCGTCGGTCATCTTCTCGGAGGTGGGCGGAACGCCGCGGCGCAGCGACGAATCGCAGAGGAACGCGGCGATGGCGTCGCGGTCCTGAGCCGTCGGGGCGTACCCGGTCAGGCCGGTGTAGATCCGGGTGGCGGCCTTCGCATAGGTGAGCGAGGTCGTGATGCCCAGGGTGCGTGCCCAACCGCGGCGAATCAGGGTCTCGTCCCACCCGCCGGCGATGGCCTCGGAGGCGTTCCACCGGCCGAGCACGGCGCCGGGGTGCATCCAGGCGTCGGTGCGGTCGGGGTAGCCCTCGGGGTCGGGGTACGCCAAGGGCAGATGCCCGAGGCGGTCGGCGATCCAGGCGTAGGTGCTCATCGGAGCCCAGGACGACGGCTGCTTGGGCGCGCGGTAGGTGGGTGCGGAGGCGGCGTAGGCGCTGGCGAGAAACTCCTGCGGGCGGGCCCACTTCTGCCCGGTCGAGGCGGCGAACTCCTTGCTGGTGAACAGGACTCGCAGCACCGGCGCAATCCTGGTCCGGTTGGCGCGGTAGGCGACCTCGAGGCGTGAGACCAGCGATGCCGGGGGAGAGTCGGACACGAACCGGCGGGCGATGCGGGTGCACACGCGCCGTACGGTCGCCGGGTGCATGGCGAGGTGCTCGATCAACGCGCGCAGCACCGCCGGGCCACCCGCCGCGGTCGCGTTGGCGTGCCTGAAACCGACGATGCGCACCGGGCCGGTCGCGTGGGACTGCGGACGGTAGACGAACGTGCCCTTGTCGATGTCGACGCTGAAGCCGGTGAGCAGGCGGGCCAGCGCCAGGACGTCTGCCTCGGTGTGCTTGCCGACCCCGACGGTGTGCAGTTCGAGCAGCTCTCGGGCGAGGTTCTCGACGGGGTGATCGGCGTCGGACCAGGCGTTGTCCAGGTAGAGGAGCATCGCCGGGTGGGTGGTGGTGGCGTACAGCAGGTCGGCGAATCGGCCGAGGGCATGGGGGCGGATCGCCTGCCGGTCGTAGAGGCAGACCCAGCCGTGCACCTTGTCGGAGTTCAGAGCCATGTGCAGGTGGTCATGCCACATCTCGACGATGCGTTCGAGCAGAGGCCGCTTCGTCGTCATCTGGCGCCACAACGTGGCGCGGGTGAGCGAGGCCTGTGCCTCCCAGGGCTTGTCGCCGGTGAGTCGCATGATCGTCGGCAGGTCGGCGTTCGCCACCGGAAAGGTGCGGGCGACGAACTTCTCGCAGGCGCGGTCGTCGATGCGGGCGGGCGCGAGTTGGCGGTCGATCCACTTCGTGGTGCCGAGCGTGCGGATCTGGGCGGCCTGAGCTGCCGTCGCTGCATGGGCGGCGCGGCGGGCGAGGTGCCAAGCAGGGTCGACGGTCAGGGGGAGTGAGGGCGCCAGAGGCGACCTCACCGTGGCAGGGCGAGGCGGGGTCACGCTCCCTCGATTCAGGCGCGTCGGTGTCGGCAGGGTCTATCCCTGTCGGCACCCCGGCCCGCCATCTGATGCCCGATCAGGACGCCGGAAGCGATGGTGTCCAATTCGACTGTGCAGCAGCCGACCCCGGTGAAAAATCGGTGAGGGTGGCGCGTCAGACCAGTTGGCGTCGGCGGATCCGGTCGGAGAGGAATGCCGCGAGCAGCCCGGCTGCCGAGGGGATGAGCAGCGCAGTGCGCAGCGACGCGTTGTCCGCGACGACGCCGATGACCGGTGAGGTGAAGAGGAACCCGAGGCGCATGAACCAGCCCAGGATGGCCACCCCGCTACCGTGCGCCAGGCCGGGGACACGCGCCGAGGCGGCGAACGCGGCCGGCACGAGGGTGGCAGAGCCGAATCCCATGGCACCGAAGCCGATGAGAGAGAGCTGCCAGGACGGGGAGAGCATCGCAGTGGCCATGCCGATCGCGACGAGGATTCCGCCGAACGCGGCGACGGCCTCCCGACCCCAGCGGTCGGTCATCGGGTCACCGAGGATGCGGCCGATGAACTGGCAGGCCAGGACGATTGTGAATCCGAGTCCGACGAGGTTCGCAGGCGCCGCGGTCTCCTGAGTGAAGAAGAGCGCCGACCACGAGTTGGCGACCTCCTCCATGAGGGTGCCGCAGATGGACAGGACGATCAGCGGCAGCAGGAGGCGCCACGGGCGGTGACCGGAGGCCCGCGTCTCGTGCGTCTCCTGGTTCGGTTCCTCCTCGGTCCCTCGGTCGCCGGGCGTGGCCGCCAGGTATGCCCCGAGGAGTGCGACGAGGATCCAGACCGCTCCGTTGACGGTCACCTGGGTGGTCAGGGCGATGCCTCGAGCCCCGCAGAAGGTGCCGATGAGCCCACCGCACGTCGCGCCGAGACTCCACAGCGCGTGCAGCGAGTTGATGATCGACCGGCCCTTCCACTGCTCGACCACGACGCCCTGCACGTTCTGGGCGGAGTCGGCGATGGCGTCGGTGAACCCGGCCAGTGCCAGTCCGAGCGCGAATCCCCAGGGCGTCGGGCTCTGCACGGCCCCGGCGAACACCAACGCCAGCACGACCGAGCTGACCCCGTTGACCATCCGCGCACCGAACCGTCGGATGAGCGGCGCCGCGAAGGTCGCAGCGGCGATCGCGCCCAGCGGCATCGCGATGACGAGGAATCCGAAGCTCGTCGCCGAGAGCCCGTACATCTGCTTGATTTCTGGATACCGCGGCAACAACCCCGCCAACAGCACGCCGTTGGTGAAGAACATGAGCGAGACGCCCAGCCGGGCGCGCGTGGGGGAGAGTGCAGGCACGACCGCGAGGGTACGTGACAGGTCCGTTTCCCGAGGAACGACGCGCCCCGCCCGGCCCTGTGCAGGCTGCGGCCGACAGCAGTCGAGGGACCGAGCCGTGCGGCTCGATCCCTCGACGACGTTGTTGTGCGTACTTGTGCGCGTTCTACGTACTCGGGCTGCTCTGCAGGCAGCCGCGTGCGGTTCTGCTCGCCGGTCAGGCCTTGTCGCCGGTAGCCGAGTCGCCACTCAGACGGCTGGCGTCACCGGCGTCGATGTAGTTGCCGTCGCCGTCGACGACCATGGCGCGGCCGCCCTCGGTGATGAGGTCGCCACGCTGACGAAACTCCTTGCCCGCGGAGGTGTCGTGGTCGTCGGGGTCGTGCTGTGCAGCGAAGTCGTCCTCGCGCTGGCGACGGTCGCCCTCGTCCTCGTTGCGGGGGTCACCGTCGGAGCGGGCCTCACGGCCCTCGTCAGCGCTGGTGGCGTTCTTCTCGTCACGGAGTGCGGCCTCGGCCTCGGCGCCGGACTCGCGCGCCGTCGACTCGGACTCGGTGCTCATGGCCTCGCCGACCTGGGGGTCGCTGCCGACGCTGTGCTCCTGCGCGCCACCGACCTGCTCGTCCTGGCCGACGGGGCCGCCGGTGCTGGTGAGGTCGTTCTGTCCGGGTTGCATGGTGCTCATGACACGTCCTTCTGTGTTGGAGGTCACTCGGTATGCCCAACCTAGCCCCGACCTGGGTCGAGGCGGTGCAAGAGGCCTCCATGATCGAGCGGGCACCCCACCCTCCGCGCGCCGATGACGACGACCCAGAGACGAGATGCCCGCCCGATGTCCGAGCGAGGTGCTGGCCTCAGTCGGCGAGGACGACCACCAACGTGCGGGGGCCGTGCACGCCCTCGACACGGCTCAGTTCGATGTCGCTGGTGGCGCTGCCGCCGGAGATCCACGTGATCGGCAACCGCTGCTCGCGCACCGACGGCGCGATGCGGGCGACGGCCTCGGGAATGTCGGAGACCACCTGGTCGGTGCGTACGACGCACACGTGCAGGTCGGGGACCAGGCTCAACGCGCGGCGGCCCTGGTCCCCGCGGTGATCGAGCATGATCGTGCCCGACTCCGCAGCACCGACACAGCACGCGGTGACGACGGCGTCGGTCACGTCGAGCTCGGCCCGCGACAGCCGCGGCGCGTCCTCTCGTACCTCGATGCCGGCCTGGGCGATCGCCTCACGCCACGTGCCGTCGAGCTCGGGCGGAACGACGACGCTCTTCGCCTCACGCGAGGTCAGCGCCTCGGCGATGCGAGCGGGCACCTCGGAGGCGGCGCACCGCACGACGATCGCCTTGTAGTCCTCGACGCGCTCGACGAACAGGTCGACGACGCCCTCGGTGCGGGTCGCCCGGCCGTACGTCCACGGCACCGGGGTGTCCTGATCGGCCGCCGTGTCGGGCACGTCGACCAGGGCCGTGCGGATGCGCTGCAGGATCTCGTCCTTGGCGCTCATCGTCGTGCTCATGCGCCCTCACCCTCTCGTGTGGTCTGCGCGTTGCTGTTCGGTGCGGCGCTGGATGTCGCGCTCGACCCGCGCTCGCGCTTCCACCAGGAGCGGAACGACTCCTTGGGCGGGGTGGGGACGTCGCGGGCGTTGGTCCACAGGCCGATCGGGCCGGGCATGGGACCGATGTGGTCGACCCTGCCGAGCAGCTTGCCGCCGATCCCGGCGCCCTTGGTCGCGGCGTTCCAGCGCTTGGAGTCGGCCATCATCCAGGCGGCGGCCGTCATCGCGGCGGGCTCACCGTGGGTGAGGAACGGGCGCAGTCTGCTGGCTCCGGACTCCGTCTTCTTGGTCTCGACGACCTTGTTGCGCATGTGCACGAGCAGGTCGGGGATCGGGATGCGCACGGGGCACACGTCGAAGCACGCGCCGCACAGGGAGCTCGCGAACGGGAGCGACTTGTCGACCTCGGAGGCCGTGCCGCGCAGCTGCGGCGTGAGGATCGAGCCGATGGGGCCGGGGTAGACCGAGCCGTAGGCGTGGCCACCGACCTTCTCGTACACCGGGCAGACGTTGAGGCACGCCGTGCAGCGGATGCACCGCAGCGCCGCACGTCCTTCGACGTCCTGCAGCACGTGGGTGCGTCCGTTGTCCAGCAGCACCACGTGGACCTTCTCCGGCCCGTCGCTGCCGTCGATCCCCGTGGACCCGGTCCACATCGACGTGTACGGGTTCATCCGCTCGGCCGTGCTGGAGCGCGGCAGGAGCTGCAGAAACACCTCGAGGTCGTCGAACGTGGGCAGCACCTTCTCGATGCCGACGACGGAGATGAGGGTCTGCGGCAGCGTCAGGCACATGCGTCCGTTGCCCTCGGACTCGACGACGACGAGCGTGCCCGTCTCTGCGACAGCGAAGTTCGCGCCCGAGATGGCGACCTTGGCGCGCATGAACTTCTCACGCAGGTGCAGGCGTGCGGCGCCGGCGAGATTGCGCGGCTCCGAGTCCAGATCCGCCGGAGCGGGGCGTCCGTAGTTGCCCATCTCGTCGAGGAAGATCTCGCGGACCTCGGCGCGGTTGCGGTGGATCGCGGGCACGAGAAAGTGGCTGGGGCGGTCATGCCCGAGCTGGACGATGATCTCGGCGAGGTCGGTCTCCCAGGCGGCGATGCCCGCGGCCTCGAGGGCCTCGTTCATGTCGATCTCCTGGGTGACCATCGACTTGACCTTGACCACCTCGTCGCCGACGACTCCGGTGCCGTCGTAGTGGACGTCCTCGTCGGCGAGGGCTCCCTTGACCAGGCCGATGATGATCTCGTTGGCCTCGGCGGCGTCGCGGGCCCAGTGCACCTGGGCCCCGGCCTCGGTGAGCTTCTCCTCGAGCTGAACGAGGTAGGTGTCGAGGTGGCGCAGCGTCCGGTTCTTGATGGCCTCGCCCGCCAGCCGCAGCTCTTCCCAGTTGTCGAGCTCGGCGACGACGCGCTCGCGCTTGGTGCGGATCGTCGTCATCGCGTGATGGAGGTTGCCGCGCTGGACGGGGTTGGCCATCTCGCGACGTGCGGCGGTGGGAAAGCCAGGTGAGTCGAGGAGTTCACCGGCGGGCGGCGCGGGGGTTCGGCGGTCGGTGCCCTCGTACCGCGGCGCGGGGTGGCCGGCGACGGGGATCGTGGCGCCGAGGAAGGTGGTCGTGCGCGGCGTGCCGTTCGTGGCGATGGAGTCATGGCGGGGGTCGGTGGTGGTCATCGACGCTCTCCCTCGGTGCTCGCGAGGATCTCGGCCAGGTGGATGGGCGTGATGCCGCCCTGTTGGCGTCCGGTGACGCCGGAGATGTTGAGCAGGCACAGGTTGTCGCCCGCGACGAGATATTCGGCGCCCGTGTCGAGGACGTGCCGGGCCTTGTCGCCGGCCATGGCCGTGGAGACGTCGGCGTTCTTGAGCGCGAACGTGCCGCCGAAGCCGCAGCAGCGGTCGGCGTCGGCGAGCGGCAGGATCGTGATGCCCTTGACGGCTTCGAGCAGACGCATCGGCTTGTCGCCGACGCGGGCGATGCGCACCGAGTGGCAGGTCGGGTGGAACGTCACCTTGTGCGGAAAATACGCACCGACGTCGACCGTGCCGAGCACGTCGACGAGGAATTCGCTGATGTCGTAGGTGTGTTCGGCGACCGTCGCAGCGTCGCGGGCGAGTCCGGCATCACCGGCGCGGGTGGCGAGCATCTCGTGCTGATGCCGCACGGCGCCGACGCACGAGCCGGACGGGCCGACGATGTAGTCGTACTCCCCGAACGCCTCGACGAAGTTGCGCACGATCGGCACCGACTCCTCGAAGTAGCCGCTGTTGACGAACGGCTGAGCGCAGCACGTCTGCTTCTCGGGAAACACCACGGTGCACCCGAGACGCTCGAGGATTGTCAGAACGGCCTTGGGGGTCTGCGGAAACATCACGTCGTTGGCGCAGGTGGCGAACAGCGCGACGCGCTTGCCCTCGCCGGGGCGGGCCGGCGAGCCCGCAGCTGAGGTAGTGGGGTGGGTGGTGGTCATCGAGAATCACCTGATCCGGTGGTGGGGGTGGGAACTGGGCCGGGCGGCCCGCGTGGTGCGGACCGCCCGGGGGAGTGGTTCGGCGCCGATCTCGCGCCGGGGTGTTCAGTTGGTGAGGCGTCAGAATCGCGGCAGCATCCAGGACAGGACCGGGGTGGACTGCAGCCCGACAATCAGGCACAGGACGACGAGCAGTCCGAGGCTCCACCAGATGACGCGGCGGAAGATGTCGGACTCGCGACCCAGCAGACCGACGGCCGTGGCGGCGATGGTGAGGTTCTGCGGGCTGATCATCTTGCCCACGACACCACCGGCGGTGTTGGCGGCCACCAGCAGGGTCGGGTCGATGCCGGCCCTCTGCGCCGCCGTCTGCTGCAGGGTGGCGAACAGGGCATTGGCGCTGGTGTCCGAGCCGGTGACGGCCGTTCCGATCCACCCGAGGATGGGGGAGAAGAACGCGAAGGCCGCGCCGGTGCCGGCGATCCAGGTGCCGATGGTGATCGTCTGGCCGGACAGGTTCATCACGTAGGCCAGCGAGAGCACCGAGGCGACGGTGAGGATCGAATAGCGCATCTTGACGGCATTTCCGGCGAACTCGTGCCAGAACTGCTTGGGCGTCACCTTGTAGACGATGGCGACGATGACCGCGCAGATGAGCAGGATGGTGCCGGGGTTGGAGAGCCAGCCGAAGGTGTAGACCGTCGACCCGTTGGGCTTGCCGGCAGCGGTGAGGATCTGACCGTCGAGGCCGGGCCACGGGATCTTGATGTCGGTCGCGGCCAGGGCCTTCGAGATCGCCGGAACGAGCTTTGCGAGCGAGAACACGGCGATGACCAGCAGGTACGGGAACAGGGCCATGACAATGCGGCCACCGGTGAGGTGGTGACCCTCACGCTTGGCGACGATCTGCGGGGAGGTGGCGAGCTCGGCCTCGGACATGCCTTCGCGCTCACGCACGTAGGCCTCGGCGAGGGACTCGCGTGCCTCGTCACGACCCTTCGGCGTCCAGAAGCGGAGCATGACGACGACGGCAGCCAGGCCGCAGAGCGAGGAGACGATGTCGGTGAGTTCCATCGACAGGTAGGTGGCGCTGATCCACTGGGTGACGCCGAAGACCGCACCAGTGACGAGGGCGATGGGCCACACCTGGCGAACGCCACGCTTGCCGTCGGTGAGGTAGCAGAGGAACAGGGGCACGAAGAACGCGATGATCGGAGTCTGGTGTCCGACGTAGGCACCGATGTGGGCCGGGTCGATGTGCGTCAGCTTGCCTGCGGTGAGGATTGGGGTGCCGATGGCGCCGAACGCGACGGGGGCGGTGTTGGCGATCAGCACGACCGTGGCCGCGCGGATCGAGGAAAACCCGACCGCCATGAGCATGACGCCGGTGATCGCGACGGGCGCACCGAATCCGGCGAGCGCCTCCATGAGGCCACCGAAGCAGAACGCGATGACGATGGCCTGCACGCGCGGGTCGTCGGAGATGAGGTCGAACACGTCGCGCAGGTCTTCGAATCGGCCGCTGGCGACCGTGATCTGGTACAGCACGATCGCGTTGAACACGATCCACATGATCGGGAAGAGGCCGAACGCGGCGCCCTCGAGCGCGGAGTTCAGCGCCAGGAACACGGGCATCTTCCATGCGAAGACCGCCACGAGGATGGCGACAGAGAGCGCGGTGAGGCCCGCGAGATGCGCCTTCCAGCGCAGCGCACCGAGGGTGACGAAGATCGTCACCAGCGGCAGCAGCCCCACCAGGGCCGAGAGCCAGAGTGGCCCCAATGGCGAGATGTCGGGTTGGTAAGCAGTGATCATCGGCGGGTCTCCGGTCAGTGGGGGGCAGGCAGTGGTCAGACCATTGCGCTCAAGGTAGGAATGCCGCGCCTCTACGTCAAGACTTTCGCCTGGCGATGCGGGGCGGTCGTCGCCGAGCGGTCGGATGTGTAGGTCCGGCGGTCGGTGGGCGGGTTCAGGACGGCTGTGGTTCCAGCGCGTCGACGAGCGCTTCGAGCACGTGCCGGTAGGTGTGGCCGGTGGCGCGCGTCATGCCGACCTCACAGGTGCGGTTGGTCGAGAGGTAGTCGTCGAACGGCTCGGTCGAGGCCTCGGCTGCCACGTCGGCGGCCTCGGGGGCCGTTGCGGCGGCAGTGAGTTCGGGGTGCAGCAGGCCTCGGTCGCCGGCGAAGCCGCAACACCCGGCGGACACCGGGATGACGACCTCGGTTGCTGCGGCCTCGGCGAGCATTCGCAGGTGCTCGACATCGCCTGCGTGGCGATCCGAGCACGTCGGGTGGAGAACGACCCGCCCGGCGCGTGGCCGGAGGCGAGAGGCCAGG
Organism: Mobilicoccus sp.; assembly: GCA_032100225.1. GTDB lineage: Bacteria > Actinomycetota > Actinomycetes > Actinomycetales > Dermatophilaceae > Mobilicoccus. The sequence continues at coordinate 25,115 of DAMDJY010000020.1, forward strand.
CGCGGCAGGACGCGTTCGGCGACGAACCGCGTGGAGTCCTGGATGTCGAGAGCATCGACCCGGCGAGCCAGATCGTCCTCGCCCGCAGCGCGCAGATCCTTGGCCAGCGACGCGAGTCCGTGCGTGCATGAGCTGGCCTCGGTGACCACGGGGATGGCACTGTCCCGGCTCGCGGCCAGGACGGCCTGGGCCGTCTTGCGAGCCATCACGGCGGTGCCGTCGGTGAGGCCCTTACTGCGCCAAACCGTTCCGCAACACAGTCCGGCCAGTCCGTCGGGCAGGGTGACCGTCAGGCCCGCCGCGTCGCACAGGTCGAGGAACGCAAAACTCGCTCCACGTGTCGGGGCGGTGGTGTTGCCGCCGGCGGACCTGCTGGCCCGCTCGGTTCGTTCGGCGGGGCCGAACAGTTCGCCCATGCAGGAGGCGAAGAAGACGACGTCGCCGGGCTCGGATCGGGCGGTGGTGCGGCGGGAGACACCGGGGCCGGGGAGGTCGTCGCCGACGAGCGGCACGAGATCGGTGGGGAGGACGGTGCGGGCGGCGCCGGTCACCGCGGTCAACGCCGGACCGGGGACGTGCGCGGCGATGCCGACTCCGGTGCGCAGCGTCGCCAGTGACGTCTCCCAGTTCTCGGCCAGGGTGACACCGATCCTCTGCGCCGCTGGGGGTTGACCAGCGGCCCGCATGCCCTTCATGACGACGCCCGTGTCGATGCCGACCGGGCAGTTGAGCAGACAGAGGGAGTCGACGGCGCAGGTATCGACGGCGTCGTACTGAAAGTCCTTGGCCAGGCTCGCTGCTCGCGTCTCGTCCGCCGCGGCCATCTCGCGCATGAGCACGATGCGCTGGCGAGGCGTCGTCGTCACGTCGCGGCTGGGGCAAACAGGCTCACAATATCCGCACTCGACGCAGCGGTCGACGGCCGGGTCGACGATCTGGGCGGGCTTGAGGTTGACGAGGTGGGCGTTCGGGTCGTCTCCGATGATGACGCCGGGGTTGAGGGTTCCGCGCGGGTCGAAGAGCTGCTTGATCTCGCGCATGACGGCGTACAGCTCGGAGCCGTACTGCCGCTCGACGAAAGGCGCCATGATGCGGCCGGTGCCGTGCTCGGCCTTCAGCGATCCGTCGGCCGCGAGGATGAGGTCGACGAGATCGTCGGTGAAGTCGGAGAACGTCGCCAGCGCAGACGGGTCGCGCAGATCAGGGTTGATCATGAAGTGCAGGTTGGCGTCCTTGGCGTGCCCGAACACGACCGAGTCGGCGTACCCGTAGCGGCTGCAGAGCACCTGGAGTTCACGCACGGTGGCGGGCAACTGCGGCATCGGCACGACGACGTCTTCGAGGAGGGCCGTCGAACCGAGGGGGCGAGCGCCGGCGACCGCGGTGTAGAGGCCCTTGCGCACCTGCCACGCCTGGGCGCGGCGTACCGGGTCGGTGGAGAACGTCGCCGGCGCGGCGTCGGACAGACCACTGCTCTCGGCCACCACGCGGCTCAGCGCGGCGACCCGCTCGGTGAGCTCGTCGGGCACGTCCGCCTGGGCCTCGACGAGCAGAGCGGTGTGGGACTGCACGTGCAGACGGACCAAATCATCGGCCGCTCCGGGCAGGTGCTGGGCGACCTTGAGGGATGCGGCGTCCATGAGTTCGGCTGTCGCAGTGCCCGCCTCGATGAGGCCGGGCAGTGCGCGGGTGGCCGAATCGATGTCGTCGAACACGAGCAGCGCCGTCGACGTGAGGGGCCGAACCGGCACGGTCCGGAAGGTCGCGGAGCAGATGAATCCCAGCGTGCCCTCCGAGCCGACCATGAGCTTGGCGAGGATGTCGACGGGGGAGTCCGCGTCGAGGAACGCGTTGATGCCGTAGCCCATCGTGTTCTTCATCGAGAACTGGTGACGGATGCGCCGCACCGATTCGGCGTTGCCGCGCACCCGGTCGCGCAGACGCGCCAGGCCCTCGTAGAGGGCGGGCTCGGCGCTGCGCAGGTGCTCGTCGGCGTCCGGGGCGCCGGTGTCGATGCGGGTGCCACTGAGGAGCAGCACCTCGATGGAGTCCAGCGTGCGGTATGTGTTGTTGACCGTGCCGCACGCCATGCCGGAGCTGTTGTCGGCGACGACTCCGCCCACGGTGCAGGCCGTTTCGCTGGCCGGGTCGGGGCCGAGCGCGCGCTTGTAGGGGGCGAGCCGAGCGTTGACCGAGCGGATCGTTGCGCCGGGCTGGCACCGCACGCGGGCGCCTTCATCGAGCACCTCGACCGCGCGAAAACCCTTGCGGGTGTCGATGAGCAGTCCGTCGGTGAGGGCCTGGCCCGAGAGCGACGTGCCACCCGAGCGGAACGTCACCGGCACCGCGTGCCGCGCCGCCACCTGGACTGCGCGCTGCACGTCAGAACTGTCGCCCGCGACCACCACTGCCTGCGGATGGAGCAGGAAGTGGGACGCGTCGTGCGCCATCCGCGCCACATCGAGCGGGCGATCGGAGACGCGCTCGCGGTGCAACACCGCGTGCAGATCGTCGAGGAACGTGGCGGACATGAGGACTCCTCGCTGGTGGCGGCTCTGCCAGACCCCACCGCCGTTCGGCGCTCTGTCTCCGGCCTCGTCGGCCGAGGACCTGCGTCGATCCCGGCTCCCACGGGAGTGAAGCGCCGGCAGCGGTGTCAGGGTCGTGGCAGCAGTCTGCGCCCCGCAGGGCATGTCTGAGGGGATACGACGCGCCGAACTGCAGCCGATTTCTCCGAGGTCGCCAGGTGGGGCGGTTCGTGTGACATCGACCTCCCGGGGTGGGAGCCGGATGCCGTTCTCTCCCAGGATGGGAGAATGGTCGGCATGCCTGCGGACTCTGCGACCGGCCCCGACGGGGCACCCGGCCCTGATTGGCGACCGGTCGAGCGCACGCGCGCCTATGAGTCGGTGATTGCGCAGGTCGAGGAGCAGATCGCCAGCGGCGCACTGAAAGTCGGCGACCGCTTGCCTGCGGAGCGTGAGTTTGCCGCCACCCTGGGGGTGAGTCGCGCCGCCGTGCGTGAAGCGCTGCGTGCGCTGGAGGCGGTCGGAGTGGTGCGAACCGGGCCGGGCCGTGACGCGGGCACGGTGCTCACGTCGATGTCGAGTGAGGCGCTGACGCGGTTGTTGCGCCTGCACATCGGCCTGGCCAACTTTCCGATGCCGGATGTCATCGAGGCCCGCGTGATGCTCGAACGGTGGAGCGCCCGCCTGGCGGCGCAGCACGCCGACGACGCCGAGCGCGCGCGGCTCACCGAGATGTTGGTGCGCATGGACGCCCCGGATGTGGCCCGTGAGGAGTTCAACGACCTCGACACGTCGTTCCACGTGGCCATCGCCCAGGCGGGGCGCAACGTGCTCGTCGCCGACATGACCTCGGCCATCCGCGCCTCGATGCGGTCGCCCATTCTCGAGTCGTTCTACGACACTCCCGAATGGGCCGAGGTGCAGGACGAACTCCGCCGCGGCCACCACGACGTGCTCGACGCGATCATCCTCGGCAAGGGCACCCTCGCCGCCGATCGCATCGAAGCGCACATCCGCTACGCCTTCTCAGCCTTGAGCTGGACCCCCCGCCGCTGACGCCGCGCCGTCGACATCGATCGACATCCACGGGGCATTGCCGGGGGCGACGTGCGTCACGCGCATCGCGTAACCACCTGCGCTTCAACCGAACAGGGATTCACTGAGGGCGCGTCGTCAGTCCGGCACGTCCGAAGGAGATCCGAGATGCGTAGCACCACAGCGGCCACGGTGGCCCTCATCGTGGCGGGGGCGGGATTCGCCGCGGCAGCGCCCGCGAGCGCCGCCGCCACGTCCACCCGACCGGCAGCCCAAACCGGCGTCGTCGCGACCGCGCCTACCAAACACCGCCCGAAGAAGGCTGCCGGCCTCACCGCCACCATCACCCTGGACCGCAAGGCGGCCCGCACTCGCCTCGACGGCCGTGCCTATCTGTTGGTGGCGAAGAAGTCCGACCTGGACGGCGACGAGCCTCGTGACCACATCGACGTGCAGGAGGGCATCCCCTTCTGGGGCAAGGACGTCTCCAAACTGGCGCCGGGCCGCAGCGTCGTCCTGGCCGGCGGGGTGGGCTGACCCCGTTTTTTAGGTCCGGTGGTTCTGGGAGTCGTCCTGTCGCCCGT
>DAMDJY010000021.1:0-28553 GCA_032100225.1 Mobilicoccus sp.
AGCCCAAGTACCGCGGCGACATGCCCCCCAAGGACGTCAAGGACGCCTCCAAGCAGGAGGCGATCAGCCGCGCGAACTTCATCGAGTTGTGCGACGAGCGCACGGTGGAGGACGAGAAGACCTTCGAGCACCTGTGGCAGCGGCTCGGCCTGTCGGTCGACTGGGACATCACCTACCGCACGATCGACGCCCGCAGCCAGGCCGTGAGCCAGCAGGCATTCCTCGAGCACCTCGCCGCGGGCAAGGCCTACCAGTCCGAGGCCCCGGGCCTGTGGGACGTCACCTACCAGACCGCCGTGGCCCAGGCCGAGCTCGAGGCCCGCGACTACCCCGGGCACTACCACCGCGTCGCCTTCCACCGGCCGGACGGCGAGCCCGTCTACATCGAGACGACCCGCCCTGAGCTGCTGCCGAGCTGTGTCGCGCTCATCGCCCACCCCGAGGACGAGCGGTACAAGCCGCTGTTCGGCACCACGGTGACGAGCCCGGTGTTCGGCGTGGAGATCCCCGTGCTGGCGCACACCGCGGCCGAGATGGACAAGGGTGCGGGCATCGCCATGTGCTGCACGTTCGGTGACCTCACCGACGTGATCTGGTGGCGCGAGCTGCAGCTGCCGATGCGTTCTCTCGTGGGCCGCAGCGGCCGCATGATCGCCGAGACGCCCGAGTGGCTCACCGGCGACGGTGCCACGTTCTACGCCGAGAGCGTGGCGGGCGGAACGACGTTCGCCGCGCGCAAGGCTGTGGTCGAAGCTCTCACCGCCTCCGGTGACCTCGACGGCGAGCCCAAGGCCACGCAGCGCAAGGCCAACTTCTACGAGCGTGGCGACAAGCCGCTCGAGATCGTCACGAGCCGCCAGTGGTACATCCGCAACGGTGGCCGCGACGCCGACCTGCGCGACGCCCTCATCGAGCGCGGCCAGCAGATCGAGTTCCACCCCGAGTTCATGCGAGTGCGGTACGAGAACTGGGTCGGCGGCCTCAACGGCGACTGGCTCATCAGCCGTCAGCGCTTCTTCGGCATCCCGATCCCGCTCTGGTACCCCATCGACGAGCACGGCGAGCCGGTCTACGACTCCCCCATCGTGCCGCCGATCTCCTCGCTGCCGATCGACCCCAGCGCGCAGGCGCCAGAGGGCTACACCGAGGATCAGCGTGGCCAGGCCGGCGGCTTCGTCGGCGACCCCGACGTGATGGACACGTGGGCCACCTCCTCCCTCACCCCGCAGCTCACCACCGGCTGGGGCGAGTACGAGGGCGACGCCGAGCTGTTCGGCAAGCTCTTCCCGATGGACCTGCGCCCCCAGGGCCAGGACATCATCCGCACGTGGCTCTTCTCCACGGCCGTGCGGGCCCACCACCTGCAGGATCAGATCCCGTGGAAGCACGCGGCGATCTCGGGCTGGATCCTCGACCCGGACCGCAAGAAGATGAGCAAATCCAAGGGCAACGCCGAGACCCCCGAGGGCATGCTCGACCTGCACGGCTCCGACGCGGTGCGCTACTGGGCGGCCTCGGCTCGTCTGGGCACGGACGCCGCGTTCGACACCGGCCAGATGAAGGTCGGTCGCCGTCTCGCGATGAAGGTGCTCAACGCCAGCAAGTTCGTGCTCGGGTTCCCCGAGCCCACCGTCGCCGAGGACGACGCGTGCGGGGCGGAGAACTGCACGCACGGCCTGTTGAACCTCGTCACCGAGCCGATCGACCGCGCGATGCTCACCGGCCTCGCCCGGGTCGTCGAGCAGGCCACGGCCGGGTACGAGAACTACGACCACACGCGCGCGCTCGAGGTCGCCGAGTCGTTCTTCTGGACGTTCTGCGACGACTACCTCGAGCTCGTCAAGGCCCGCGCCTACGGCGACGAGTCTGTCGAGACGCCGGACGCGGCGACGACGAGCGCCCGTGCGGCGCTGCGGGTCGCGCTCGACGTGCTCCTGCGGCTCCTCGCCCCGGTGCTGCCGTTCGCGACCGAGGAGGTGTGGAGCTGGTGGCGCGCCGGATCGGTCCACCGCTCCCCCTGGCCCGAGACGTCTGAGTGCCTCCCCGCCGAGGCGGGCGACAGCGTGATGCTCGACGCCGTCGGTCAGGCCCTCGGTGGCGTGCGACGCGCCAAGTCCGACGCCAAGGTCGGCATGCGCGCCAGCGTCTCCTCGATGACGCTGGCCGGCCCGGCCACCGCGCTCGACCACGTCCGCGCCGCCGAGGGTGACCTGCGCGCCTCCGGCCGCATCGAGGGCGAGATCAGCTACGTCGACGGCGAGCACGTCGAGGTCCGTGACGCCGAGCTCATCCCGCCGCCGCCGAAGAACTGACGTTCAGACGACGAACGGGCCCTGCCACCCTCAGGGGGGAGGTGGCAGGGCCCGCTTTTCGTGATGACGCCGCTGGTGGTTCTACGGACACCAGACTCCGCGCGGCCGACTCAGGGCAGCTGAGTCGGTGCAGCGATTCCGGGCGCCCGCGTCGACGTCAGGACATCGGGGTCACGGTTCGACGGTGACCTTGATGGCTTCGCCCTTCTTGACGATGTCGAAGGCTTCGAGCACCTGGTCGAGCGGGAGGTGCTTGGTGATGAGGTCCTTGACGGGGATGGCGCCGGTGGAGACGTGCTTGAGCGCGTCCTTGTGGTGGCGCGGGGACGAGCCGTTGGCGCCGTGGATGTGCAGCTGGCGGTAGTGCACCAGGTTGGAGTCGCACTTGATGAACGGGTCGGTCTTGGGCAGGCCACCGAAGAACGAGATGCGACCGTTGCGGGCGGCCATCGAGATGGCCTGCTCCTGAGTCACATTCGCCGGGGTGGCGGTGATGACGACGTCGGCGCCGCGGCCGTTCGTGAGTTCCATGACCTTGGCGACCACGTCCTCCTCGGCGGAGTTGATGACGTGGTCGGGCTTGACGGCGTCGGCCGACATCTTGAGGCGCTCGGCGTTGATGTCGACGAGCACGACGGTGCCGACCTTGTGCACGCCGCGCGCGATGCGGATGTGCATGCAGCCGATGGGGCCGGCGCCGAAGACGACCGTGAAGTCGCCTTCCTCGATGCCCATCTGCTCCTGCGCGTTGATGGCGCAGGCGAACGGCTCGAGCGCGGAGGCCTCGTCGTAGCCGACATTCTCGGGAATGCGGTTGAGGCCGTCGACCTTGAGCACCTGCTGCGGGACGATCATGTACTCGGCGAATCCGCCGTCGTACTGGTAGCCCACGGACGTCTGGTTCTGGCAGACCTCCATCCAGCCCTTGCTGCACTCGTAGCAGTCACCACAGGGAACGGCGGCGATGACCTGCACGCGGTCGCCGACCTCGAACCCACCCACAGCGTTCTCGCCGACCTCGACGACCTCGCCCGCGACCTCGTGACCCATGACCGTGACGCCGGTGATGTTGACGTGGCCGTTGTTGAAGATCTTGACGTCGGTGCCGCAGGTCGAGCAGTTCTTGACCTTGATCTTGACCTCGTCCGCGCTGCACACGGGCTCGGGCACGTCTTCGAGTCGCACGTCTCCGGGGGCGTAAAACCGCAGGGCCTTCATCAGGATGCTCCTTCGCAGGCCCGAAGGCCATGTCTGTTTGTTTGGGTTTGCTAGTCAACAGACAAACACCGTTGGGCGATTCACGTCAAGGGAACACTTGACCCCAACCAAACGGACAGATATAAACACAAGCAGAGACCTACGCTGGTGTGGGTCGTGCGAAAGGACACCGCGATGGCGACAACAGCCACCGAGACCGAGGGCGCTCCTCGGACCACGGCCCGGGTACGCGTACAGAAGTTCGGCACATTCCTCTCCAACATGATCATGCCGAACATCGGCGCGATCATCGCGTGGGGCTTCGTCACGGCCCTGTTCATCGGGGTCGGTCCGTTCCCGAACGATCAGATCGCCTCGATCGTCGACTCGAGCATCTACTTCCTGCTCCCGATCCTCATCGCCTACACCGGCGGCACGATCGTGCACGGCACCCGCGGTGGAGTCGTCGCCGCGTTCGCCGTGATGGGCGTGATCCTCCCCGCCAGTGGCCAGCTCGTCACCGACACCGCGACGCTGTTCCCCTGGACCAACGGCCACCAGGCCCCGATGTTCATCGGCGCCATGGTCATGGGTCCGCTCGCCGCCTGGGTGATGAAGAAGTTCGACCACCTGGTCGAGGGCAAGCTCAAGCCCGGCTTCGAGATGCTCGTCAACAACTTCTCGGCAGGCATCATCGGTCTGCTCATGGCCATCGTCGGCATGTTCCTGCTGGCCCCGGTGGTCATGAAGATCGTCGAATGGCTGGGCCTCGGCGTGCAGTTCCTCGTCGATCGCAACCTCCTGCCGCTGACCTCGATCCTCATCGAGCCGGCCAAGATCTTCTTCCTCAACAACGCCATCAACCACGGCGTGCTCACCCCGCTGGGCATCCAGCAGGCCGAGACGGCCGGCAAGTCGGTCCTCTTCCTGCTCGAGGCCAACCCCGGCCCTGGTCTGGGAATCCTGCTCGCCTTCATGTTCTTCGGCCGCGGCGCTGCTCGTGCGTCGGCCCCCGGCGCAGCGCTGGTCCACTTTTTCGGTGGCATCCACGAGATCTACTTCCCGTACGTGCTGATGAAGCCGAAGCTGATCCTCGCAGCCATCGCCGGCGGCATGACGGGCGTGTTCGTCAACGTCATGTTCAACACGGGACTGCGGGCCCCGGCGGCTCCGGGCTCGATCATCGCGGTCTTCCTGCAGACCGCCTCCGACAGCTACGTCGGTGTCGCACTCGCCGTGCTCGCCTCCACACTGGTGAGCTTCGCGGTCGCGGCCCTGCTCCTCAAGACCGACCGCAGCGACGACGACGGTGACCTCGGTGCCGCCACCGCCGACATGGAGGCCATGAAGGGCAAGAAGTCCTCGGTCTCCGGCATGCTCGCCGGCTCGGGAGACGCCCACCAGGGCCCGATCCGCAACATCGTCTTCGCCTGCGACGCGGGTATGGGGTCTTCGGCGATGGGCGCCTCGGTGCTGCGCAAGAAGGTCCAGGCCGCCGGGTACAACGACGTCAGCGTCACCAACAAGGCGATCGCCAACCTCACCGACACGTTCGACCTCGTCGTCAGCCACCAGGACCTCACGCCCCGTGCTCGTGAGCGCACCGGCTCGGCCACGCACGTCTCGGTCGACAACTTCATGAACAGCCCCCGCTACGACGAGATCGTCGAGTTGCTCCGCTGCACCAACGGCAACGCCGCCGGTGCAGCGGAGACTCAGCCGGTGCCCGTCACGGCCGGTGCGCCCACTGCCTCGACCCCCACGGCCACGACCGGCGCAGCAGTGAGCGGCGCCACGTCGGCCGGTGTGGGCGCCGGTACTGCGAGCACCTCCGCCGCGGCTTCCGATGACTCGCCGCTGCCCATCTCGGGAATCCGCATCAGCGGTGGCGCACGCTCACGTGACGCAGCGATCGACGAGGCCGGCTCGCTCCTGCTCGCGCAGGGTGCCGTCGACCAGGGCTACGTCGACTCCATGCACGACCGCGAGGCGTCGGTGTCCACGTACATGGGTAACCTGCTCGCCATTCCGCACGGCACCAACGAGGCCAAGGGCGGCATCCTGCGCACCGGGCTCTCGTTCACGCGCTACGACGAGCCGATCGACTGGAACGGCCAGCCCGTGCGCTACGTCGTCGGCATCGCGGGCGTCGGCGACGACCACCTGGCGATCCTCTCCCAGCTCGCCGGGATCTTCCTCGACGATGCCAAGGTCGCCCAGCTGGACCAGGCGACCACCCCGGAACAGATCCAGCAGCTCCTCTCGGGGATCTCGGTCTGACCCACGAACGCCCGGGGGTGTCCTGAGCACAGGACTCCCCCGGTGCCCATCGTCTGAGCCCCCGGCCCTCGTGGCCGGGGGCTCAGTGCGTGGGTGCGGCGTCGTACAGAGCAAGCTCTCCGGCTGCTGCACGGTCCGGGCTGTCGAGCGCGACGGGCCGACCGTAGAACCACCCCTGAACCGAGGGGCATCCGAGCTCACCGAGGATCTGAGCCTGCTCCGGCGTCTCGACGCCTTCGGCCACGATGTCGTGGACTCCCAGGCTGCGGACGAGCGCCATCACCGCGGCGAGTTGCTGTCGGGCGCCGTCGTCCGTCGCGATATCGGCCACGAGCGACCGGTCGATCTTGACGCAGTCGACGGGCAAACGCATGAGCGTTGCGAGCGAGGCGTACCCCGTCCCGAAGTCGTCGACGCAGACCTTGACGCCCAACGCCCGCACCTCGGCGAGAACGTCGACGGCGGTCGATTGCGGGTCGACGAACAGTGTCTCGGTGACCTCGAGGTGAAGCACATCCCCAGGCAGTCCCGTCTCGGAAAGGACGCGACGCATCAGGTCGACGAACTGCGTGCTGCGCAACTGGGACGGCGAGACGTTGACGGCAGCGGCCAGGCGGCATTCCGGGTCGGCACGGCGCAGGTCGGCCAGGTGGGCGCACACCCTCCGAAGGACCGATTCGCCCAGAGCATCGACCAGCCCCAGGTCCTCGGCCACCGAGACGAACACCTCGGGCTTGATCTCCCCCAGGTCTGGGTCGTGCCAGCGGGCCAGGGCTTCCCAGCCGAGCAGCCTGCCGTATCCGGGCCCGCCCATGACCGACTGCAGCACGATGGTGAATGTCTCCTGTGCAATCGCGTCCCCGAGCCGGGCGCCGACCTCGGCACGGAGGTGCATGTCCGCGTCGAGTTCCGGACCGAAGAACACGCTGGAACCCTTACCGCGTCGTTTGGCCAGGTACATGGCTGCGTCCGCGCGACGCAGCGCCTCGTCGGTCGAGCAGACCTCGCCGCTGTGCACCACGGCCGCGCCGATCGAGCCCGACGCCTGGTGTGTCCGCTCCGGAAGGATGCGCATGGGTGTCGAAAAGACCTCGGTGAGCCTGTCCACGCGCCGCGCCGCCGCCGCATCATCGGCGATCTGAGCGGCGACGACGAACTAGTCCCCACCCTGTCGTGCCACGACGGCCCCTGGACCGGCGGCCTCGGTGAGGCGCGACGCCAGATCCTGCAGCAGCCAGTCCCCAGCTTGGTGACCCCAGGTGTCGTTGATGCGTTTGAAGTCGTCACAGTCGATGAAGGCGAGCACGACGCCCGTCCCTCCGTCGGCCATCTGCTGCAGAAGCCGGTCGATCGCCCCCTGCATCGCCGACCGGTTGGTCAACCCGGTGAGTGCATCGTGCCCTGCTCGGTGCCGACTGATCGACTCTGCCTCCGTCAACGCCGTCATCGTCTGTCGGAGGCGCACGAACAGCAACGCGAGAAGGACCGCGATGAGGCCGGCGCGGACGAGCCGATCGCTGAGCCCGAGCGTCGGCACCGCCACCGAGGCGACGGCAGGAATGGCGGACAGGAGGATGAGGACGGCATAACGACTAGCCCGCGCCGGCTGATGCTCGAGGTGAACCCTGGGCGTGAGCTCGCCGATCCGCGGGTGTGCCACGGCGATGGCCAGACACACGTGAGCGAACAGGTAGCCGACCTCGAGAACGGGGATGTCCCACGCCTCGTTGGCTCGCAGTTCGATGACGGCGTACGCCGTGTCGGTGACGAGCCAGAACGCCACTGTGGCCATCAACCACCCCAGCGCAGCAGGCATACGACCCAACCGGAAGGCCAGGTGGGCCCCGAGCGCGAGCATGATGACGTCGAGCGGCGGATACGCGGCCCAGACGATGCCTGTGGCGAGATCGTCGGCGGTCGACAGCGGCGCCAGCAAACCCACCCACACCGCCAGCACGGCTCCGACGCACGCGGCGGACGTGTCGAGGCGAACGTACCGCCCGCTCTGCCCGTCGGCGACGCGACTCAACATCATGAGCCAGCAGATGAGGATCGCGTAAGCCGACAGAAAGACCACGTCGGAGTACTCGAATGTGCCGACTCTCCAGTCGATCTGGTCGTCGAACACCGACGCGAACATCAGCAGACCGACCACGGGGATCGGGGCCCACAGGCGGCGCGGCCTGGCTCCGACGACGACAGGGCCGACGGTTGTGATCAGGGCGGTGACGCCCATCGTCACCGAGTGAGCCACACCGCCGTACCCCTCAGTGTCGAGGAGGTGCCAGGTCGGGACGGCGCCGCCGACCACAAGCGTCGCGGCGATCAGTGTCAGGTCGAGACGCGCACGACGAAGGAACCCGCCGTCCTCAGAACTGCCGACCCGGCGGGCGCCCATACGTGATCCGGAAGTTTCAGACGTCCAGGGTCAGCGAAACGACGCGTGCCTCGTCGGCAGGCATGGGCTCGGCGAGGAGGAACCCCTGGGCCCACTCCACCCCCAGCTCACGTGCGTGTTCCAGCTGCTCACGGGTTTCGATCCCGGCCGCGACCATGGGCAGGCCGGCCTCACCGAGGGCGTCCGCGACGGCCGCCAGGCCACCGGTTCCCTCAGGATCCTTGGTGCCTAGCTGACCGGGGTGGAGCTTGATGATGTCGACGGGAACCTTGGCCGCCTCGGGCAGCAGGTCGAGGTCGTCCGCAGTGAAGCCGTCGAGGCAGAACGAGACGCCGCTCTCTTGAAGCGTGGCGACGCGGGCCATGAACGCCTCGTCGGACCAGGACAAGCGGCGGAAGATATCGGTGGTGATGTCGAGGAGCAGTCGGTCCCCGGGGACCGCGTGGCGGTCGAGGGCGGCGAGAACGTCGAGCGGACCGTCTTCGGTGCCCAGCACATCGGCCGAGATGTTGACCGACACCATGAGGTCGTGACGCTGCGGGTCCTGCTGCCACACGGCGAGGTGGCCGAGAGCCTCGTCGAGCATCGTGAGGTCGACCTCACGGCTGCTACCGGACCGCTCCAACGCGGAGAAGAACTCGCCGGGCAGGCCGGGTCGACCGTCGCCGTCACTGACCCGGGCCAACGCCTCGAGGCCCTGCAGCTGGTTGGTCTGCAGGTTGTAGAACGGCTGGAAGTAGGTGTGAAGGCGCACGTCTCCGGCATCCCCGGCTTCGGCGGGGGCCTGCGTCGGATCCTGCGCGGTAGCCTCGCCAGTGGGTTGCGTCACGTCTTTGCCTCTCTCGTCCTCACTCCACCCATCGGCCGAGGGTGAGGTGCTCTGAGTCGCCAGCGACCGAATTAGCGCGCCGAACGGTGATACTGCAGCACGGCTGTGTTAACAGCGACTACGAAAAGTGTGCCGTAGGCGCTACCAGGAGCCAAGCTGTGGTCCAGCCTCCGAGGGACAAGGAACCTGCGTCCAGGGACCCTGCACCCAACCGCAGGACGTGCCCGCGAGCCGGTTCGTAGACAAGCGTCTCATCATCCAGACCCGTCAGTAGCGTGACATGCCGAGTTAACAGTTGGTCCCTACATAGAACAGAGCCGGAGTACTCGGACCTGCGGCACGACGCAGAAGCTCATCCACAGTCCGACGAGATCTCCCGCGCAGCAATCGAACTCCGTAGTCGATCCCCGTACCCCGGCTCAGCACCTCGGCTGCAGCCCACGGGGATGTCCCCAGGCGCCGCGTCCACGGCAGGTCGGAAAGCACGGATCCTCCGCGCACGGTCCACGCGTTGGCCAGGCGCATCATGGCCCGCTCTTCCGTCGCGAACCGCTGCGCCTGGACCGTGGAATCGCCTGAGGTGAGCGTCGCCGCATAGGCGGGGTCGTCGAGCATCCGCGCCATGACGAGGCAGGCCCCACCACAACTGACCGACGTCTGTTGGACGGGGGCCGCCTGACCGGGACGGAGCCGGAATGTCATCCGACTCAGGCCGATTCGCGCTCCGCGCCGCCGTGACGCACCACGGTCGGCGTCACGCGGTCGATGACGACCTCGCGGGTGACGACCACGCGGGCGATGTCGTCGTCGCTCGGCACGTCGAACATGACCGGCTGCAGGACCTCTTCCATGATGGCGCGCAACCCTCGGGCGCCCGTGCCGCGTGAGAGGGCCTGTTCGGCCAGCGCCTCGATGGCACCGTCGGTGAACTCGAGCTCGACGCCGTCGATCTCGAACATCCTCTTGTACTGGCGCACCATGGCGTTGCGGGGCTCGACCAGGATGCGCATGAGCGCGTCACGGTCCAGCGGCGCCACCGTGGTGATGACCGGAAGTCGACCGATGAACTCGGGGATGAGACCGAACTTCATGAGGTCCTCGGGCATGACGTCGGCGAAGTACTCGTCGGGGTCCTTGACCGTCTGCAACGCCGCACCGAACCCCAGACCCGCCTTGCCTGCACGGGACTCCACCAGCTTCTCCAGACCGGCGAACGCCCCACCGACGATGAACAACACATTGGTCGTGTCGATCTGGATGAACTCCTGATGCGGGTGCTTGCGACCGCCCTGCGGCGGCACCGAGGCGGTCGTGCCTTCGAGGATCTTGAGCAACGCCTGCTGCACACCCTCACCGGAGACGTCACGGGTGATCGACGGGTTCTCGCTCTTGCGGGAGATCTTGTCGACCTCGTCGATGTAGATGATGCCCGTCTCGGCCTTCTTGACGTCGTAGTCCGCAGCCTGGATGAGCTTGAGCAGGATGTTCTCGACGTCCTCACCCACATACCCGGCCTCGGTCAGCGCGGTGGCATCGGCGATGGCGAACGGCACGTTGAGCATCTTGGCCAGGGTCTGCGCCAGGTACGTCTTGCCGCAGCCAGTGGGGCCGATGAGCAGGATGTTGGACTTGGCGATGTCGACCTGCTCCTCACCCTTCTTGAGGGTGGATGCGGCCTGGATGCGCTTGTAGTGGTTGTAGACGGCGACGGCCAGCGCACGCTTGGCGCTGTCCTGACCGATGACGAACTGCTCGAGGAACTCGAAGATGTCACGCGGCTTGGGCAGTTCGCCCAGTCCGAGTTCACTCGCCTCGGCGAGCTCCTCCTCGATGATCTCGTTGCACAGGTCGATGCACTCGTCGCAGATATAGACACCAGGCCCGGCGATGAGCTTTTTGACCTGCTTCTGACTCTTGCCGCAGAACGAGCACTTGAGCAGGTCACCGCCCTCTCCGATACGTGCCACGTGTCCTCCTCGTCTCGTTCGATCCGTGCGGGTGTGGGCACACACCCAGGGCTGCGCGTACGCGACGGTACCGCCGACGCTGCTCCCCGACGTCCATTGAAACCCGGTGTCGCGCGCTGTGGCGCCCCTGTCCGCTGAGGGCGGACAGGGGCGCCGGAAGCACTGTGAGACCTATCGGCGCATGCGCCGGGGATCGAATCAGGACGAGACGCCGACCTCAGATCTCGATACTGCCGCCCATCACTCTGAGCACGCCGAACACCGCGCCGATGACGACCAGTGCCAGCACACCGAGTTCGACGGGCGTGAACACGCGCAGACCGTTCTCCTTGCGCGCCCACACATAGAAGACGAGGCCGATGACGTAGAAGACGCAGGCCAGCAGGGTGTACTCGAGCCCGGCGGCGTAGACCAACCAGAGCGCGTACACGATCGCCACGGACGCGACCAGCACCGACCCCGGCGTGATGTGCCGCTCCCCCGTGCCACCGTCGCGCACCGCCGTGACGACGGCGTAAAGGACCGACCAGAGGTAGGGCAGCAGCACGAGCGCAGAAGCCAGGTAGATCAGGGTGTTGTAGGTGCCGCTGTTGACCATCGTCCAGACGAGCATCGCCTGGATCGACAACGTGGTCATCCAGAGCGCGCCCACGGGCGCACCGTTCTTGTTCTCACGGGCGATCCAGCGGGGCATGACCCCCTCCTGTGCCGGCTTGAGGAGGATCTCAGAGCACAGCAACGTCCAGCTGAGCAGCGCGCCCAGGATCGAGACGACGAGCCCCGCGGAGATGAACCACGTCCCCCACGGCCCGACGACGCTGGACAGGACTCCGGCCATCGCCGGCTTGGAGAGTCCGGCGATCTCGGCCTGCGCGAGGATCCCGTAGGACATGAGGTTGACCAGCACGAGCAGGGCCAGCACGGAGAGGAACCCGATGACGGTGGCCTTACCCACGTCCGACCGCTTCTCGGCGCGGGAGCTGAAGATGCTCGCGCCCTCGATGCCGATGAAGACCCAGACGGTCACCATCATCATGTTCTTGACCTGGTCCATCGTCGAGCCCAGCGACTCGCCGTCGATCGACGCGGCCTGGCCCCAGAAGTCGGAGGTGAACACGCCCATCTTGAACGCGATACCGGTGAGCACGATGAAGAGCAGCAGCGGGACGATCTTGGCGACGGTGACCAAGGTGTTCAGGATGGCCGCCTCGCGCACTCCGCGCAGGACGAGCACGTGGTACCCCCAGAGCAGCAGCGACGCACCGATGATCCCGGCCAAACCGGGGCCGAACGACCCGTCCGCGCCCTCCACCTCCGCGAAGATCGGGAAGAAGTTGCCCAGCGTGCCGAACACCATGACGAGGAACGCCACGTTGCCCACCCACGCGCTGATCCAGTAGCCCCATGCGCTCGTGAAGCCGATGAAATTGCCGAATCCCGCACGCGCGTACCCGTAGACGCCGCCGTCGACCTCGGGCCGGGTGGTCGAGAGCATCTGGAACGTCAGTGCCAGCATCAGCATGCCCACACCGGTGATGGACCAGCCGATGAGGACCGGCCCGGGAGCGGCCGACGCTGCCATGTCGGAAGGGATGTTGAAGATCCCCGCGCCGATCATCGAACCGATCGCCAGGGCAGTCAGGGCCATCAGCGGCAGTCCTGAACGCTGGGCGCCGGGCACGGCCCCCGCAGAGTTCGGCGTCATCGGATCCGACACGGTTGCCATCGCTGCCTCCATCGACAGAGCCGGGGTCGTTCCCCGACTTCTCCAGGATGGCGCGATCAGCAGCCGCTGCGCAGGCGTTTTATGCCGTCCGGACGGTACAGCAGTGTCATCTCCCTCACACGAGGCCGTCACACACGACAGCGAGGGCCGGTGGTGACGAATCACCACCGGCCCTCGCTCGGTTCGGCCGAGAACATCGGCCGGTACTGCGGGTTCAGCTGTCAGCTCTGGCGGGATGCCTTACGGCTCTCAAGAACCTCATCGATGATGCCGTACTCCTTGGCCTCGGCCGCGGAGAGGAACTTGTCGCGCTCGATGTCCTCGTTGACCTGCTCAGCGGTACGACCGGCGTGCGCCCCGAGGGTCTCCTCCAGCCACGTGCGCATCCGGAAGACCTCGTTGGCCTGGATCTCGATGTCGCTCGCCTGGCCGTAGTCGCTACCACCGAGGGCGGGCTGGTGGATGAGCACGCGGCTGTTGGGCAGTGCGTAGCGCTTACCCGGTGCGCCGGCAGCCAGCAGGACGGCCGCGGCAGAGGCGGCCTGTCCGATGACGAAGGTCTGCACGTCGGGGCGGATGAACTGCATCGTGTCGTAGATGGCCGTCATCGCCGTGAACGAGCCACCGGGGCTGTTGATGTACATGATGATGTCGCGGTCTGGGTCCTGGCTCTCCAGAACGATGAGCTGCGCGATGATGTCGTCCGCCGACGCGTCGTCCACCTGGCAGCCGAGGAAGATGATGCGGTCCTCGAACATCTTGGTGTACGGGTCGGTGCGCTTCATCCCGTAGGAGGTGCGCTCCTCGAACTGCGGCAGGATGTACCGGCTCGAGGGAACCGCGATGCGGCCAGCGCCGTCGGCCATGTGGGGCGTGTGGAAGTTCATTCGATGCTCCAAAGTCTGGTCGGGTCAGGCCTGCGTGCCGCCGGCGCCCGGCGTCTCGGTGGCGCGGGAGAACACGGCGTCGACGAAGCCGTACTCCTTGGCCTCCTCGGCGCTGAACCAGCGGTCGCGGTCGGAGTCCTTCGTGATCTGCTCCACGGTCTGACCCGTGTGCTCGGCGATGAGCTCGGCCATCTGACGCTTGATGAACAGCATCTGCTCGGCCTGAATCTTGATGTCCGTCGCCGTTCCACCGATGCCACCGAGGGGCTGGTGCATGAGGATGCGGCTGTGCGGCGTGGCGTAACGCTTGCCGTGCGCGCCGGCCGTCAGGAGGAACTGCCCCATGCTGGCCGCCATACCCATGGCGACGGTGCACACGTCGTTGGGGATCCAGTTCATCGTGTCGTAGATCGCCATACCAGCAGAGATCGAGCCACCGGGGCTGTTGATGTACAGCCAGATGTCGGCCTCGGGATCCTCGGCCGAGAGCAGCAGAAGCTGCGCGCAGATGGCGTTCGCGTTGTCGTCGCGCACGTCCGAGCCGAGGAAGATGATCCGCTCCTTGAGGAGGCGGTTGTAGATGTGGTCGTCGAGCCCGCCCTTGGGGCCCGAATCGGCGGCGACGATCTCGCTGCTCTTGCTCACGCTGTTGTCTCCCTTGTGCTCGTGACTGTCACGATTGCGGCGGTACCGCCACGGACGCTGGTGCGACGCGCGGCGTACATCCTTCGTTCGAGGCTAACGTCGCAACACCGCTGGTGCTTCCCGGGTTCCGAGCATGTTCGCCCTCAGCGGACTCCGATCGGCTCCCGCGCCCATCAGCTGGAACGCCGTTGCATGGATCCCACGGCCCCCGACGACCTGCTGGCACCCGTCCCAGGGCACCTACGGGCGTGGACGCCGACGGCGCCGCACCCGAGATCGGGGCGGCGCCGTCGGCGGGGAATCACTTGTCCTGGTCGTCCTTGTCGGCACCCGAGTCGGCAGCTGCCTCGTCGGTACCGGTGACGACCGGCTCCGGCGCGTCGGCGCCATCCTGGTCGTCGTCGCTCGCTTCGGCGTCGTCGTCCTCGTCGTCACCGGTGTCGATGGTGGCGGACAGGTCGACGGTCTCACCGTTGGTGTCGGTGACCTTGGCCTCCTCCATGACGGAGGCGAGGGCCTTGCGGCGCGCGACCTCGGCGGCCATGGCGCCGGCCTGCTGGCCGTCGTCCATCGCCTGCGCGAGCTGGGCGGGGTCCATGCCGTACTGCTGCGCCGTCATGATCAGGTACTCGATGAGCTCCTGCTGGCTGACGCTGACCTGGCTCTTCTCGGCGATGGCGTCGAGGAGGAGCTGGGTTCGCAGTGCCTTGACCGTGTTCTCCTGGACCTCGGTGCGGTGCTCCGCGTCCTCGGTCTCGTGGGTGCCCTCGGCGAAGTGGGCCTCGACCTCGGCGTCCACGACGGAGTCGGGAACCGGGATCTCGAGGGTGTCGAGGAGGTGCTCGAGGATCTTGTCGCGAGCCTGGATGCCCTGCTGGAACTGCGTGGCCTGCTCGGCTTGCTTGCACAGGTCGGCCTTCAGCTCGTCCAGGGTGTCGAACTCGGACGCCATCTGCGCGAAGTCGTCGTCGAGCTCGGGGAGCTCGCGCTCCTTGCAGGAACGCAGGGTGACGGTGATCTCGGCGTCCTGACCCGCGCGGTCGCCACCGGCGAGGGGTGCGGTGAAGGCCTTCTCCTCGTCGACGGTCATGCCGACGAGCGCGTCGTCGAGACCCTCGATCATCGTACGGGTGCCGATCTCGTACGAGACGCCCTCGACGTTGTCGATCTCTTCGCCGTCGATCTCGCCGCGGAGGTCGATGGTGACGAAGTCGCCCTCTTGCGCAGCGCGATCGACACCGACGAGGGTGCCGAAGCGGGCGCGGAGGTCCTCGATGCGGGTGTCGAGCTCGGAGTCGACATCGGATTCGGCGACCGGGTCGACCTGAACCTCGATGGAGGAGAACTCGGGCAGCTCGATGGTGGGGCGCACGTCGAGCTCGGCGGTGAAGACGAGCTGGTCACCCTCGTCCATCGGCAGCTCGGTGAGGTCGACCTCGGGCTGGCCCATGGGGCGCAGGTCCTCGGCCTCGATGGCGTCGCCGTAGAACTTGGGGAGGGCCTCGCTGACGGCCTCCTGCATGACGGCGCCCTTGCCGACGCGCTGCTCCACGAGGCGCGCGGGCACCTTGCCGGGGCGGAAGCCCGGGATGGAGATCTGCGAGCTGATGGCCTTGTACGCCGCGTCGACGCTCGGCTTGAGCTCCTCGTACGGGACCTCGACGGTCAACTTGACCCGGGTCTGCGACAAGGTCTCGACGGAACTCTTCACTGCGGGCACTCCAGCATCGATCGGTGACGGGTGGATTGCGGCGGGCCCGACCCGGGGGTCGATCCTCACCACGTATCCCCCACATGTGGCAAAACACACGGCGGGGACAGCTCATGCTAGCGGTACGCGCTGCACCTCTGTCGAACCGGGAGCCTCGCGACCCGTGACTGCCGCCTCTGGGGCAGTCGTGACGGGCGTCGAAGACCGCGTCCGGATATGACGAGGCCCCCTCGCCCCAGCGGGGTGAGAGGGCCTGGCTCGTCGGGCTGACAGGATTTGAACCTGCGACATCGTGCTCCCAAAGCACGCGCGCTACCAAGCTGCGCCACAGCCCGCGACGCTGCAGTCTATCCGAGCGCAGAGGCGCCGCCGTCCTCGCGCCGCGCCGGCCCCATGTCGGCCCTCCCCTGGACGCCCGCCTCCGCCGGCGCCGACGCCTCCCCCACAGCGCCCGGCGAGAAGATCGTCTGGAGCGCGTGCAACGTCAACTGCGGCAGTCGCTGCCCGCTGCGACTCGTCGTCCGTGACGGACGCATCGTGCGTGTCGACCCCGACAACACCGGCGACGACGAACTCGGCACCCAGCAGATCCGCGCGTGTGTGCGTGGCCGCTCGATCCGCACCCGCATCTACAACCCCGACCGCCTCACCTCCCCGATGAAGCGGGTCGGCAAGCGCGGCGAGGGCAGGTGGCAGAAGATCAGCTGGGACGAGGCCGCCACCCTCATCGCCGACTCCCTTAAGAGGACGATTGCCGAGCACGGCAACGAGTCCGTCTACCTGCAGTACGGCACCGGCGTCCTCGGCGCCACCGTGGCCCGCAGCTGGCCGCCCGCTGGAACCGCCGTCGCCCGCCTGATGAACTGCGTAGGCGGCTTCCTCGACCACTACTCCGACTACAGCACCGGGCAGATCGGCATCGCCGTCGACTTTCACTACGGCGGTTGGCAGGGCTCGAACAGCAACGACGACACACGCAAGAGCAAGCTCGTCGTGATGTTCGGCAACAACCCGCACGAGACCCGCATGAGCGGCGGCGGCGAGGTGTTCGTCACCCAGAAGGCCAAGGCCGAATCCGGGCACCGCGTCATCGTCATCGACCCGCGCCAATCGGAGACGGCCATGAACCTGGCCGACGAATGGGTGCCCATCCGCCCCGGCACCGACGCTGCTCTCGTGGCCGGCTTCGCGCACGTCATGATCAGCGAGAACCTCCTCGACCAGAAGTTCCTCGACACGTACTGCAGCGGCTTCGACGAGGAGCACATGCCCGAGGGCGTGCCTGCCGGCCTCTCCTATCGCAGTTACGTGATGGGCGAGGGACCAGACAAGACCGCCAAGACTCCCGCCTGGGCGGCCAAGATCACCGGGCTCCCCGCACAGACCATCACCTGCCTCGCCCGTGAGATCGCCACGGCCAAGCCGTGCGCCGTCACGCAGGGCTGGGGGCCGCAGCGCCACTCCAACGGCGAGAACCAGTCACGCGCCCCCATGCTGCTCGCGGCCATGATCGGCCAGATCGGCATCTCGGGCGGCGGCACCGGCGAACGCGAGTCCTCCGCCAACCTCGGTATGGCGTCCTTCCCGACGCTGGAGAACCCCGTGGGGGAGCAAAAGTAGTCCGGTCCTGATTGGCTTGTTTCTTCGGATCAGCGTACTTGATGTCGTAGTTCCGTCATCTGCCTTGCCGCGATTACTCGACGGGCTTGCCGTCCTGTACCACAGCAGATGCATGCGGAGTCGGCCGGATTATTCGCCGCGGGGGCGCCAGCGGCCGAAGCCTCCTTCGGTGTTGATGATCTGGCCGGTGATCCAGGACGCCTCGTCGGTGGTCAGCCAGGCGATGAGCCGCGCCGGGTCGTCCGGGCGTCCGTACCGGCCAAAGGGAAACATCGGCTCTACCACTCGCCACATCTCCTCGGTGAGATAGCCGGTGTCGACGGGTCCGGGGTTGACGGTGTTCACCCGGATGCCGCGATCGGCGAGTTGGTCGGCAATGGTCGCAGTCACCCCGGCCAGAGCTGCTTTCGCCGCCGCGTAGGCCACCTCGCCGGGCATTGGCCCCAACCCCTGGCCGGAGGTGAGGAACACGATCGAGGCGGGACTGGCGTCGTCGTGATGTGCGGCGAAGGCCTGGGCCAGCATGATCGATGCGCGCGCGTCTACGGCCCAGTGGCGGTCCAGGTCCGCGGCGTTCAGTTCGCCGATCGGCCCGTCGGAGCCCGTCAAGGCCTGATTGCAGATCAGTGCATCGAGCAGCCCGAACTCCTCGACGGCTGCCGTGATCACTCGGTCCGCCGCGTCAGGCTCGGTGAGATCAGCATGGAAGTCGGCTACCCGCGCGTCGCCGACCAGGTGAGACCGAACCCCGTCGAGCACGGCGTCGAGATCGTCGCTGCCCCAGTCCTGTTCGGCGTCGTGGGGTGAGAAGTGATGACAGAACACGCTCGCCCCGTAGGCCGCCAATCGGCATGCGGTGGCGTAGCCGATCCCTGCGCGGCGACTCACCCCGGTCACCACGACAGACTTACCGCTCAGCGGCAGCGGGTCACGCGCCAGAGAGTTTGCACCGTCACTGCTCATACATTCCAGTAGAACAGAATCCGGGAGCCGCCTCCCAGCGCGACGTTGTCGTGCACCTCTCCAGCGTGACGGTCTCCATGCGGGTGATGAGCGCCGGTGACGGCTACAAGTACCTCCTGCGCTCCGTCGCCGCAGCGGACGGCGACCGCTCGCTCTCGACACCCCTCACGCGCTACTACATGGAGGAAGGTACGCGCAGGGGCGCAAAAGTAGTAACGCCTTGATCGGTTGGTCTGGCCAGTTGCGATCGTCATGTCTCATCACGGGTTCAGGCGCCTCGCGTCAAGAACTCGTTGAGAAGCGCGGAGAAGCGTTCAGGTGACTGTGTGTTCGACTGGTGCCCGGCACCGTCAATGATGCGCAACTCGGCATTGGGGATGCCCGCCGCGAATTCCCGGGCTGCGGGGAGGTTCGCGCGGTCTTTGGAACCGCATAGTACCAGGGTCGGCGCGGCGACCGACGCGAGTTCTCCCGAGAGATCCGTCCTGACAACGGCACCGACGACGGCGAGCATCTGAGCTTTGCTCACCCCGCCGGGCGCGACCAGCTTCTCCGGCAACACGCGCATGATGGCACTCTGGACCGCCATCAGCACCTTCGGCGGCTTCACCTGACCGGCCGCCAGGGTGATTGAGCGCACCCGCTCGGGGTGATCAACCGCGATCCGGAACGCGATCATCGCGCCCAGGGAGAGCCCGCAGAAGTGAGCCCGCTCGATGCCGAGGCGGTTGAGCTCCGCGATGATGGCCACGGCTGCGCCACCGAGGGTGAATGCCTCGGCGACCGGGCTGGCCGAACCGAGTCCGGGCACGTCGACCGTCACGCCTCGGAAGCCTGCTGGAAGCGCACCGGTCTGGTGCGCCCACGCATCCGGAGTGTCCCCGAGGCCGTGGATGAAGACAACAACCTGTTCTGTGCCCATGCGCTCGATTCTCCCATCCGCCGAGGTCTGCGGAAGTTGACCGCATACGGCAGTACGCCGACGAGAGCACCCCGTCCGCCCGGTCATCCCGTTCTACCGCTGGACCGACGCGATCCTTCCGGCAAGGGCTGGGGA
The DNA here is from genome assembly GCA_032100225.1 of Mobilicoccus sp. Classification (GTDB taxonomy): domain Bacteria; phylum Actinomycetota; class Actinomycetes; order Actinomycetales; family Dermatophilaceae; genus Mobilicoccus. The sequence goes on from DAMDJY010000021.1 coordinate 19,593, forward strand.
TACAAGGACGGCGTGCGCGACAACGCCGACCGCAACGGCAATGCCAACGTGACGAACGAGGTCACCCTCGTCTCGAACATCAAGTTCATGTGGCTGTACGGCTCGAACGCGCTGGTCAACCAGCACGGCGACATCAACCGCACGTTGGAGATCCTCGCGGACGAGAAGGCCTGCGAGATGATCGTGTGCATCGACAACCACATGACGGTGTCTGCTCGATACAGCGACATCCTGCTACCCGACGCGGTCACGGCTGAGCAGGTCGACCTCGCTCAGCAGGGATCCTCGGGCAACCTCGGGTATGCGATCTTCACCGACAAGGCCGTCGACCCGCCCGGTGAATGCATGCCCGTGTACGACCAGCTCACCCTCATCGCGCGCAAACTCGGCGTCGAGAAGAAGTTCACCGAGGGGCGCACCCAGGAGCAGTGGGTCCGCTGGATCGTCGACGAGAGCCGCAAGACGATTCCCGACCTGCCCCCGTTCGAGAAGCTGCGCGAGATGGGCGTCTACAAGACGAAGCTCGAACCCGTCATCGGGATGAAGGCCTTCCGCGACGACCCCAAGGCCAATCCTCTGGCCACACCCTCGGGAAAGATCGAGATCTTCTCCACCAACCTCTACCGCATGAGCCAGGACTGGCCGGTCGAGGGCGACAACAAGATCACCTCGACTCCCGAATACGTGCGCACCCGCGAAATGCCCGGTGACCCCCTGCAGGCGAAATACCCCCTGCAATGCATCGGCCACCACTACAAGCAGCGCACGCACAGCAGCTACGGCAACAGCCCGTGGCTCCAGGAGGCCCACCCTCAGCACGTGTGGATCAACACGATGGACGCGAAGAAGCGCGGGATCGCCAACGGCGACATGGTGACGGTCTGGAACGACCGCGGCCACGTCAAGCTCCCCGCGTACGTGACACCCCGCATCGTCCCTGGCGTCCTCTCGATTCCGCAGGGCGCCTGGTACAGCCCGGGGGCCGACGGCGTCGACCAGGGCGGCTCGGTCAACACGCTGACCAGCCACACCCCACCGCATACAGCAAGGGCAACGGACAGCACTCCGTCCTCGCCGAGATCGCCAAGGCCTGATGAGGCACCGATGGCTGAGCTACGACACCCCGCGTTCCACGTCGACCAGGCCAAGTGCACCGGCTGCAAGGCCTGCCAGATCGCCTGCAAGGACAAGCACGACCTGCCCGAAGGCGTCCTGTGGCGCCGTGTCGCCGAATACAGCGGCGGCACCTGGACACCGGACGAGACCGAGGGCACCTATCGCCAGGACGTCTTCACCTACTACACATCAGTGGCGTGCAATCACTGCGCCAACCCCATCTGCGTCGAGTCCTGCCCCACCACCGCAATGCACGTCGGCGAGATGGGCATCGTCGAGGTCGATCAGGACAAATGCATCGGCTGCCGCTACTGCGAGATGGCCTGCCCCTATTCGGCACCGGCCTTCAATGCGCAGACCGGGACGATGACCAAGTGCAACTTCTGCAAGGACCGCATTCTCGAAGGCGGCACCCCGGCGTGTGTCGAGTCCTGCCCCTCCCGGGTTCTCGACTTCGGTGAGTACGACGACCTCGTGGCCAAGTACGGCGGCGACGCGAACATCGCGCCTCTCCCCTCACCCGACATCACCCACCCGCACCTGCTCATCACCCCACACCCCAAGGCCGTCCCGTCGGGCAGCGACGCCGGCCGTGTGAACAACCCGACGGAGCTCTGATCACGTCATGGGCAGCCTCACGCACGAACTCCCCCTCGTGATCTTCACGATCGCCGCAAAGATGTCGGTCGGGTCGTTCATCGTCCTCGGCCTCGTGCACGTCTTCAACGCCCGAGTTCCCGCCGCGACGATGGACCGCATCGCCGATCCGGCACTGTTCGCCATCGGCCCCCTGCTGCTGTTGGGCTTCATCGCCTCGACCTTCCACCTCGGCTCCCCCATGCGCGCCATCAACGCGCTCGGGCACGTGGGCACCAGTTGGTTGTCCAACGAGATCCTCGCCGGCAGCGTGTTCCTCGTCCTCGGCGCCGCCTTCGCGCTGATGCAGTGGCGCAAGATCGGTACGCCTCGGCTCCGCCAACTCGTCACCGTCCTCGCCGCCCTGTGCGGAGTCGTGCTCGTCTTGTGTATCTCGCAGGTCTACTCGCTGCGCACCGTGCCCGCCTGGGACACCTGGCACACGCCCGTCCGGTTCTGGTCGACCACGCTCATGCTCGGCTCTCTCGCCGTCGGGGCTGTGCTCTCCCTTACCGCGCTTCGGTCCGGGCACTCCCACACCAAGGACGCTGCCCGTGCGACGTCGGAGGAACGCTCCCTCGTGGGCGCGACTGCCGGATCCGGATCGACGAGTGCGACAGCCATCGAGGCCGATCGACCCGACGAGGCGCACCTGGACGACCCGCGAACCGACCGCGAGCGTGCGGACGACGATGTCGCCGAAGCCCTGCTGATGCGCACGATTCGCGGCATCACGATCGGTGCGGTCGCCATCCTCGGTCTCGGGTTCGTCGCAATGCCCGTGTACCTCGCGCAGCTCGGATCCCACCCCGACCCCGCGGCCGCCATGTCCCTGTCGGTGTTCACAGAGATGCACCCCGGCCTGGCGATCCTCTACCCGTTGCTCATCGCAGCCGGTGTCTCGTGCTCGCGATCCTGCTCTCGCACCTCGGACGCCGCCGCGGCGACACCTCGCGGCGCACCGTGGCGTCGATGGCCGTCCTCGCGTTCTTCCTGGTGCTCGCCGGTGAGGTGCTCGGGCGCATGTTCTTCTACGCCTCGATGTTCCGGACGGGGCTGTGATCGACACCGCCGTCGGTGACTCCGTGGCGCCGGCCAACGGGCCCGGCGCATCGGCAGCTCGCCCAGCGCTGTCCCCCGACCTGCTGGACGGTACGGCGGCGACGGCGACCCTCCTCTCGTCGTTGCTGCTCGAACCGCCGTCGGCCGAGGTGCTGGAGCGTCTCGCCGCGTCCGCGGACCTGCCGTGGCCCTTTCCCGCCTCCGACGGGTCCAGGCCGCTGGGGGCCAGGCTGCTGTGTGCTCCGACCGACGTCGCAGAGGCGGCTGACGATCACCTGCGGCTCTTCGGCGGGGCGCTGCCGGCCCTGGCGTCTCCTCACGAATCCGTCTACCGCTCCGACGAACACCTGCTCTTCGGGGAGGTGACGATCGAGGTTCGAGCCGCCTACGCCCGCTACGGGGTGGCTGCTCCCGCCGGTGGACGTCCGGCCGACGACCACATCGGCCTCGAGCTGGCATTCGTCGCTCACCTCGCCCTGGCAGCGTTGGACGCGATCGAGGCGGGCGACGAGGCTGCGGCAGAGCAGATCAGCGACGACCTGCGTGCCTTCTGCGCGGATCACCTGCTCACCTGGGTGCGTCCGTTCGCGCAACACGTCGTGCGTGAGGCGTCGACCGACCTCTACCGCGGGGTCGGTCATCTGCTGGTCGACGAGGCTGACCGATGGACAGCCCTGACGTGACGTCACCGGCCGCCCCACAAGGCGGCGAGCTCGACCTGCGGATGGTCGTGGAACATCTGGCCACGCTGGCCCCGTGCGAGGTCGTGCTCGTCGATGCCGGTGACGAGCTCCGGTCCCGGACCGCCGAGGATGCGGCCGTCGTCGTGCCCGATCTGCCGGCTCGACTGGCCCCTGCAGACCTGATCGAACTCCTGGCCGTCCCCACGGTGCGCGGGCTGACGGTGCTCTCTGCCGACCCGCGGGCCATGATCGCGGTTCGTCAGGTGGCCGGAATCGCTCGCGCGATCCGGCACCCGGTGATACCCGGCACCCTGGCACCGACACGGGCCGAGGCCGCCCCCGGGCTCGTCCTCGACCTGCGACACCGCCCCTTGCCTCGACGATCCCTCCTCGGCCGCGCCCAGAGCGCACCGTCCGCGCGCTCCGCCTCCGAGCGCCTGGTGTCGGCGGTGGGCCGTCTCACCGGTGGAGTGGCGACGCCCGACCTCGACCGGCTCCCCACGGGGATCCCTCGATGGGAGACCCAGGGGTGCTGCGAGAACGGCGCGTGCGCGCGCATCTGCCCCGTCGACGCACTCGAACTCATCGCCCCAGACGACCACGGACCCCACGACATGCCACGGCAATGGGGCCTGCGGGTTCACGACTCCGTGTGCATCGCCTGTGGCCGGTGCGCGCAGGCCTGCCCCGAGCAGGCCCTCGTGACGCAGCGCTCGTCGACGTGGAGCGAGCTCCTCGGTGCCGAGCCACAGCCACGGTTGCTGAACGCCGGATTGCGCGAGCCGTGCCGACGGTGCGGGGCGCCGCAACGGCATCAGGGTGGGTTGTGTCGGATCTGCGCACAGACCGCCGCCAACCCCTTCGCCGTCAATCTGCCGCCCGTCCGAGGCCACTGACCGGCATCGGAACGGCGCTTCGACAGCCGCTCCGGGGACGTCGGGGACGCACGATTCGAGCGATCCACAGATGGCACGCTATGCTGCTCCACGCATACGACACCGTTCGGATGCACGCGGGTGTAGCTCAATGGTAGAGCCTCAGTCTTCCAAACTGATTACGCGAGTTCGATTCTCGTCACCCGCTCCACAGCAGAAGGCGCCGCGATCCGCATGTCGGATCCGGCGCCTTTCTCATGCTGTGGCGAGGTCCCACTCTTGCCGGTTCCCACCGGCCGGCGGCCTCGAGAGAGGGAGTGCTCTCGCCAGCCGGGTGATGCTCAGTTGCGCCAGAGCAGGACGACGCTGCGGTCGTCGCTCTTGCCACAAGCAGCCTCGGCACACAAGCGTTCGGTGCCGCCGTCGAAGCCCTGCATGACGAGTCCGGCCGCCTTGCCCAGCAGACGTTCGATCCCGTCGTCCAACGTGCGGCCGTGCGCCTCGATGAGGCCGTCGGAATACAGCATCAGGGCATCACCGGACCGCAAGGTCCCCTCGTCGCAGCGGTACACCGGCTGCTCCACGAGCCCCAACGCCGGACCCACATGCTCCTCGAGGACATCCCACGAGCCGCTACCGCTGCGGAAGACCGCGGCCGGAGGGTGTCCGGCGCGCCACACGGTGAAGTCGCCGGTGGCGAGGTCGAGGGTCACGTGCACGAGCGTCGCGTAGCCCTCCACCCAGCGTTGCCGCACTACGTAGTCGTTGGCCGCCTGAAGAAAATCCTCCGCCGGGATGGCACCGATCAGGGCGTCCAGGGCGCCGGAGAGCTGCACGGCGCGCGACGCCGACCGCAGGCCCTTGCCCGATACATCGACCAACGCAGCCTCGAGCCGCAGCGTCTCCGAGCAGTAGTGAGACACGATGAAGTCACCGGAGAACGGATGCCCGAACGCGGAGTCGACCGTGCCCTCGACCGACCAGCCAGGCGCAACCTGCGGCAACCGCCCACGCTGCTCCAGCCCCTCGCGGAGTTCGTCGAGCAACGCCTCACCACGCGTGCCCTGCACCCCGACCCGCGCACGAGCCAGGCTGCGCCACATGGTGACCGACGCGATGACGACCCCGGCGATGAACGAACCCGCAGCTCCAGGAAAGTGCTCCACTCCGGAGAGGAGCCCGCCTGCAGCCACACACCCCAGCGTCGCCGCGACGACGAACGCATGCTCACGCGGGCTGTGGATCACACCGCTGACGACGATCAGAGGCAGAAAGGTCGACCACGGCAACGCCGCCGGGGATCCGGCCAGAATGTAGAGAAAGGCCAATGCGACGAGCGCCAGAAGGATCGCGCTACCGACTCCGTTCTGCGGGGTCTCACCGCCGGGCACTGTCGCCCGCCACGCGCGCGCGGCCACCGTACCCGGGTGACGCAGCGATGTCCGCGCTGACATGGTCGACATTCTCCGGACCCTAGTTGGCCCTGCTCTCCCTGACAACCAGCTGAGCGGCGTCCCGACGAAAGTGCCTCACGGAGGTGGCGGCCGACGGCCCCCGGTGGGGGATCAGTCGAAGTTCGGACCCACGTCGCGGGTGCGCTTGATCTCGTAGAACCCGGGGGTGCCTGCCACGAGGAGGCAGCCGTCGAAAAGCTTGCCTGCCGCCTCGCCCTTGGGTGCCGGGGTGACGACGGGGCCGAAGAAGGCAACGCCACCGACTTCGACCACGGGCGTGCCGACGTCGGTGCCCACGAGATCGGTCGCGCCGCGGTGGGAGTCGCGCAGCAGGTCGTCGACCTCGTCGGTGCCGGCGTAACGGGCCAACTCGGCGGGCAGGCCCACGGCTTCGAGGGATTCGGCGATGACCGCAGGCAGGTCCTTGCCCCGACCACCGGGGTGGATCCGGGTGCCGAGCTCGGTGTAGAGCGGCCGAATCACGTCTTCGCCGTGGTCACGCGCAGCGGCGATGACGACGCGCACGGGGCCCCAGGCCCGCTTCATGAGCTCCTGGTACTCCTCGGGCAGGTCGCGCCCCTCGTTGAGGACGGACAGGCTCATCACCGAGAAACGCACCTCGACATCGCGCACCTTCTCGACCTCGAGCAGCCACCGGGAGGTCATCCAGGCCCAGGGACACGTGGGGTCGAACCACATTCGTACCGATTCAGTCATGACCCCATGGTGCCAACGTTTGCGGAACACGTGCGACCCGAGTCCACGAGGTGCGCCGCCGGTCGGATGCGCCCCATTCGGTGAAGGACACAGTGCGGCAAACCGGTCACAGCGGACGTCTGCGCACGTCAGACTGCTTGTCGGTGGGGCGTGCAAGGATGCCGATGCATCAGCCGCTCCCCGCCGAGTCGGTCGATGGTGCGCCCAGTGTGCGCAGGTCAGGTCGCAAGTGCGGCCACAACGAGCTTTGGAGGAAACATGCCCGGAGAAAACCTCACTCGCAGCGAGGCCCATGCCCGGTCCGCCCTGCTCGAGGTCCAGGCTCAGCGAGTCGAGCTCGATCTGCGCACAGCCCCTGACGCGGCCACTGCGACCTTCTCCACCAGGTCCACCATCACGTTCACGTGCAGTTCGCCGGGCGCCGACACGTTCCTCGACTTCATCGGCCCGTCGGTCGAGGAGATCGTGCTCAACGGCGAGAGTCTCGACCCGGCCACGCACTTCGCAGACAGCCGCGTCACGCTGCCGAATCTGGCGGCCGAGAACGAGCTCGTGGTCGCGGCCACCGGCCGGTACATGAACACCGGCGAGGGTCTGCACCGCTTTGTCGACCCCGTGGACGACGCCACCTACCTCTACACGCAGTTCGAGGTTCCCGACTCGCGCCGTGCTTTTCCGGTGTTCGAGCAGCCCGACCTCAAGACCTGCTTCACCTTCGTCGTCACCGCCCCCGACGACTGGGCCGTGATCTCCTGCTCCCCCACGCCGCAGCCGACGCCGGCTCCGGACGGTGAAGGGCTCGCCGTGTGGGAGTTCTCCCTCACGCCGCGCCTGTCCAGCTATGTCACCGCGATCATCGCCGGCCCCTACGACCGGGTCGACGACTCCCTGACCACCGGTGACGGCCGGATCGTGCCGCTGAGCATCTACTGCCGCCGCACGATGCGCCCCTACCTCGACGCCGACGAGATCTTCTCCATCACCAAGCAGGGGTTCGACTTCTACGAGCAGGAATTCGGCCTCGCGTACCCGTTCGAGAAGTACGACCAGATCTTCACGCCCGAGTTCAACGCCGGGGCCATGGAGAACGTCGGCGCTGTCACGTTCCTCGAGTCCTACATCTTCCGCTCCAAGGTCGCCGACGCGCTGGTCGAGCGCCGCGCGAGCACGATCCTGCACGAGCTGGCGCACATGTGGTTCGGCAACCTCGTGACGATGCAGTGGTGGGACGACCTGTGGCTCAACGAGTCCTTCGCCGACTGGGCCGCCGCCACCGCGATGGCCGAGGCCACCCGCTGGGACGAGGCCTGGACGACCTTCGCCACCTCCGACAAGAGCTGGGCCTACCAGCAGGACCAGCTCTCCTCGACCCACCCGATCGCCGCAGACATGCGTGACCTCGACGCGGTGAGCGCCAACTTCGACGGCATCACCTACTCCAAGGGCGCCTCCGTGCTCAAACAGCTCGTCGCCTACGTGGGGCGCAAGGCGTTCCGCGACGGCGTGCGGGCCTACTTCGCGAAGCACGCCTACGGCAACACCACCCTGCCCGACCTGCTCACCGAGCTCGAGGCCACCTCAGGCCGTGACCTCGGCGAATGGACGCGGCTGTGGCTGCAGACGGCAGGGGTCACTACCGCCCGGCTGGTACTGGAGACCGACGCCGACGGCACGATCACCGCGGCCCGCGTCGACCAGAGCGCGACGAAGGAGTACCCGGCCCTGCGCCCGCACCGCATGGCCATCGGCGTGTACGACGTCGAGGGCACCACCCTCGTGCGTCGGGACCGCCTGGAGGTCGACGTCGCCGGTGAATCCACCCCGGTGGACTCTCTCGTCGGGATGCGCCGCGGCAACCTCATGCTGCTCAACGACGACGACCTGGCCTACACCAAGGTCCGCCTCGACGAGACCTCGCTGCGCACCGTGCTCGGCCACGCCGACGGACTGACCGGACTCCCCCGGGCCATCGTGCAGACCGCCCTGTGGGATATGGCTCGTGACGCCGACATCCCCGCCCACGACTACGTCGCCTTCACCCTCGACGTGCTCGGCACCGACCTCGACTCGACCGGTCTGCGGCACACGCTGGTGCGGCTCGCGACGGCCACCCGGATCTACAGCGACCCCGCACGCCGGGTCGAACTGCTGGCTCTCACGGCCCAGCGCCTGCGTGAGCACGCGCTGGCGGCAGCGCCGGGCAGCGACGCCCAGTTCCAACTGGTCACCGCGTTCGCGGCCTACGCCACCAGCGACGCCGACCTCGACCTCATCTCCGGATGGTTGGAGGGCCGCGACGTCCCCGATGGGCTTGCCGTCGACACCGACATGCGCTGGTCGCTCATCACGGCTCTCGCCGGGGGTGGACGGCTCGACGAGGCCGCGATCGCCGCGGAAGAAGCGCGCGACGCGACGGCC
>DAMDJY010000022.1:0-27927 GCA_032100225.1 Mobilicoccus sp.
GGCGGAGCCGGCCCTCATGGACAGTGTGGCACCGACGGGGATGGAGTCGCGCAGGCCCATCGGGCGCTCGGCTGCGGCGACGCAGATGCGCATGTCGCCCTGACGGCGGAACAGCTGCGCGCTCTCGTGGGTGTGGTCCCGCAGTGCCCCCAGCACGGCGCCCGCAGCGGCGAGCAGGCGGTCCTCGCCTGCGGCCGAGGCCAATTCCCCGAGGCGGGGTCCGAGAATGAACCGCCCCTGCATGTCACGCGACACCAGCCGGTGATGTTCGAGCGCCACCGCGAGACGGTGTGCCGTCGGCCGCGCGAGGCCCGTACTCGCGACGAGCTGGGCGAGGGTCGCCGGCCCGGCTTCGAGAGCACCGAGAACGATGGCGGCCTTGTCGAGGACTCCTACCCCACTGGACTTCTCCATGATGGCATCTTACGTCTCATGTCCTGAGACGCAAGCGCTTCACATCCTGAAATTTGCGGACGGTCTCCGTAGCCTGGCAAACGGCCGAGGAGTACCCGAGAAGGAGCGCGAGGAGTCAAGTATGAGCGGCACGCTGGCTGAAAAGGTCTGGAAGGCGCACGTCGTGCGTTCTGCCGATGGAGAGCCCGATCTGCTCTACATCGACCTCCACCTCGTGCACGAGGTGACCAGCCCGCAGGCCTTCGACGGGCTTCGTCTCGCCGGCCGGCGCCTCCGTCGCCCCGATCTCACGATCGCGACCGAGGACCACAACGTCCCCACGCTGCCCGGCCCGGTCACCGACGAGACCAGCCGCACCCAGATGGACACGCTGCGCGCCAACTGCGCCGAGTTCGGCGTGCGGATTCACCCGATGGGGGACGCCCAGCAGGGCATCGTCCACATCATCGGCCCCGAGCTGGGCCTCACCCAGCCGGGCATGACGGTCGTCTGCGGCGACTCCCACACCTCGACGCACGGCGCGTTCGGGGCGCTCGCGTTCGGCATCGGCACGAGCGAGGTCGAGCACGTCATGGCCACGCAGACGCTGCCGCTCAAGCCGTTCAAGACGATGTCGGTCACGATCGACGGCGACCTCCCGCCCGGTGTGACCAGCAAGGACGTCATCCTCGCGGTCATCGCCAAGATCGGCACGGGCGGCGGCCAGGGCCACGTCATCGAGTACCGAGGCAGCGCCGTCGAGGCGTTGTCGATGGAGGCCCGCATGACGATGTGCAACATGTCGATCGAGGCCGGAGCTCGCGCGGGCATGATCGCGCCCGACGAGACGACGTTCGCCTACCTCAAGGGCCGCCCGCACGCGCCGCAGGGTGCCGAGTGGGATGCGGCCGTGGAGTACTGGAAGACGCTGCGCACCGACGACGACGCCGTCTTCGACACAGAGGTTCACCTCGACGCGAGCGAGCTCACGCCGTTCGTCACCTGGGGCACCAACCCGGGTCAGGGTGCGCCGCTGGGCGCCTCCGTGCCCGACCCGGCCACCATCGCGGACGCCGACGCGCGTCAGGCCACTGCCGAGGCGCTCGAGTACATGGGTCTGACCGCGGGCACCCCGCTTCGGGAGATCCCCGTCGACACCGTGTTCGTCGGCTCCTGCACCAACGGCCGCATCGAGGACCTCCGCGCCGTGGCCGACGTGCTGAGCGGACGTCAGGTCGCCGAGAGTGTGCGGATGCTCGTCGTCCCTGGCTCGGCGCAGGTGGCCAAGCAGGCCGAGAGCGAGGGGCTCGACGCGATCTTCACCGCTGCGGGCGCCGAGTGGCGTCTGCCCGGATGCTCGATGTGCCTGGCGATGAACCCCGACAAGCTCGCGCCGGGGGAGCGCTGCGCCTCCACCAGCAACCGCAACTTCGAAGGCCGCCAGGGCAAGGGCGGCCGCACCCACCTGGTGAGCCCGGCCGTCGCCGCCGCCACCGCCGTCCAAGGGCGCCTCGCCGCCCCCGCCGACCTGAGCGGAGCCCTCTGATGCAGAAGTTCGAGACCCACACCGGCATCGGCGTGCCGCTGCGCCGCAGCAACGTCGACACCGACCAGATCATCCCGGCGCGCTACCTCAAGCGCGTCACCCGCACCGGATTCGAGGACGGGCTGTTCGCCGGTTGGCGCGCCGACCCCGACTTCGTCCTCAATCAGGACGCCTACCAGGGCGCGAGCGTGCTGGTGGCAGGCCCCGACTTCGGCACCGGCTCCTCCCGCGAGCACGCCGTGTGGGCGCTGCAGGACTTCGGATTCCGCGTCGTCGTCTCCTCCCGCTTCGCCGACATCTTCCGCGGCAACTCCGGCAAGGCGGGGCTGCTCACCGCGCTGGCCGAGCCCGCCGACGTCGAACTCCTCCAGAAGCTCCTCGAAGAGGACCCGGGCATGGAGGTCACTGTCGACCTCGGTGCCCGCACCATCACCGCCCGCGAGGTCGTCCTCCCCTTCGAGGTCGACGAGTACCAGCGCTACCGCCTCATCAACGGACTCGACGACGTCGACATCACCCTGACCCACGAGGACGACATCCTCGGCTACGAGCAGGCACGCCCGGCGTTCCTTCCGACGACGGTCTGAGACACCGCAGTCCGCCGACGACAGAGGCGCTTCGGTCCCCGAAAGGGTGACCGGGGCGCCTCTTCTGCGTCCCGAGTCCCCTGATCGAGCTGCTCACGAGCACGTGACGAATCCCTCTCGTATCTCTGGCCATACCCCCGCTGGCCAGGCAATTCATCGATTTCAGAGGGGTTTCGAAGGGCTCGCCGCGTCCACTGTGTCCGGTTCCTCTGCGAGAGCGCCGACTTCATGCCGATAGGTGGGCGTGGAGCCCACCGGCCTCACCGTGATCGCCTCCTGCCGAGGTTGTTCGCGACTCAAACGTAGGAAGGCTCGGGCGTCGCCCGGGCCAGCACACGGACGTGGAGGGGTCATGAGCCTCTTGCCACGGCTCAACCGGCCCGCAACGCGAGCCGTCTCTGGAGGGAGAGAGTAGTGAACAAGGCTGATCTGGTCGACGCGCTGGAGTCGCGACTGGGTGGCAAGAAGGCCGCCTCGGACGCCATCGAGGCGATCTTCGACGTCATCATCCGTGAGGTCGCTCACGGGGGAAAGGTCGGGATCACCGGCTTCGGCACGTTCGAGCGCGTCGACCGCGCGGCTCGCACCGGCCGTAACCCCCGTACGGGTGACTCCGTGCGTATCGAGTCCACCGCTGTGCCGAAGTTCCGCCCTGGCACCGCCTTCAAGTTGTACGTCGCCGAGCCCGCCACGCTGCCGAAGAGTGGCCCTGCCGCTGCTCGCGCCGCTGCCGGTACGGCCTCGGAGGTTCGCGCCCAGGCTGAGGCCGCTATCACCGCCTCGAAGAAGAAGACCAAGGGCGGCCGCAAGTCCGCCTGAGTTCTCCACATCAGTCGTCCGGCCCTCGCGCCACCGGGTCCCCTCACCCGGTGGGCGGGGGCTCGGTCGTGTCCGGGCCCAGGTGTGGACGTCAGGTAACAGCGACGGTGACCCTGCCCGTGTCGACGCCCAGCTGTCGACGCCCAGTTGTCGCCACCGTGAGTTCGCAGTGCCGCCGGAGTCCGACGCGCCGGAGGTCCGCAGGGCGACATCCTCGACAGGACGCGCTCCCTCCGGTCACTATGACGGGGCACACGCGCCTCCCGCGTGAGCAGGAGGGAGCCGCGTGGCCGTCTCGAAGGTGACCGAGCCCGGGATCGAGCGTTCGTTCGCGTATCGCTCTGCCATCACGACCGCGTTGAGCCCCATGCGCGTGCTCACGCGCACCGATTGGCAGGGGCTGGAGCACCTTCCGGCCGGTGGCTGCGTCGTCGCGGCCAACCACATCTCCTACGCCGACCCGTTCGCCGTGGCGCACGTGCTCTACGACTCAGGGCATCCGCCGTTCTTTCTCGCGAAGGACAGCTTGTTCGCCATTCCCGTCCTCGGCCGCTGGTTGGCCGCTACGGGACAGGTGCCGGTCCGCCGCGGCACCGGTCAGGCGATGGACGCCCACACCGAGGCCGTCGAGGCGGCGAAGGCGGGACGCACCATCGTCGTCATGCCCGAGAGCACGATTACGGCCGACCCCGACCTGTGGCCGATGCGGGCCAAGACCGGCGCTGTCCGCATCGCGCTCGCGGCCGGATGTCCGCTCCTGCCGTTGGGGCAGTGGGGCGCTCACGAGCTCATGCCGCGCGGCACCACCCGGCTGAGGCCGTGGCCGCGCAAGACCATGCAGATGCGCTTCGGCCCACCCGTCGACCTCGACGATCTGTACGGACGGCCCTACGATCACGACGCCCTGGTCATCGCGAGCGACAGAGTGATGGACGCGATCACCGAGCAGGTCGCCGTCCTGCGCGGCGAAACCCCACCACGGGGCCGATGGGACAAGGCCCGCGGCGAACGAGTCATCACCCGATCCGAGGAGACCCCATGATTGCCGAACGTGCCACCGTCGTCGGAGCAGGCAGTTGGGGTACGGCGTTCGCGCTCGTCCTCGCCGACGCGGGTCTCGACGTGCGGCTGTGGGCGCGCCGCCCCGAGCTGGCCGAGGCCATCTCGAATGAGCGCCGCAACCCCGACTACCTGCCCGACATCGAGCTGCCCGAGACCATCAGCGCCACCTCCGACGTGCGCGAATCCCTCGAGGGCACCGACATCGTCGTGCTCGCCATGCCGGCGCAGAAGTTGCGGGCGGGCCTGGCCGAGTGGCGAGACCACCTGCCCGGCAACGCCGTGCTCGTGTCGCTCGCCAAGGGCATCGAACTCGGCACCGGGTTGCGGATGAGCGAAGTCATCGCCGAGGCCGTCGGAGTCGGGCCCGACCAGCTCGCCGTCGTCTCCGGGCCCAACCTCGCTCGCGAGATCGCCGAACGCCAGCCCGCCGCCGGAGTCGTCGCGTCGACGAAGGAGAGCACGGCCGAGCTTGTTGCCGCAGCCTGCGCCTCGCCGGCGTTCCGTCCCTACACCTCGACGGACGTCGTCGGATGCGAGATCGCCGGCGCCACCAAGAACGTCATCGCGCTCGCCGTCGGAGCAGCCGAGGGCCTCGGGCTGGGCGACAACACCAAGTCCACCGTCATCACGCGCGGCCTCGCCGAGACCTTGCGCGTCGGTGTCGCGCTCGGTGCCGACCCGGCCACGTTCTCCGGCCTCGCAGGCGTGGGCGACCTCATCGCCACCTGCATGTCGCCGCTCTCGCGCAACCACCGTGTCGGAGTCGGGCTCGGACGCGGCGGCACCCTCGCCGATGTCGTCGCCTCCATCGGGCAGACCGCCGAGGGCGTCACCTCGTGCGAGTCGATCCTTGCGCTGGCGGGCCGGGTGGGCGTCGAGGTCCCGATCGTCGAAGCCGTCGTGGCCATGGTCGCCGACGGTCAACGCCCCGAGCTCATCGCCGACGCGCTCATGTCGCGGCAGCGCAAGCCCGAGACCGCCTGACCTCGACGAAGCCTGACCGCGACGAAGCCTGGCCTCTACGACTCGTCCGCGGCGCCGTCGCTCTCGATGTCTCCTGCAGCCGACGCGTCGTGCGCTGGCGCGGCGGGGCGGCTCGAGACTGCGGTCGAACCGGACCCTCGTCGACGCACGACCGGCAGGTCGGCGATGGTCAGCGGGACGAGCGGGAGCCGCCGTTGACGGGTGTCCCGTTGGTGTCGAACGCGTTCGAGCACGTCGAGCTGGCTCAGCGTCTGCTCGACCGCGGAGAGGACCGAGCCGCGCAGCAGCCACTGTTGCCGGCCGGAGGCGGGGTCGACGAGCATCAGCTCGGTGAGGATGGCCCGGCTCTCGCGCAGGTTGTCCAGCGTCTCGGCGAACTGCGCCTCGACGTCGGACTCGTCGTCGGCGAACTCCGCCTCGAGCAGGCCCCCGAAGGCGCGCACCGACTCGGCCATCGTGTCGAGGACCACCGCGAACGCCGGCCGGATGGCCTCGTCGAACGGGTCCTCCACAGTGCCCTCGCGGGGCAGCTCGCGGGTGATCACCGAGTACAGGGCGGCCACGGCGCGCATCACGCCGTCGACGGTGTCGAGGCCGAACCGCACCGTCTCCTCACCGTTGCTGGTGGCGATGGCCCACACGTTGAACCGGCGGCTGTCGCCGACTGCCGACACCCGCTCCGAGGCGACGGCGACCTGGCCACCCACGCGGCGGGTGGCGTCGAACCAGTCCTCGACGTCGGAGCGGGCCACGGGGTGGGCACGCATCGAGCGTGCGGAGGTGTGCAGGACGTCGCCGATCATGTCGGCAGCGCGGCGGATTTCCACCGCTGCCTTGCGCGCCGGAACTGCAGGTGCGAAGAGCAACCCGAACGCCATGCCGACCGCCGCGCCGATCAGGGTGGACACGACACGGGTGTTCGCCGCGATGTCCGAGCCGTGCACCGCGAGGATGAGCATCGCCGAGATGGCGGCCTCGAGGATCTGATCGCCGAGGCGCAGCAGGTGCGCCATCGTGAGGGACAGGGCGACAGCGACGCCGAGCGACCACCAGCTGAGCCCGAACCAGTTGGACATCAGGACGGCCACGATGACGCCGGTCAGCACTGCGCCGACCCGCACGATGCCCATCTTCAACGTCGAATAGGTGCTGGCCTGCACGACGAGCAAGGCGGTGAGCGCGCCGGTCAGGTCCTTCTTCTCACCGGTGAGCGCGTACACCAGGAGGAACGCCGTGACCGTGGCGACCGTGAGGCGCACGATCTCGATCGTCGGCGTGCGCAGGCGTCGGGGCACGTCGGACCACTTCGAAGGGTGCCCGGGCCAGACGACGCGCAGCACGCGGCGACCCGCCCGTCGAAGCGCACGGCGCCGCGACGTGGCGCGATCCGAGCCGGTCAGGCCCTCCGCGTCCGAGCTGTCCTCCACCCGGCCATTGAAACAGGGCGAGGACGCCTCGTTGTGAATGCGGTTGCGCATCAAGGCATTACGGACGTTCGACTGCGATTCTCCGCGCCCGGGGTCGCGCCGGTGCGCTCGATGTGGCGGACGACGCGAACTCGCGCTCAGCGCAACGGGGATCGGTGGCGGTAATCTCGTGGGCGATGAGCCCCTCCCAGCCCAAGACCCGGGTCGCCCTCGTGTACGGCGGCCGTTCCTCCGAGCATGCCGTCTCGTGCGCGACGGCCGCGGGAATTCTCTCCGCGATCGACAAGGAACGGTACGACGTCGTTCCCATCGGCATCGCCAAGGACGGGCGGTGGGTACTCGGCGGCGGCGACCTCGAGGCGCTGGCCCTCGCCCCCGGACATCTCCCCGAGGTGAGCGGTGAGGGCGACGTGCGGCTCCCGTTGTCGACCCGCGACCGTACGATCGTCGACGTGGCTCGCGGCACGGGGAGCTGCGGCACGGGGCCCGTTGGTGGGTCCGACGCGGTCGCCCTGCTCGGTGACGTCGATGTCGTGTTCCCCGTCCTGCACGGCCCGTTCGGTGAGGACGGCACGATCCAGGGGATGCTCGAACTCGCCGACCTGCCCTACGTGGGCTGCGGCGTCCTCTCCTCGGCCACGATGATGGACAAGCACTACATGAAGGGCGTGCTGTCGTCCCACGGACTGCCCGTCGGGCCGTTCGTGACGGTGACCGACCGGCAGTGGCAGCGCGACCCTGCCGCGGCGCTCGCGGCCTGCGAGGCGTTGGTCTACCCCTTGTTCGTCAAGCCCGCCCGAGCCGGGTCCAGCGTCGGCATCACCCGCGTGGAGTCCTCCGCGGAGTTGCGCGCCGCCATCGAGATCGCCCGCGAGCACGACCCCAAGGTCGTCGTCGAGCAGGGCATCGTCGGGCGCGAGATCGAGTGCGGTGTGCTGCAGGGACGCGGGGTCGACGCGCCGCGCACGAGCAGCCTGGGTGAGATCGTCGTCGAGACCGGTCACACCTTCTACGACTTCGAGGCCAAGTACCTCACCGAGAAGGACGTCGTGCTCTCCTGCCCGGCGCAGCTGCCCGCGGCCGATACCGACCGCATCCGCGCGATGGCGGCCGAGGCCTTCGAAGCGGCCGGGTGCGAGGGCCTCGCCCGCGTCGACTTCTTCTACACACCGACCGGCGACATCATCGTCAACGAGATCAACACGATGCCCGGGTTCACGCCGCACTCGATGTACCCGCAGATGTGGCAGGCGAGCGGCATGTCCTACCCCGAGCTCATCACGGAACTCATCGAACTGGCACTGGCCCGCCGCATCGGTCTGCGCTGAGGCGTCACCGGCACGCGTGGCCGGTGGACCGTCCTACCTGCGCCGCTGCGCCCAAGCTCGAGAGGACCAGCGGCTCGGGCGCGTAGTGGTCGGGCACGAGCACCTCGAGCGCCGGATCGCGACCGTAGGTGGTCAGCCGCATCCCGTCGTCCAGGCGCTCGGCGATCCAGTCGACATCGTCCACGGCGATGCACTCGTTCGTCGTCGGGCCGGGAACGGCCACGCCGCAGCGGGCGATGATCGCCGGATCCCCACCCTTCACCCAGGCTGCGACGGAGGGGTCCTCGGTGGCGGTCTTCGTCCGGCCGGCACCGCCCACCTCTGCCGGCCAGAGCGCGGCCATCTGGGCGCACTCCGCCGAGGTCGATGCCGGCGCAGGGACGACGTCGACCGGCTGCGCGAACATCGCACAGCCGGTCAACACGGCGCCTGCCCCCAGGGCGATCAGAGCGCTCGGGAGGGCTCGATGCACCGTCAGGAGTGGACGACGGTGCAGGTGAGGGTGCGCGTGATGCCCGCGACCTCCTGCACCTTGGCGAGCACGAGCGAGCCGAGGGCTTCGACGCTGTCGGCCTCGAGCTTGCAGATGATGTCGTAGGGACCGGTCACCTCGTCGGACGTGACGACACCGGTGATCGAGCGGATGTCCTCGGTGACGCTCTTGGACTTGCCGACCTCGGTCTGGATGAGGACATAGGCCTGGACCATGGGTTCCTCCTGCTGACGTGACGAGTGCTGCGGTCGAGCGCATCAGGACCGGCCAGGTCTCGATGTCGCGTCGTGGCAACGACGATACCGTGCCACCAGCGGCGCCGGAGTCGTTCGGCGCTCACGTCCACCCCACGCAGGGGGTCGGCACCCACCGGTGCCGCCGCCTGCCGATACGCCGCCGACCGACGTCGGCCCTGGCCCGAGGAACGTTGCCCGTGACCGACGCCCGCCTGCGCGACCTGACCGAAGAAGAGCTGCTGGCTCGCATCCTGCCGCTGATGAAGCGCCCGGATCCGTGCGTGCTCGTCGGTCCCGGTGACGACACTGCGTGGCTGACTGCCTCAGATGGCCGCTATCTGGCCACCACCGACGCGATGGTGCGCGGCCACGACTGGCTCGACGCCTGGTCCAGCGGCGCTGACGTGGGGCACAAGGCCGTCGCGCAGAACACGGCCGATATCGCCGCGATGGGTGGCATCACGACAGGCCTGCTCGTCACCGTCGCCGCCGACGTCGAGACGCCCGTCGCCTGGGTCGCCGACCTCGCGCGCGGGATCGCCCAGGCCGCCGACGCTGCGCGGACCGTCGTGGTCGGCGGTGACCTCTCCGGCGCGGACTCCGGGACCGTAATGGTCTCCATCACGGCGTTCGGCTCGATGCAGGGGCGTCGCCCCGTGTTGCGCAGTGGTGCTCAGGTGGGTGACGACGTCGCCGTGGCCGGCACGTTGGGTCGTTCCGGCGCGGGCTGGGCCCTGCTGCGGGAGGGCCGCGAGGCTGTTGCACCGGATCTCGTTCAGGCTCACCGTCGCCCGACGCCGCCCCTGACGCAAGGACCGCTCGCCGCTGCTGCGGGTGCCCACGCCATGATCGACCTGTCGGACGGACTGGTGCGCGACGCCGGACGTATCGCCCGCGCCAGTGGTGTCCGGATCGACCTCCACGCCGACGCTCTGCAGCCCCACATCGACGCACTGAGCGCCGCCGTGGGTGAGGACGAGGCGCGCTCCTGCGTCCTCACCGGTGGAGAGGAACACTCGCTGCTCGCGACGTTCGCCGAGGCTCCCGAAGGGTGGCAGGTGATCGGCGAGGTCACCGCGGCGGACGCGAGCGGCGCCGGTGTCTGCCTCGACGGCGAACCCCAACGCGGTGGGGGCTGGGACCACTTCGACACCACGCGCTGATGCTCGACCCCACGGCGACGACGGCGCTCGGCACCTTGGCCGGTCGGGCGCTCGATGCTCGGGGGAGTCGCGTCCTCGGGGACGACGCTGCGGCACGCGTGGTCGCGGCCCTCGACCCCGAGCTCCGGCAGGTCGCTCTGCGCGGGCTGGGCGTCGATCCGGACCTGGCGATCTCCATCGCGGTGCGCGCGAGGTTGATCGACCAGCGGGTACAGGAGTTCCTGACTGCCACACCGGAGGCCGTCGTCATCCACGCCGGGTGCGGCCTCGACACCCGCTACGAACGTCTCGCGCCACCGGCCTCGGTCACCTGGTACGAGGTCGACCGGGCTCGGATCATGGAGCTGCGCCGTCGGGTTCTGGGCGGCCCGGGGGAGAGCCACCGTGAGGTCTGCGGATCGATCAGCGACCCCGCGACCCTCGACCAGATCCCCGCCGGACGGCCCACGCTGTTCGTCGCCGAGGGGCTGACCATGTACCTGACGCCCGAGCTCGGTGCAGCGACGCTGGCGCGCGTCGTCGACCGGTTCGGTCGTCGCGGGGGAGCGGGCGGGCGGATCGTCCTCGACGTCACCTCGCGGCTGGGCATCAGGCTCCAGCGCGCCACCGCCATCCCCAGTCGTGCCGGCGCGCGGTTGCGGTGGGGGATCGACGACCCGGCCGCTCTCGAAGCGCTCGGGATGCGACTGATCGATGACATCCAGGCCGACACGATGCTCCGAGTCGCGAGCCCCTACCTCGGCCCGAGGCGGGTGGCGCTGCACGCCCGCGCTGCGCGACTCGGCCCGATCAGCCGCATGGGCCGCATCCTGAGCTACGAGTTCTGAAGCGGCTCAGCGCGACTCAACGGCGCATGCGGCCATGATCTGCTCGTGACTCTGGTGCCGACGTCTGCCGGTGGCGCAGTGTCCGGAGACGACAAAGGGCGCCGGGAGGCCACCATGACGGTGATTCCCGACGCCGAAAGTCGTGTTCAGCGCGACCCGAGGGTCGTCAGCCGATGCTCAGCGCTTGACCTTACCGGCCTTGATGCACGAGGTGCACACGTTGAGACGCTTGGGGGTCTTGCCCTCGGCGCCGACGAACGCACGGATGCGCTGGATGTTCGGCGTCCAACGACGGTTGGTGCGTCGGTGCGAGTGCGAGATGTTGTGACCGAAGGTCGGTCCCTTGCCGCAGACGTCGCAGTTGGCAGCCACTGGTCACTCCTGAAGATGATTGGTGTGCGAAACGAGGCTCCGGCCGACGCGCATCGGGGCGACCGGGAGACCCGGCGCCCGCCACTAGTGGCAGGAGATAACCGGCCCAGCGTACGCCACAGCGGACCGGCCGCCCAAATGCGCCGGTGGTCGCGCTGCCGGGGGCGGTCATCGGCGGTTCGATCGGACGTAGCCGGGGTAGGGGTGGAAGAGTCGGCGCACGGCCGGTCTCGGCAAGGGTTGTCGGCGCAGTGCGAGAGGATGTCACGGTGAGCGAGTCGAGCACCGCGGAGACGACCCCGAGGCAGGCGCACCTGTCTGTCCTCGACGATGCTGCGTTGCGCCGCTGGGTGTTTCGCGCGCGCGATGCGCTGGGGCGTCACCGGCACCGCCTCGACGCGCTCAACGTGTACCCGGTGCCCGACGGCGACACGGGCACCAACCTCTACCTCACGCTCGACGGCGGGCTCGACGGTTTCGTCGACACGTTGATGGAACGCGGCCGAGCGGGTGAGAACGTCGGCATCACCGCCGGGGTCAACGCCCTGGCGCGGGCCAGTCTCTTTGCCGCACGCGGCAACTCGGGCGTCATCCTCAGCCAGCTCATCGCGGGCTTGGCCGGTGCGCTGAGTTCGCATTCCGGGGCCGACGAGGTCGGCGTCGACGGGCCGTTGTTCGTCGAGGCGCTGCAGGCCGCCGATGACCGCGCTCGTCGTGCGGTCACCGAGCCGGTCGAGGGCACGATCCTCACGGTCATCCGGGCTGCGGCCGACGCGGCGCGGGACTGCGTCGACGCGGGAGACACCCAGCTCGTCACCGTCGTGTCGACCGCGCACGAGGCCGCGCGTGCCGCCCTCGAGGCCACCCCCACCCAATTGGAGGCTCTGGCTCGTGCCGGGGTCGTCGATGCCGGAGGCGCCGGGCTCGTCGTCATTCTCGATGCGTTGGCCTCGGTGGTCCGTGGTGATCCGCCCGAGCTCGCCGCGGAGGCCGAGGCGAGTGCCGGTGGTGTCTCACCGAGGAGGCCGGGCACGCCCTGGCCGCCGTCTTGAAGAGCCTGGGCGACAGCGTCATCGTGGCAGGCGATGCCCAGCTGCGCACCGTTCACGTGCACACCCCCGATCCCGGCGCCGCGGTCGAGGCCGCGCTCGACGCGGGACGTCCCTACGGCATCCGCATCACCCTGCTCACCGACGACTGCGCGCAACACGCGCACCCCGCCGAGGCGCTTTCCCCGGATGCCGGGCTACCGACGCAGCCTGGCTCCGATGACGCCGTCGACTCCGATGGAGTGCAGGCGGGCGACGCGCTCGACGCGGAGGCCGCGTTGGGTGTCGTCGCCTGCGTTCAAGCCCCGCGCCTGCGCGGTCTCTTCGAGGATGCCGGGGCGGCGGTGGTTCTCGACGCTCCGGGGCGGCGGGTCACCCCGGCCGAGATCGTGGCAGCGGCGCGCTCGACGGGTGCCCGGCAGGTGGTCGTGCTCCCCGATGACTCCGATGCCGTGATGGCCACCGAGGTGGCGCGCGACCTCGCTGCCGAGGACGGTCTGGAGTTGCTGGTGATCCCCACGCGACACCTGTTGCAGGGGCTCGCGGCCCTCGCGGTGTTCGAGGCCTCAGACGAGGGCTCGGCACAGCGGATGCGCAGCGCCGCCGACGCAGTGCGTGTCGGCTGGGTGGCCACGGCGACGTCGACCGCGGAGACCGACGCCGGGCGGTGCGAGCCGGGTGACGTGCTGGGTGTCGTCGAGGGACGCACGCAGCACCTCGGTCAGGACGCGTGTGCCGTCGCGGTCGAGGTCGTTCGCTCGTTGTCCGGGCCCGACTCCGAGCTGGTCACCCTCGTCGAGGGTGCCGACGCGGCAGGCCTCGGCGATCGAGTGGCGCAGGCGTTGAGCGGGTCGGAGGTCGAGGTCGAGGTGCTCGACGGCGGCCAGGTGGTGTACGACCTGATGATCGGGGTGGAGTGATGACGCCTCCGGCGCAGCGCAAACCGGCCGCCCGCAAGGTGGGCCACACCAGCGATCACGGGCCGCTGGCTGGGGCCGTCCGCATCCCCGGTGTGACGTTGCCCGGGCGTGTGGCGCCCGCCGACCAGGTCACGCTGGACACTCCGCTGAGGCGCGTCATCGAGGAGAAATACGCCAAGGCACTCTCCAGCGTCCGTGGCATCGAGACGGTCGAGGACCTGCTGTGGTTCTTTCCCAGCCGGTTCACCGAGGCGGAGACGGGCTTCGCCGGGCTGAGGCCGGGGCACTATCTGGTGACGACCGGAGTCGTCGTGCGTGCCGACACGAAGGTCATGCGCTCCGGGCGCCCGGGTCAGCAGATGCTGACAGCGGTGGTCAAGACCTCCGAGGGCCTGCTCAACATCGTGTTCTTCACCGCCTGGGGCCACGTCGACCGGCTCAAGGAGAGCGTCGTCGCGCTCTTTCAGGGCACGGTCACCGAGTTCAACGGCCAGTGGCAGATCGCGCATCCGCTGTACGACATCCTCACCGACGTGAGCGAGGTGCCGCCGGTCGAGGAGATCACGCTGATGCGGCGTCTCATCCCGATCTACCGCGATGTCAAGGGGATGCCGCCGTGGTCCGTCGGCCACTGCGCGCAGCTGTGCGTCCAAGCACTCGACGCACCAGAGGCCTTGCCGGCGGAGTTTCGGGAACGGCACGGGTTGCCGACGTTCGCCGAGGCGATGCGGATGCGGCACCTGCCCGTCTCACGATCCGAGGTGGGGTTCGGTCGCCGCAGGTTGGCCTACGACGAGGCGTTGGCGATGCAGCTCGTGCTCGCCGAGCGACGCCGTGACGCACGGGCCGGGGTCGCGATCTCGCGCACGCCGGTCGAGGACGGGCTTCTGGCGCGCTTCGACCAGCGGTTGCCCTTCGAGCTGACCGAGGGGCAGAAGGCCGTCGGTCGCGACATCACGGACGATCTCGCGAGTGTGCGCCCGATGAACCGCCTGCTGCAGGGTGAGGTCGGCTCGGGCAAGACCCTCGTCGCGCTCCGGGCGATGCTCGCCGTCGTCGACGCCGGGGGACAGTGCGCCCTGCTCGCGCCGACGGAAGTCCTTGCCGCGCAGCACCACCGCTCCATCACGGCCATGCTCGGTGACCTCGCGGAGGCGGGCCTGCTCGGCGGCGACGCGGCCGGAACGCGTGTCACGTTGCTGACCGGCAGCCTCTCGACCGCAGCCCGCAAGAAAGCCATGCTCGAGGCGGCCTCGGGGGAGGCGGGCATCGTCGTCGGTACCCACGCCCTGCTGGCCCACAAGGTGAGCTTTGCCGCGCTCGGACTCGTCATCGTCGACGAGCAGCACCGCTTCGGCGTCGAACAACGCGACGCGCTGCGGGCCAAGGGCGAGGCGGGCGGGGCGCCGCATCTGCTCGTCATGACCGCGACCCCGATCCCGCGCACCGTGGCTATGACGGTTTTCGGCGACATGGACGTCTCGACGATGCGCGAGTTGCCTCGGGGGCGCTCGCCGATCTCGACCCATGTCGTCGACAATCCACGCTGGTACGACCGCACCTGGGCTCGCGTGGCCGAGGAGGTCGCCGCGGGGCATCAGGCCTACGTCGTCTGCCCGCGCATCGATGCCTCGGACGACTCCGCCGACGCAGCGGATGGGGCCGATCTGCTGGACACGGTCTCGCAGGACGACCGCATCGACGAGAACGACGAAGAGGCACTGTTCGGGGGAGGCGTGGAATGGGCAGGCGCCGAGCGCGCACCCGAGCTGGACATCAGCGACCTCTCGGCCGTCGACGACGTGGCCGCCGAACTGGCCGCACGTCCCGACTTCGAGCAGATCAGGGTGGGCATCCTGCACGGCCGACTCCCCGCAGAGGAGAAGGACGCCGTCATGACCGCCTTCGCCGCCGGTGAGCTGGACGTGTTGGTGTCGACCACTGTCATCGAGGTCGGCGTCGACGTCGCCAACGCCACGGTCATGGTCGTCATGAACGCCGACAGGTTCGGCGTCTCGCAGCTGCACCAGCTCCGCGGCCGCGTCGGACGTGGGAGCGCCCCCGGCCTTTGTCTCCTCGTCACGCGCACCCAGGTCGAGGCCTCGTTGGAGCGGGTTCGGGCCGTCGCCGCACTCACGGACGGGTTCGCGCTCGCCGACGTCGACCTCGCTCAACGTCGTGAGGGCGACATCCTCGGCGCCCGGCAGAGTGGCGGCCGATCGGCGCTGCGTGTGTTGCGGCTCGCGCACGACGAAGCCATCATCGCCTCGGCCCGCACGGACGCGGAGGAGATCATCACCGCGGACCCGGGTCTCTCGGGCCAGCCGTTGCTGCGCCAGTCCGTGTTGCGGATGGTCGACGACGACGCGGCCGAATTTCTCACCCGCGGATAGGAGAGCCCGTGACGCGCATCATCGCCGGTGTCCATGGTGGCCGGCGCCTGGCAGCACCGTCCGGTCGCTCGACCCGCCCCACCACCGACCGCGTGCGGGAGTCGTTGTTCTCCCGCCTCGACCACCTCGGCGTCGTCGAGGAGGCGCGGGTCCTCGACCTCTACGCGGGATCGGGGGCTCTGGGTCTCGAGGCCATGAGCCGGGGCGCCCGTCAGGTCGTGCTCGTCGAAGGACACAGCGGGGCGGCGCGGGTCACCGGCGCCAATGTCCGAACCCTCGGCCTGGACGGGCAGGCGGCGCAGGTGGTGGTCTCGGACGTGACGCGCTACCTGCGATCCGTCTTCCCAGAGACGACGGAGTTCGACCTCGTCTTTCTCGACCCGCCCTACGACCTCGACGAGGATGCGCTCGCCGAGGCACTGATGGTTCTCATGCCGTTGCTGCACCCGGATGCCGTCGTGGTGGTCGAACGGTCCACCAGATCACCCGAGCCGACCTGGCCCGCGGGCCTCGAGCGCTTCGCGACGAAGGCGCACGGCGAGACGACGCTCTGGTACACCGAACCGGCCGCTGACCTGCAGTAATCGTCCGTTTCAGGTGGGCACGGAGAACTCGCCGAGGTCACAGCTCGGTCAAGAAGGCCGCGGGAGGCCGATCCGGTGGGGGTGCACCGGGGACAGCGTCCTAAACTCGGGATTCGTGAGCAGATCTCAGCGTGCACAGTGGTGGAACACTGCTGCCTTCATCGCCGGTGGGGTGCTGCTCGCATCCTTTTTTCTTCTGCTGGCCTGGTATCTCGCGGCCCTGCTCGTCGTCGTCGGCGCAGCGACCGGTGCCTGGATGGTGGCCCCCCGCAGGCGGGTTCAGAGTCCTCACCACTGGGATGCCCAGGAGCGGCTGGTCCGTGAGGGACGCCCGATCATCTACTGGCGCCCGGGCTGCATGGCGTGCACGCGCCTGAAATTGAGGTTGGGTCAGGCCGGTCAGAACGCCACGTGGGTCGACATCTGGGCCGACCCGGAGGCTGCCGCGTTCGTCCGCGACGTCAACGGCGGGGCCGAGATCGTGCCCACCGTGATCCTTCCCGACGGTGAGGCCTGCACCCGGCCCGACCCGGCACTGGTCCAGAGCCACCTGCAGCGGTTCGCCGAAGCGGCCTGAGCACACGGTCGACAGCGCGGCTGTCCCTGCTAGTTTCGGGGCGTGAGCATCACGCGCTGTGTCTGTCCCGGATCGTTCGACCCCATGACCCTCGGGCATCTCGACGTCATTCGTCGGGCTCGGGGTCTGTACGACGAGGTCGTGGTCGCGGTCCTGGTCAACCCCAACAAGACGGGTCTCTTCACACCGGAGGAGCGGGTTGCCCTCCTCGAGGCCGAGACGGCCGATCTCGACGGCGTCACGGTGTTGACCTTCGAGGCGCAACTCCTGGTCGACGTCTGTCGCAGCACGGGCGCCGGTGCCATCGTCAAGGGCCTGCGCGGCGAGACCGACTACTCGTACGAGTTGCCGATGGCCGTGATGAACCGGCATCTGGCCGGGGTGGAGACGCTGTTCCTGCCCAGTGATCCGCAGTTCAGCCAGGTCTCGAGCTCGCTCATCAAGGAGGTCGTGCGCTATGGCGGCGACGTCTCCCGATTCGTCACCCCCGCAGTGGCTGCGGCGCTGGAGGAGCGGTTCTGCGAGTAGCCTGGCTCGGTTGTGACTCTGGCGGCTCGCTCCGCTAGAGTTGACGGTCGGTCCCTTGCGTCTTTGCGCCATGGGTTCCTTCGACGTTCCGATTCGAAAGTAGAAGCATCATGACCAGCCCTTCGCGCGACTCTGCCCTGGTGATCGACACCAGGCGTCTCGTGCGTCGTCCTGGCGCGATGCTCGAGCAGAAGTTCGAGGCTCCGGCCCCGGTCGACTTCGGCACCGAGGTCTTGATCGTCCCCCAAGGGGATGTTCTCGACGTCGATCTGCGCCTCGAATCGGTGATGGAGGGGGTTCTCGCCAGCGGTTCGGTGCAGGCAACGGCCACCGGGGCGTGCGTGCGATGCCTGGAAGACCTCGAGTACGCCATCGACGTCACCTTTCAGGAATTGTTCGCCTACCCCGATCGGGCCGCTCACCACCGCGAGGTGGGGGACGACCAGGACGAAGAGCAGTTGACCCTCCACGAGGGTGACCAGCTCGATCTGGAGCCCGTGCTCCGGGATTCGGTGGTGCCCACACTGCCGTTCCAACCCGTCTGCCAGCAGGACTGCCCGGGGCTCTGCTCCGAATGCGGTGAGCGACTGGCCGACGACCCGACCCACCAGCACGAATCGATCGATCCCCGGTGGGCTGCGCTGCAGTCCCTCACCGCGGTCGACCCTGAAGAGAAGAGGAACTGACGTGGCCGTCCCGAAGCGGAAGATGTCGCGCTCCAACACCCGTTCGCGTCGTGCGCAGTGGAAGACGACGGCTGTCACGCTGACGTCGTGCCCCCGTTGCGCGTCCCCCAAGCAGCCCCACATGGCGTGCGGCTCCTGTGGCACGTACGGCGGGCGTCACTACCCCCAGGCGGAGCGCTCCGAGCTCCAGAACTGAGTCGATCCCCGATGGGTGTCAACGCAGAGGCCAAGGCCGGCGGCCCCAGGCCGCCGGCCGACCTCGCCTCCGACATCGAGGGGATCATCGGTGTGCGTCTTGACGAGGCGCTGCTTCGTCATGCCCTCACGCACCGCTCGTTCGCGTACGAGAACGGCGGAGTGCCCAACAACGAACGCCTCGAGTTCCTCGGCGATTCGGTGTTGGGCCTCGTCGTGACCGAGTCCCTTTATGCCGATCATCCCGATCTGGCCGAGGGGCAACTGGCCAAGCTGCGCGCAGCCGTGGTCAACATGCGCGCGCTGGCAACGGCGGCTCGCACGCTGAACGTGGGGGACTACCTCCTGCTCGGCCGCGGTGAGGAGTCGACCGGCGGACGCGACAAGGCGTCCATCCTGGCTGACACGATGGAGGCGCTGTTCGGCACCGTCTACCTCGCCGAGGGCCTGGACAAGGCGCGACTGTTCGTCCACCACATGATCGACCCGTTGCTGGCGAGTTCGACGCAGCTCGGCGCGGGGTTGGACTGGAAGACGAGCCTGCAGGAGCTGGCCTCCTCGGGCTCCCACGGCACACCGGAGTACCGGGTCTCCGAAGAGGGGCCCGATCACGAGAAGGTCTTCACCGCCATCGCCGTCGTGGGCGACGAGGAGCTGGGCGAGGGCACCGGCCGGAGCAAGAAGATCGCCGAGCAGCATGCGGCGCGCGCGGCCTGGAACGAACTGACCCGGCGCGCCAACGCGGTGCTCACCACCGAGGTTCCTCCGCAGCAGGCCTGAGGATGCCCGAACTCCCCGAGGTCGAGGTCGTCCGGCGTGGCCTGGCCGGTCATGTCATCCGACGACGTTTTTCCGATGTCGATCTGCGCGGCGCACGCGTTGCGCGGCGCCACGTTGCTGGCCCCGAGGACCTTGCCCATCGCCTGACGGGGCGCGAGATTCTCGCGGCCGACCGCCGGGGTAAGTACTTGTGGCTCGCTCTCGACGGCGGCGAGGGGCTCGTCGTCCACCTCGGCATGAGCGGGCAGATGCTCGTCGAAGATCCCGCCGCGCCACGTCGCTCGCACCAGCACGCCACGTTCACGTTCGACGACGGCGGAACAGAACTGCGGTTCGTCGATCAGCGGACCTTCGGCGGGTTGCAGTTGTGCGAGCTCGTCGACGACCCACACGGCGGGGAGCATCCGCACGGCATCCCCAGCGTGGTCGCGCATATTGCGCTCGACCCTCTGGAACCGGTCTTCGACGCTGCTGTGGTCGCGCGCGCCGTGCATCGGCGCGCCAGTGGTATCAAACGGGTTCTCCTCGATCAGACGGCCGTCTCCGGGATCGGCAATATCTACGCCGACGAGTCGCTGTGGCGCGCAGGCATTCACGGCGAGCGACCGGCCAACACGCTGACGAAGCCCGCGATCACCCGGTTGCTCGGCCATGCGCAGGACGTCATGCGATCGGCCCTCGATGCCGGCGGCACGAGCTTCGACGCGTTGTACGTCAACGTCAACGGCCAGTCGGGCTACTTCGACCGGAGTCTCGACGCCTACGGGCAGGCAGGCCGTCCCTGCAAGCGTTGCGGAGCGACGATGGTGCGGGAGCAGTTCATGAACCGCAGCTCGACCCGCTGCCCGAAGTGCCAGAAGCTCCGCTGAATCCGAATCGAGGCTCCTCCCGGTGGTGCGGAACGGTCCCCCTGTCAGTCCCCGTTGTCGGGGTGCCAGATCTGGCGCAGAACGACAGCAGCGCCGATCCATCCTGGAACGACCGATGTCGATGTCCCCGGCATGATCGTGCGGGTCTTGATCGATGCGGTGAGGTGCATCCAGAACGCCGCCGACCATGCGAGCGTCAGGCCGGTGGTCGCGACGCGTGTTGCCCTCGGGTGCCTGCGTGTCGCGAGGTAGGCCGCGATGAGGGCCGTCGTCTGGGCGGTCTGGGCGGCGACGCGCTTGCGAGGGTCCTTCGCGGCCATCCAGTTTCCGTCGAGGTGGCGGTCCAGCCAGGCCATGCGCGACGTTCCCACCCTCTCGTGCCACTCTTCGCAGCTGACGAGCACCTCCTCGGTCTGGTGGATCGCGATGAGGCCGAGCGTCGATGCCCAAGCCCGGTCCGACGCGTTCATCGCGAACACCGGGCGGCGACCGCACCCAACGCGTGCGCGCCCATGAGCCAGGAGCCGACCAGCAGTACGGCCCGTCGCGGATCGGCCGTGTTCTGCACACCGGCGCGCCGGAGCTTGGACGCCGCCCACCACCATTGCGGCAGCACGACGCTCGGGCTGGTCGCGACGCCCGAGACATAACCCCTGATCAGGGCCGCAGCGCCAAGGTGGCCGAAGCCATGTGCCCCGAAGGCGAGCTGGACGTCCTGATAGAGGCGGCCCCGGCCGGCCGTGCGGATCCCCTCGACCGCAGCAGCTGCATAGAGCGTGCCCATGACGGAGACGCCGACGGTGACGTGGCGCTGACTCAGATGGCGACCCCCGGGCAGGGGGGTGCGCGCCATCGTGAGGAGTTCCTCGCCGTCGTTGGCCAGGAATGATCCCCACAGCGAGAGGGGGACGAGCCAGCGGTCCCGGCCCTTCAGCGTGCCGTCCATGACGATTCCTTTCGATACCTTCAGTAGCGCTACTGACGGTAGCGCAAATGTTGGTGATGTGGAAGGGTGGGGGAATGGCAGGCGGAAGACCTCGTGACGTGTCGGTCGAGGCCCGCGTCCTGTCCGCGACCCGCGACCTCCTTTTCGAGCGCGGCTACGCAGGTTTGCGCATCGACGACGTCACCGCGCGCAGCGGGGTGGCCAAGACGACGATCTACCGACGATGGCCGTCCTTGGCGCACGTGGTCGTGGCCGCCGTCGCGGAGTTGGTGGGGGATCGAGACGTCGAGTTCACCGGTGATGCCGAGCGGGATCTGCGCACTGCCTGCCGGGTGGGTCTGGATTCGCTGCGCCGAGGTGGCGCGGGGTTGGCGGCATTGGCGCTCGAGGTGCACCGACAGGACGACCCGGAACTCCGCGCGGCTTACCGGGCTGCGCTGGTCGACCCGGTTCGAGGGCTCATCGCCTCCTGCATCCGTTCGGGTATCGAGGCCGGGGACTTCCGCAACGTCGACCCTTACGCTGCGGCCGATGCGCTCGTGGGAGCGGCGGTGTATCGGTTCGCCATCTTGCACGAGTCACCCGGTGACCGGGACCTGGATGCAGTCCTCGACGTCGTGGTGTCGGGCTTGCGCCCTTAGCGTGGAACGTCGTCGCGGTCGTGACCGTGAGGTGATGTCGCTCAGGCCAGGTCTCAGACGTACGGGTTGACGTACGCTCAGGTCATGACCGCCATTCCTGCCACCACCGCGCGCTCCAACCTGTACCGCCTGATCGACCAGGTGAACGAGGAGTCCGAGCCGCTGACCATCACCGGCCAGCGGGGTAATGCCGTGCTGGTCGGCGAAGATGACTGGCGCGCTATTCAGGAGACGATCCACCTGGCCTCGATCCCGGGGATGACACAGTCGATCCGTGATGCCCGCGAGGAGGGCATTGACGCCGGCTCGGGCGAGCTCGCCTGGTGAGCGGCTGGCGGCTGGTCTACTCCAAGCAGGCGCAGGAGGATGCAAAGAAGCTGGTCAGGTCGGGCCTCAAGCCCAAGGCTCAGGCACTGCTAGACGTCATCGCTGACGATCCCTTCGCCACCCCGCCACGGTACGAGAAGCTGGTCGGAGACCTGGCCGGGTGCTACTCACGCCGCATCAATATCCAGCACCGCCTGGTCTACGAGGTGCTGCCGGAGCAGCATGTCGTCCACGTGCTGCGCATGTGGACCCACTACGAGTAGGGGCTCAGTCTCCCCATCTGTCGTGTCGCCGGTGGAGCGCTGATGAGCAGGGCGTCGCTGAGTTTCCGCCAAGCCCTGTCTATGGCGAACAGAGTCTTCACAGTGGCGTGGTGTGGCAGCTAGACTCGTCATATCAGGGGGTATCATGAGTGGGTACCGGATCGACCGTGAGCTGACCGAGTTCGGCGCGCATGTGCGGGGTTGGCGCATGGTGCTCGGGCTCACGGCGCAGCAGGTGTCCGAGCGGGCGGGGATTACGCGGGACACCCTGCGCAAGATCGAATCGGGTGACCCCGGCGTCGGCTTCGGCAACGTCGCGCAGGTGCTGCGCGCCCTCGGTGTGCTCGATCAGGCCGTCCAATCGGTCGACCCGCTTGGTAGCGACATCGGCCGGCTGCGCGCCGGCAACCTCACCAAGAAGCGTGCACGATGACCACCGTCGACGTCGTCCTCGACCGAGCGGGTGAGTCGGTCCTCGTGGGTCAGGCGTATGTCACTCGGCAGCGGGGTCAGATTTCGACCACCTTCATCTACGACCCGCGCTACCTGGCCGACGGAGGGACGAGCATCGACCCGGCGCTGCCGCTGGTCTCGGGGGCGCAGCATCAGGTCGGCCTCGTGCGTGCCTTCGCCGACAGCGCCCCTGACCGCTGGGGCAGGAACCTTGTCGAGAGGGCAGAACGGGCTCGGGCACGCCAGGAGCAACGGGCACCGCGCCGCCTGGACGACCTCGACTTTCTCCTGGGCGTCAGTGACG
The DNA here is from genome assembly GCA_032100225.1 of Mobilicoccus sp. Taxonomy (GTDB): domain Bacteria; phylum Actinomycetota; class Actinomycetes; order Actinomycetales; family Dermatophilaceae; genus Mobilicoccus. Next base: position 22,753 of record DAMDJY010000022.1, read on the forward strand.
ACACCAGGCAAGGGGCTCTGCGCTATGGAGTCGCGGGCAGTGAGGAATTCGTCGGTGCGCCGTCGCGCGTCCCGCGGCTGGTCTCCCTCCCGGAGCTGCTGCATGCCTGCGACGAGCTCGCCTCGGACGATGACCCCAGCGCAGCCGTCAAGCACCTGCTCGACACGGGCTCGACCGGCCTGGGCGGTGCGCGACCCAAAGCGTCTGTTCGTCTCGACGATGGCGCGCTGGCCATCGCCAAGTTCCCGCACTCCAGCGACCGGTGGGACGTCATGGCGTGGGAGGCCACCGCGCTGGATCTGATGGAGGCCGCAGGTATTCGCACACCCGCCCGACGGTTGACCAGGGTGGGGGAGCGCAGCGTGCTCATCCTGCGCCGATTCGACCGCACGCAGGCAGGGCACCGAGTCGGCTACATCAGTGCGATGACCGCGCTCGGAGCGAACGACGGCGACCGCCGCGACTACGTCGAGATCGCCGAGGCCATCCGCGACCTCTCACTTTCTCCCAAAGCCGATCACCGAGAACTGTTCGACCGCGTCGTCGCCTCCGTCATCCTCGGCAACACCGACGACCACCTTCGCCACCACGGGTTCCTCACAGACCGAGGCTCCTGGGTGCTCAGCCCGCTCTTCGATGTGAACGCCAATCCGGACCCGTGGCGGGCGCGATCGACGTCGATCATGGGCGCCGATGTGCTGCCAGACGGAGCCGAGGCGCTGCTGCCCCTGGCCGAGGAATGCGGCCTGAGTGCGGCAAAGGCTCGCCAGAGGATCGCCGCCATCCAGGCAACGATGGCCGACTGGCGTGGCGCAGCACGAAGGAACAGCATCCGCGAGCGCGAGATCGAGATGATGGCCGAGTCCATCGACGCCCGCCTGGCGGCTGTGTCCGCCGCCATGCGCTAGGACTGGCGGCGATACATCCGCGGCCGGCGGGCACGCGAGGGCCGCGCACAGCCTCTACTCGCACGGATAGACGACGCCAAGGTCGGCGCGTGCTCGGTCGAGGGTCTCTAGCACGCCGATGGTGTCGGCCAAGGGCATGTGGGGGCTCTGCGTGAGGCCCTCCTGCAGGCAGCGGCCGACCTCCTCGACCTGGTCGACGTAGCGGTGCGCCTCGGCACGGATCTCCCTGGTCTGGCCGTCGACGTTGACGAGCGCGAGGGTCGGGCCCTTGGCGTAATGCGGTTCGACGCTGATCCAGCCACGGCTTCCGGTGACGATTCCGCGCCCAGGACTCGGGGCGGCGAAGGTCGAGGTGAGCTGCGCGAATCGGCCGTCGTCGTAACCCCATTGGACGGCCGCGGTGAGGTCCGACCCCGCCGGTGTCAGCGCCCCCGTGGCCTGCACGGAGTCCGGCCGGCCGAGGAACGGCCACGCGAACGCCGCCGCATACACGCCCAGGTCGAGCAGCGCCCCGCCCCCGTTGGCGAGGTCGAACAGCCGATCGCTGGGGTCGTAGTCACGCCGCACACCGAAGTCGGCCTGAACCGAGAGGACGTCGCCGATCCCACCCGAACGAGCCAGCTCGACGACCTCCCGGATGAGCGGCTGGTGCCGCAGCCACATCGCCTCCATCGCGAACACACCCGCGGTGGCAGCGGCGTCGGTGATCCGGCGCGCCGAGGCAGCATTCAACGCCATCGGCTTCTCGACGACGACAGCCTTGCCCGCCGCGATGGCTGCAAGGGCCTGCTCTTCGTGAAACGGGTGGGTCGTCGTGATGTGGACGACGTCGACCGCATCGTCGGCGAACACGCTCGCGTAGTCACCACTGCACGCCCCGACCTGTTCGGCGAGTAACGTGGCGTGGCGTGGGTCACGCGCACCGATGCGCACCACGCGGTGACCGGCACTCGCGGCCACCGCAGCCACGGGGGTGCGAGTAAAGCGACCGGCACCGATGAAACCCCAGCCGATAGTCATGCCGCCACGGTATGCCGCAGGTCGGATGTCTCTGACCAGGCACACCAGGCGCCCTGTTCGTGTGCATGCGTTCACGCGCAGTTCACGTGTCGGATCGCGACTGGTCGTCGGGGACATCGACAGTGGGTGCTTCGACCGAACGGCCCAATCTGCCGCTGCCTCGACAGGGACACCTGCGCCAGCACGCGCAGGGCGCAAGGCAGTAGCGAGAACGCACGAGCACCACGCACATTCGCACACAGTGAGCACGCAGGGGGAGGGCACATGGTCCGCACGACTCCGGTCGTCGCAGGCGTCGACCTCGATGCCGTATCCCTGCGTGAGGCCGACGGATTCGCCGTGGCGCTCGCGGCCGCCGCCCCCACAGCAGGGGTCGATCCGGCCGCCCTGTTCATCGCGACCCACCGCATCGTCACCCGACGGTCCGAGGTTCACACCGTGCTCACCGTCTCCGGTGCGGGACTGGCCGAATGGCAACTGTGGCGCATGTGCATCGCCGTCGCGCGGGAACGCCCGGCCCTGGCCTGCACCGTCGGGCGGCACTCCGTTGGAGATTCCGTCGCCCTCGAAGCCGCCCGCAGCGCCATCCAGGAGCGGCTGCTCAAGATCGGCGGCCGGTGCGTGCAGTACCCGGGGATCGAGAACCTCGACGGCACCATGACCGCCGACGAGATCATCGCCAACTCGGCCATCGAGGTCGTGTGCGAGGTGGGCGGCGATTCCCTCGCACCCGGGGCTCAGGTCATCGCCACGGGCCGGTTGCGGCCGCGGTGGGAGTTCGGTTCCCTGACGCTGCACGTCCACTACGAATCCGAAGGCGCGCACGTGCCGTTCGAGTCGGGATCCCGCGTCAGCGCGTAAGCGCAGCCGTCCTAGGGTGGTGCTCCCACGCACACCGAGGAAGGGCACCGCGATGACTCAGGCCAAGGCCACGATCTTCGTCTCCGGCACGGTTCAGGGCGTCGGATTCCGGTGGTGGACACGCTCTCGTGCCCTCGAACTCGGTCTCGTCGGCTATGCCCGAAACCTCATCGACGGCCGCGTCGAGGTCTGCGCGCAGGGCCCCTGCGAGAGCGTCGAACGTCTGGATGCCCTGCTCCGCGAAGACCCGTCGACCATGCGCCGCCCGGGCCGCGTCACCTCCGCCACCACGCAGTGGGGCGAGCCGCGCAGCGACCTCAGCGGCTTCACCGAGCGCTGAGGCTCCCCGGCGAGCTACGTCGGGGAGCCTCCGGCTCAGGAGCCGGAGGGCGTGGGCACCGGTGCCGGGCTCGTCGGAACCGGTGAGGCGGGAGCGCTCGTGGGTGCCGGGGTGGCCGGACCCGAGAGGCCGGGCATCTGGGTGACCGACGCGGCAGGCGGCGGGGTGATGGTGACGGGCTTGCCGTAATCCGTGGTCGTCATCGTCATGGCTGTGCCTTCGAGGTTCATCGTCATCTTGCGCATCCGGCCTGCGTCGTCGAGCCAGAGGTCGTACGGCAGCGACTCGGGCATCCCCGACGGCGTCGGCATCGCGGTAGGCCCGCTGGTCGCGAGGCCCTGCTGCAGCTTCTGCGGGTCCATCGTGACCTTGTAGCGGCGCAACGTCTCGCCGGCGACGTCCTCCGTGCCCGTGAAGACGACACTGTCGACGGCCTGTTGCGTCAGGGCCAGGTTTTCGGACGGGTTCATCAGCGTGGACACGTCTTGTCCACCGGCCTGGCTGAGCACCGAGAGTGGCATCCGCACGAACTTGCCGTCGCCCCCGACCCCGGGCATCTGCATGTACACGTTGGTGCCGTCGATGATCATGTGCATCTGCGCGGCGCTGCCGGGCATCGACAGCTTCATGTCGGCCTTGGGGTGCGCCGCATCCGAGATGTCGCCGACGCCGGTCATCGTCGTCTTCTCGCCGGTGGAATCCATCTCCACCGTCATCGAATACGTCTTGGCGTCGGTCATAGCCTTCTGCGCCTTCTCGAAGAAGGCGACCGGGTCGATCTCCTGCCCGGGCGTGGCTTGGGCGGCATCGGTGGCGGTGGCCGGTGCCTGCGTGGCGGGGGCCTGCGGTGACGAGTCGGTACCGCTGCACCCGCCCAGAGCGAGCGGAACAGCGATGAGCAGTGCGGCGAAACGCTTGCGGTGCACGACTTCTCCTTGGATTGCGGTGGACCCGTGCGCCGCCGGGGGTTGGGCCGGCGATGCGGACGCCGGGGCGACGGGGACACAGCCACGATAGCGAGGAGTACCGACAGACACCCCACATCGGTTCCATACCGCCGCACACCACCGCCGCGGGCCCCCGCCACGCACGCGCGAGTGTCGACGTCCGCGAGGGGAGTGCCGCCGCGGGCTAGGGTGTGCAGGATCGCCACCCCCAGCAGCACAGGAGTCCTGTCGCCGTGTACGTCAAGAGCCTGAGCCTCAAGGGCTTCAAGTCGTTCGCGTCGGCCACCCATCTCAAGCTCGAACCGGGCATCACGTGCATCGTCGGGCCCAACGGCTCGGGCAAGTCCAACGTCGTCGACGCGCTGGCCTGGGTCATGGGTGAGCAGGGCGCCAAGAGTCTGCGCGGCGGCAAGATGGAGGACGTCATCTTCGCCGGCACCGCCGGTCGCCCGCCGCTCGGCCGGGCCGAGGTCACGATGACGATCGACAACTCCGACGGGGCCCTCCCGATCGACTACTCCGAAGTGACGATCAGCCGCACGATGTTCCGCAGCGGCGGCAGCGAGTACGCCATCAACGGCACCAGCGCCCGCCTGCTCGACATCCAGGAGTTGCTCTCGGACTCCGGCATCGGGCGCGAGATGCACGTCATCGTCGGCCAGGGACAGCTCGACGCCGTCCTGCGGGCCACTCCGGAGGAGCGCCGCGGGTTCGTCGAAGAGGCCGCGGGCGTGCTCAAGCACCGCAAACGCAAAGAGCGCGCGCTGCGCAAGCTCGAGACCATGGAGGTCAACCTCCGCCGGGTGCAAGACCTCACCACCGAAATCCGTCGCCAACTCGGACCGCTGGGACGGCAGGCCGAGACAGCGAAACGGGCCGGGGTGATCCAGGCCGAGGTGCGGGACGCTCGGCTGCGGCTGCTCGCCGACGACCTCGTGCAGATGACGACGCGCTTCGAGGCCGACATCGCCGACGAAGCCGCGCAGAAGGCCGCCCGTGAGGCCGCCGAGGCCGACCTGGCGCAGGCACGCGCCGCCGCCACCGACATCCAGACTCGGGCCGAGGCCGTCGCAGCACAGCACTCCGTGGCCCAGGACCG
>DAMDJY010000023.1:0-19775 GCA_032100225.1 Mobilicoccus sp.
GAGCACGCGAGACAGGGCGGTGTGTCCGAGGTAGAGACCGGCCGCCGGGGCCTTGGTCGGCTGGGAGCGCACCAGGTCGCCGAGGGCGCCGATCGTCGAGCCGCCCGTGGTGGCGAATCGGTCGTCGTCCTGATGTGCCTGCGCGAGTTGCCGGTTGCCGCGAGCGACGCGCGTGCGCACCTTGAGCAGGCTCCGCAGGTCGCGGGGGACCGAGACGGTGAAGGTGCCGTCGACGACGATGCGTTCGTCCGGCGCGAAGAGGCGTTGGACGAACAGGTCGTCGCTGAGCAGGTCGGGAAATTCGTCGAAGCGAGCACGCCCGGCCGCCGACATGCCGTAGACGCCGAGACCGATCATCTCGGATCGCACATAGGGGAGTTCGGTGTAGACGTCGTAGAACGCCTTGACTCCGGGGCTCGCTGCGCTCGTGTCGAAGTGGACGCGAGGCGCTGCGGCGACGGCCCGGTCGGTCGTCAGCGCGGCGACCAGAGCATCGAACGTTGCCCCTGACATCGTGATGTCGGCGTCGAGGTAGATCCGCGGAAGGTCGCCGTGTCCGGCGGCGACAACGGCCGCATCGCCCGCGTTCAGCGCGGCACGCTTGTTGCCCTCGGCCAGTTCGACCACCTCGACGCCCCGACGCCGAGCGATCTCGGCCGTGTCGTCGTGGCATCCGTTGGGCACGACGACGACGAACACGTCACGGCCCTCAAGCACGTCCAGACACCGGTCGATGACCGAGGCCTCGTCGTACGCGGGGATGACGACCGCAGCAGCGGGCGCATCGGGATCGGTCGGACTCTGACTTTGACTCTGTCCAAACCCGGTGGGGGACATGGGGGCTCCTCGCATGGTCGGACGGCGTCACCCACCATAGCCATCAGTCCCGCCCGGTGCAGGGAGGGCAAGCCGGTCCCGTTGCCCGAGGTCGTCGGGGATGCATCGTGACCCCCGACCAAGTTCTGACCCGCACTTGACCATCAACAGAGGTTCGCGTTCGTCGGTCGGATCGCTCAGTACCTACGGTCGGAGCATGGGTCTGTGGGAGTCGACTGTCGAGCGCATCGAGAACGTCACCGAGGGAAAGAAACTCGGCTATACCGGGCGGGTCCGGAGTCAGGGGCGCGAGGCGGAGCGGATCGTTCGCGCCGTGCTCAACCCCGCCTGCCGCCCGGACGCGGTGCTCGTATCGACGTACTGGTGGGAGCGCGTCAAGAACTTCGGTGATCTGCTCACGCCGCACCTCCTGCGTGATCTCGGCATCGTGCCGGTCCTCACCCCGCCGGCCGAAGCGGATCTCATCGGCGTCGGGTCGCTCATCCAGCACCTGCCCGCCGACAGCACCGCGACTCTCTGGGGGACCGGACTCATCCGCGACGAGCCGGTCGACCTCCCCGGCATCACGACCTTGGCGCTGCGCGGCGAACTCACCCGTGACCGTCTCGGTTCGCCGCAGGTCGAGGCCCTGGGCGACCCGGGACTGCTCATCTCCGACACGATCTCCCGCCCCGGCATCACGCACGAGGTCGGGTTCGTCGTCCACTACACGCACGTCGACGACCCGTGGGTGGAGGCCATGATCGAGGGGCATGACGGAGTTCTCGTCATCGACGTCGCCCAGAGCCCGGCCGCCGTGGCCAGGCAGGTGGCCTCCTGCCGCGCCATCGTGTCGACGTCCCTGCATGGGGTCATCACCGCCGACTCCCTCGGGGTGCCGGCCTCCTGGGTGCGGATGCCCCGTGCGCTCGTCGGAGGCGAGTTCAAGTTCCGCGACCACGAGACCGTCGTCCGCCCGGGAGGGGACCGGAGCGCGGACTCGTCCGAAGTCGCCTCGCTTGCCGAGCTCGTCGCGCGTGCTCTTCCCGCCGACGCGAGTGCCGTCGTGCGCGCCCAGGAGGGGTTGAGGGTCGCAGCTCGGCGCATCCCCGAGGTCACGCCGTCTCGGCGCGTTCCCACGTGGCAGGTACCGACGCACGGCCGCGGTCGACCGGTGCACCCCTACGTCTGATCCGGCGCCAGGTCGATCGATCGCGCGCTGCGGTGCATCGTGCAGGCCCGGCGCGAGTCACCTCGTCCGAGGGGCCGAGTCAGACCCCCGTGTGATCGGAGTTCGGGGGAGTGCGGCGCACGAATCCCGAGGTGCGGCCCATGAGGCTGACCGCGTCGATGGCCGCAGAGGCGAGTCGGTCGGGGTCGCGGCGTACGACGCCGGCCGCGACCTTGCGGCCGAATCGACCTGTGTCGGCGGCCAATCGGCGGGTCACCTCGACCGGTCCGTAGAAGGCGAGGTCGGTCTGGGTGCTCACCATGTTGCTGCGGAACGCGCGGCGCAGCAGGGCATCGGCCCGCAGTCGCGCTGCAGGGGTCGGCTCGGTGACTGCCGCCTCGTCGCACCACGCCATCGTGCCGCCCTGGTCGAGCACCTCGCGAAAGAAGAAGTGGTCCTCGCCTCCGGAGCGGCCCAGGTGTACCGGAAACCAGGGGTCCCCGATCGCCTCGACGATGTGCCTCGAGATCGCGATGTTCTGGGTGCCGTTGAGCATGTCGACCGGGCCGGAGGTGCTGCGGCGGCGTCCGGCATAGATGCTGTTGCGCGCGAGTCGGGAGGCGTCGGGCGGCAATTCGCCGAGTACCGGGCCCGCCGTGACGTCGGCGTGGTAGCGGGCGACCCCGTCCATCAGCGCGTCGAACCAGCCCGGGGCGACGTACCCGTCGTCGTCGAGCATGATCAGGTGTTCCCACGCGGGCCTCTCCTGCAGCGCGGTTCGGATCAGCGCGTTGCGCACCTCGGGGATGCCGGGGGCCTCGACCGGGACGCACAACGTGTCGAGCTCGCTCTCGGCGGCGACGGCCGGGGCCGCCGTGCCGGCCTCGTTGTCGCCGATGATGACGAGCACGTCGCGATCAGCGATCTCGGGCGTCAACGACTGGAGCAGCCTGGCAAGCAGCGCAGGTCGGCGGTAGGTCGGGATGCCGATGACGACGGCGGAGTTCATGGTTCCCTCACGGCTGATGGCGGCTGTCCGTGGGCGCGTAGGTGCCGCACGTGTCGGCACGCGCCCTCCCGTCAACGGTAGGCCGTGGCCGGACAGTGCCGGGGCTGGGAAGGGTCAGGTGTCGGTCAATTCCCCGGGTGGCGGTGCGGGACGGCCTTCTCCACCCTCACCGGCTCGGCGACAGCACCAGGCCGTCAGCCGCGGGGCGTGTGGTCCCAGCCCTCTTCGCGGGAGAGGTCGGCGTGGGTGGCGTCGAGGTCGGTGCCGGAGATGTCGGGCACGCCCGGTGTCGTGTGAGCGCGGGCGGCGAGCTTGTGCGCCACGTGGTAGCCGACGATGACGGTGATCGTGCCGAGCGCGATGCCCGAGAGCTGGAAACCCTGGGTGAGGTGCAGCGTCACGTTGCCGACGCCCATGATGATTCCGGCCGCGAGCGGAACCAGGGTGGCCGGGTGCCTGAACAGCACCTTGTGCTCGACCCAGATCTTGGCGCCGAGCAGGCCGATCATGCCGTAGAGAACGACCGTGATCCCGCCGAGGACCCCGCCGGGGATGGCCGAGACGACCGCGCCGAACTTGGGCGAGAACCCGAAGAGGATGGCCGTGAGCGCTGCCACGACGTAGGCGGCCGTGGAGTAGACGCGCGTCGCCGCCATGACGCCGATGTTCTCGGCGTAGGTCGTGGTGGGCGCGCCACCGACGGACGTGGCGAGCATGGTCGCGAGACCGTCCGCCGCAACGGCCCGGCCCATCAGAGGGTCGAGGTTCTCGCCGGTCATCTCGCCGACGGCTTTGACGTGGCCGATGTTCTCGGCGACGAGAGCGACGACGATCGGGAGCACGACCAGCACGAACCCGAGGTGGAACGTGGGCAGGTGCCAGCCGGGCACCTCTGCAGTGGTGGCACCCGGGAATCCGAACCAGGGGGCCGCCGCGACCGCACTCCAGTCGACGCGGGCGTGGGTCGTGATGTCACCGGCGGCGTTCGGCCCAGTGAGCGGACCGGCGACCAGATCGGTCATCCACGAGAGGGCGTACCCGAAGATGACGGCCGCGAAGATCGCGATGCGGGAGAGAAACCCGCGCGAGGCGACGCTGACCACGACGACGAACAACATGACCGCCAGCGCGATCCATTCGTCCTGCGGCCAGTACGTGTTCGCCACGACAGGGGCCAGGTTGAAGCCGATGAGCATGATGACGGCGCCCGTGACGGCCGGCGGCATGAGGCGGTGCATGAAGGCTGCACCGAGAACATGGATCGCGATACCGACGAGCGCCAGGGTGACGCCGATGAACAGGAGCGCCCCGGTCTTGTCCGACGCCGTGCCTCCTTGCGCCGCAATGACACCCGTCACGCCGACGAACGAGGCCGACGATCCGAGGTAGCTCGGCACCCGCCCGGCAGTCAGCAGGAGAAAGAGCAGGGTCGCGACACCCGACATCATGATCGCGAGCTGCGGGGAGAGCCCCATCAGCAGGGGGAAGACGAACGTCGCCCCGAACATCGCGACGACGTGCTGCATCCCGAGGCCGACGGTGCGCCCCCAGGAGAGACGCTCGGAGGGGGCGACGACGTCGTCGGGGCCGGAAAGGGCACCATCTCGGTGCAGGGTCCACAAGCTCACGAGCGACGAAGGTACACCGCGCGCCGGGCAGGGGAGATTCGCCGACCGGCGGGCGAGAAGACGGCCTGGTGACGACCGACGCTAGAAGGGCGGCGAGAAGGACGCTGCTGGTGGCGCCCTGGGCCGGCCTGCGTGAGGGGTTGCGCCGCGAGTCGTGGCACAGATCACCGCCGCGAGGTCGGTCGTCCCGGCCCGCGCACCGGCCGCGGCCGGTCGGGCGGGGTCTTTGTGGGTAGACTCTGGCCAACCACCACCGTCGAAGGGGTCTGCATCGTGGGTCAGCTGCATGTCGAGTTCGTTGCCGCCGACGGATTGGTCTGGGAGGGCGGGGCCGACAAGGTCATCGCTCGCGCCACCGAAGGCGACCTGGGCATTCTGCCCAAGCACACCCCGCTCTTGGCTGCCCTGCGCGAGGGCGAGGTCCGGATCGACGGCGACGGCGGTTCGCGCTCGTTCACCGTCGACGGCGGAATCCTCTCCGTCGACAACGACGTGGTCACCATCGTCTCCGAGAACGTCTCCCAGAGCTGAGCGTTGGCACGCCAGAGCCTGTTTGCTGCTGAGCTGGTTCTTGCTGCCCTCATCCTGGCTGCGCTGCTTCTTCTGCTCTGGCTGTTCACCCGGCGACGGCTGCTCTCTCACGAGGGTGACGTGGTCGCGTGCGGAATCCGCCCGCGTGCCGTGCCGCCGTGGCGTCCTGCGCTGCTGCGCATGAGCGCCGGCCAACTGCAGGCCTTTCCTCTCTTCGGCTGGACCACTCGTCCTGCCTACACGTGGGAGCGCTACACGCTCGAGCTCTCGGCCACCACTCCGTTGGAGGAGGATGGCCGGATTGCCTCGGTGTTCTCCGGCCAGGGTGATCGCACCGTGTACCGGGTGCGCGTCTCGGGCGTCGAACCCGGCGGTGAGGGGATGACCTTCGATCTGGCGCTGGCGCCGGCGCAGTACACGGCGATGCGGTACTGGGTGGAGTCCTCACCCCCCATCCGTCGCCCCCTCTAACCTGGGCGCACAGGCAGAACGGAATGAGCCGGGCGTCGCCACTGGCTGTGGTGCGTCGTCGAACTGCCCTTCGCGACGACGACGCATCACACAGATCACCCGTCGAACGGGCAACGTGCCCATCCGAAGGGTGAGTGCGTGAGAGTCGGTGTGGTCAGCTCGCGTTGTCGCGCCCTCCGCCGGGGGTCCACAACACATCGCCACCGGCGTCCACGTTGGCCACGCGCGCGAGGATGAACAGCAGGTCCGAGAGTCGGTTGAGGTACTTGGCCGTCAAGATGTTGATGCCGCCGGGGTGCTCGGCGTCCTTCGCGCTCGCAGCGGGCTGGTCTCCGTAGGTGTCGATCGCGGCCCACGTCGAGCGTTCGGCGCGGCGGGTGATGGTGCAGGCCAGGTGCAGGTAGGCCGAGCCGGGCGTGCCGCCGGGCAGGATGAACGAGCGCAGCTTGTCGACCTGCTCGTTGTAGGCGTCGCAGTCGGACTCGAGCTCGTCGATCCACTCGGCCTTGACGCGCAGCGGCGGGTATTCAGAACTCTCGTCGCCGGCCACGAGGGGATTGCACAAGTCGGCACCCACGTCGAACAGGTCGTTCTGGATGCGCGTCAGCGTGGCCTTGACCGGCTCGCTCAGGCCACCGCAGGTGACCGCGATCCCGATGGCCGCGTTGGCCTCGTTGGCGTCCGCATAGGCCGCCAGACGCGGGTCGGTCTTGCTCGTGCGGCTGAAATCGCCCAGGTGGGTCGTGCCGTCGTCGCCGGTGCGGGTGTACACGCGAGTGATGTTGACCATGGTCGGATCGTCTCAGATCCTGCCTGCATCGCGGTCGCGTCCCCCCGGACGCATCTCTTGTGATGGGACTCACCGCCGAAGTCGGCCCAGGTGTCGGCGGTCGCGGCTACCTTCACAGCATGGGTGAACGGGACAGGCCATGGGTGATGCGGACCTACGCGGGGCACAGCAGTGCCACCGCCAGCAACGCGCTGTACCGGCGCAACCTCGAGAAGGGGCAGACGGGGCTGTCGGTGGCGTTCGACCTACCGACGCAGACCGGCTATGACCCCGACCACGAGCTCTCTCGCGGTGAGGTGGGCAAGGTCGGTGTGCCGATCTCGCACATCGGCGACATGGCGGCGCTGTTCGACAGCATCCCGCTGGCCGGGATGAACACGTCGATGACCATCAATGCGACCGCGATGTGGTTGCTGTCGATGTACGAGGTCGTCGCCGAGCAGCAGGCGCTCGCCGCGGGCAACGACGTCGATGCCGACGTGGCCAAGCTCGCGGGCACGACGCAGAACGACATCATCAAGGAGTACCTGTCGCGCGGGACGCACGCGTTCCCGCCCGCGCCCTCCTTGCGACTCACGGCCGACACGATCGCCTACACCGTCAGCCGGATGCCCAAGTGGAACCCGGTCAACATCTGCAGCTACCACCTGCAGGAGGCCGGTGCGACGCCGGTGCAGGAGGTGGCGTTCGCGATGGCGACGGCCATCGAGGTGCTCGACACGGTCAAGGCTCGCGGCGAGGTGCCGGAGGAGAAGTTCGGCGAGGTCGTCGCCCGCATCAGCTTCTTCGTCAACGCCGGAGTGCGGTTCGTCGAGGAGATGTGCAAGATGCGCGCGTTCGTCCAGCTCTGGGACGAGCTGACGCGTGAGCGCTACGGCATCGAGGACCCCAAGCACCGCCGATTCCGCTACGGCGTGCAGGTCAACAGCCTCGGCCTCACCGAGACCCAGCCCGAGAACAACGTCCAGCGCATCGTGCTCGAGATGCTGGCCGTCACGCTGAGCAAGAACGCCCGTGCCCGCGCCGTGCAGCTGCCTGCGTGGAACGAGGCCCTCGGCCTCCCGCGTCCGTGGGACCAGCAGTGGAGCCTGCGCCTGCAGCAGGTGCTCGCCTTCGAGTCCGACCTGCTCGAGTACGACGACCTCTTCGACGGATCTCCCGTCGTCGAGGCCAAGGTCGCCGAGATCGTCGCCGGTGCGAAGGCCGAGATGGCCCGCATCGAGGAGCTGGGCGGCGCGGTTGCCGCCATCGAATCCGGGTACATGAAGACCGAACTCGTCGCCTCTCACGCGCGTCGCCGCCAGCGCATCGAGTCCGGTGAAGACGTCGTCGTCGGCATCAACAAGTTCACGACGACCGAGCCGAGCCCGCTCACCGCCGACCTCGACACCGCGATCCAGACCGTCGACCCCGAGGTCGAGAAGGCCGCGTCCGACGCCGTTCGTGCCTGGCGCGAGCAGCGCGATGCCGACCCGGCCAAGAAGGCCGAGGTCGAGGCTGCACTCGCCGCGCTCAAGGAGCAGGCCGCCGATGAGAACGTCAACCTCATGGAGGCTTCGTTGCGGTGTGCCCGCGCGGGCGTCACCACGGGGGAGTGGGCGCAGGCCCTGCGCGACGTGTTCGGCGAGTACCGCGCGGCCACCGGTGTCGGCGGCAGCGTCGGCGTCGGTGAGGCCGAGGCGGGAAGCACGCTCGCCCAGGTCCGCGAACTCGTCAAGACCACGGGGGAGGAGATGGGGACGCACCTGCGCTTCCTCGTCGGCAAGCCTGGCCTCGACGGTCACTCCAACGGCGCGGAGCAGGTGGCCGTCCGTGCCCGCGACGCCGGTTTCGAGGTCGTCTACCAGGGCATTCGGCTCACACCCAAGCAGATCGTCCGAGCTGCGGTCGACGAGGACGTCCACGCGATCGGCGTCTCGATCCTGTCCGGCTCCCACATGGAGCTCGTACCCGAGATCCTCGACGGGCTGAAGGCCGAAGGCGCCGGTGACGTGCCGGTCATCGTCGGCGGCATCATCCCCGAGTCCGACGCCGCCAAGCTCAAGGCCCTCGGTGTCAGTGAGGTCTTCACGCCCAAGCACCACGACCTCACCACCTCGATCGGCCACATCGTCGAGGTCATCCGCGAGCGGCACGGTCTCACCGCGGGCTGATCGAGATTCACCCTCACGGTCGACGGATCCCCGTCTGCGCTCACGGATAGTGTTGCGCTGGCGGGGATCCGTCATTGTCGGAGGGGGAACGCGGGCATGACCTTCTGTTACGTGGTGATGTGCCACACCGATCCACCGGCCGTGCTGAGGCTCGTGCGGCGCATCCGAGAGCTCAGCCCGGGCGCCGACGTCGTCGTCAGGTATGACCGGCCGGGGCTCTTCGCTCCGGGAGAGGTCGAGCTGGCCGGTGGGCACGACCTTCGGAGCGAGATCTCGATCCGATGGGGCGACTTCACCCTGGCCCAGGCCAACCTCGAGGCCGGACTCCTGGCCCGCGACAGGACCGGGTGCAGTCACGTCGTGCTCATCTCGGGGCAGGACTATCCCATCCGCAACCTCATCGATTGGGAGGACGCGGTGGTGGCGTCCAACGTCGATGCCCTGCTCGAGCCTGCCGCCGATCAGCCCCGAGACCACCTGTGGCGCTGGCGCATCTTCTCCCCTCCGGCTCCGCTCCGCGCCGATGGCGCCCTCTTGCGTCGGGCCGTGGTGCGGGCCGGTTCGGTGCTGTCCGACCGATCGATCGTCCTCACCAAGCCCGGCGAGCCCCGCCTGTGGCTGGGGACGCGCCGCCGGAGGCCGAATCCTCCGATCACGCCCGTCAAGGCCAGCGCGTGGATCGTCCTGGGCGAACGTGCCTTGGCCTCGATCGAACGTCAGACCGCAGAGCGTCCCGAGCTCGAGACGTATTTTCGGCAGGTCCGCACCCCCGACGAGTGGTATGCCTCGTCGCTCGTGTGCGCCGACCCTGAGCTGCGGGTGGGGATCGGCTCGACCACGGCCAAGTACTTTCCGCCCGGGGCGCCCAACCCGGTGTGGATTGATCTCGAGGTCCTGGCTCGGTTACGGCGCAGCTCGGATGCGCCGTTCGTTCGCAAGGTCGCCGCAGACGCCGGCCCGGCCGTCTATGCCGAGGCCGATCGGATGGCCGCGCGCAGTCCCGACGAGGTCCGTGCCGACATCGTCGAACCGCATCACCGGGATGTGCCGTGGGCCGAGTCGGTCGCTGCTCACATCGTGCTGCCGGACGTGGGGACGGATCCGGCATGAGCGACCTGCAGTGCCCGGCAACGTTTCACGTCTTCGGTCCGGTCCGCACACCGGAGCGGTGGGACCTGGTCCACGGCGCCCCGATCGTTGCCGTGCATGCAGCGCCATCGCGCCGAGGCGCCGAAACCGACAATGAGCGTGAGGGCGCCGACCTGTTGCCCCTGCCCATCGCCGACACCCTGGACGCGGCGCTGATCGACCTCTCTGACCTCTATCGGGGCGAACATGTCGTCGTGTTGGCCACCGAGATTTCGCCACCCCTGCGTGCCGAGGACGACGAACTCGTCGTGCGGATCGACGCCGACGGTATGGCGGTGGACCGGCTCAGCTGACCCGAGGGTCCCGACGCCCGCTGGCTCCGTGGCGCCGCCGGGAGACACTGACCGGGCAGCCGTGAGTACGGGTGGGCCCTGCGCAGGGGGGGTGTTCCGGCTGCGATCAGCCGATGGCGGTAGAAGCTGCACGGCGAGGATCGCCGGCGGCCTCGAGGACACCGTTGCTGGTCATCGAGGTTGCGCCGACACCACCGAAGTACATGGCGATGCGTTCGTGTGGCACTGCCGGGAGTCCGCTGCGCTCGACGGCCGCGAGGATCTGCTCGCCCTGCTCGTGCTCGACGTGCGGGGCACCGGACTCGTCGAAGGCGACGTGCAGACGCGGCTGGTCGATCGCCTCCTGAAGAGACTTGCCGTCGAGGCAGATGCCGCCCATGACCTGCATGAGCGCGGTCGTGATGCGGTCGGCGCCGGGGCTGCCGATGGCGAGCATCGTTCCGTCGTCGCGGCGCGCGGTCGAGGGGGCCATGTTCGAGGCCAGACGGGTGCCGGGCGGCAGCGCGTGCAGCCCGCGACCGTTGAGCTCGGGCTCGCCGAGCGCGTTGTTGAGCATGAGGCCCGTGCCCGGCACCGTGACGCCGGAGCCGTAACCGGCCGAGGTGGTGATCGCGCAGCACAGGCCGGTGCCGTCGGTGGCCGAGACGTGGATGGTCTCCGGTGAGGTACTGATGGCCTCGAGCCCGTCGGGACCCAGCTCCTCGAGCGTCCGGATCAGCTCCTTGCCCGCCGTCTCGAGGTCCTCGGACGCGTCGATCGCACGGCGCCGGTACTCGAGCACGGTGTGCTGGATCTCCAGGACGTCGGAGGCGCGGGTGTTGCCGTCGCGCTCGTGCCGGTCGGCGAGGAGTCGCAGCATCGCGGTGAGCACCGGCCCGCCGATGGACGGCGGGGCATTGACTGCGACGTCCCAGCCGCCGAGGCGGGTGCGCAGCGGAGAGCGCACGGCCGTGCGGTACGACGACAGGTCTCGGAGACCGAGGATGCCACCACGCTCGGCCATGTCATCGGCGATGAGTCGGGCGAGCTCACCCTCGTAGAGTGTCTCGACGCCCTCGTTCGCGATGACCTCCAGGGTGCTCGCGAGGTCGAGGGAGCGGACGATCTCGCCTAGCCGGGGAGCCGGGCCGTGGCCGCCCTGCGTCATGAAGGCGCGGGTGTCGGGGTCCCACTCGAAGAGATTGCCGCCGCTGTGGCGCAGGTAGAACTCCGAGGCCGTCCCCAGCGGCCACCCGGCGCGGGCCACGTGCGCGGCGGGCATGACGACCTCGCGCCACGGCAGCGCGCCCCACCGCTTGGAGGCCTCGTCCAGCCCGGCGAACATGCCGGGGGTGGCGACCGCGCCATGCCCGCCGTAGACGTCGAACCCGCCGTAGTAGTCCATGTGGAACCCGCGGAGCCCGCCGCCGAACTGCTCGGGTGACGCGTCGCGCCCGGGCATCTCCACGTAGGCGTCGAGCACGACCGGCTCCTGCCCGGGGGCCCAGATGTTGATGTACGCGCCACCCATCGGGCTGACGATCCCGACCTCGGTCACCGACGCGACACAGATCGCCGCGATCGCCGCGTCCACGGCGTTGCCGCCGGCCTCGGCAATGGCCATCGCCGCTGCAGCGGCCTCGGGGGCGGGAGTGGCCACGCCGATCTGAGAGCGGTTCATGTCGATGTCCTCGCGTCGTCGGCGGGGCGCCCGGGCGAGCGTCACGGAAGGGCGGTGAAAGGGCGAGCAGATGGTGCGGGCGAGCCGGGTTGGGCGAACAGGTGGTGCGGTCTATCGGTGAAGCACGTTCTGCAGGGGTCAGTGTTTCACCGGTTTCGCCTGTGCAGGCCTCAGAAGAGGCGACCGGTCACGTCGTCCAGGCCGCGCAGGGCGGTGTAGTCGAGCGTCACGCAGCGGATGCCCCGGTCGGTGGCCAGTGTGCGGGCCTGCGGCTTGATCTCCTGCGCCGCGAAGACACCCTGCACCGGGCCACCTGCGGTGAGCATCGGGTCGCGGTTCATGAGTTCGAGGTAGCGCGTGAGCTGCTCGACGCCGTCGATCTCGCCGCGGCGCTTGATCTCGACGGCGACATGAGCACCGTCCTGGTCGCGGCAGAGGATGTCCACCGGCCCGATCGCGGTCATGTACTCGCGTCGGACGAGCCGGTACCCCTCGCCGAGGGTCGTGATGTGCTCGGCCAGCAGTGCCTGCAGGTGGGCCTCGACACCGTCCTTGACCAGGCCCGGGTCGACACCGAGGTCGTGGGCGGAGTCGTGCAGCACCTCGTAGATACGGACCCGCAGCCGGTCGTCGGTCTTGGCCTGTCGCACGACCCAGACGGCCTGGACACCGTCCTCGGCCTCGATCTCGTCGGGTGCGACCTCCGCCATGCTGCACGGCGGAGACATCCAGTTGAGGGGCTTGTACGAGCCGCCGTCGCTGTGGACGAGCACCGACCCGTCGGCTTTGACCAGCAACAATCTGGTCGCCAGCGGGAGGTGGGCGGCAAGCCTGCCCTCGTAATCGACACTGCACTTCGCGATGACCAGACGCACGTCGCTCACCCTAGGGCAGGTCGGCGCACGTCCGCACACCGCCTCACACCCCGTCGATGCGTCCCCAACCCGTGATGGCTCCGTGGCGGGGTGCTGCTGCGGCGTGAGGGTAGGTGCCGGACGCCACATCCCGAACCCTCCCGCACCGCCCACAGCTCTGGGAGACTTCGGCACATGGCTCGGGAAATCACGAAGATCGGTGTCGTCGGACTCGGCACCATGGGTGCCGGCATCGTCGAGGTGTGCGCGCGTAGCGGGTTCGAGGTGGTCGGCGTCGAAATGAGCGCCGAGGCCGTCGAACGCGGACGCGGCCACCTCACGAACTCGACGGGACGTGCTGTCGCACGCGGAAAGATGACCGAGGACGAGCAGCGCGCGCTGCTCGATCGGGTCACCACGACGGAATCGCTGGACGATCTGGCCGACTGCGGGCTCGTCGTCGAGGCAGTGCCCGAGGCGCTGGACATCAAGCGCGAGGTGTTCACCCGCCTCGACGAGATCGTCGGCGACGACGCGATCCTCGCCACCAACACGTCCAGCCTGTCCGTCACCGACATCGCCGCAGCGACCAAGCACCCCAACCGCGTCGTCGGCCTCCATTTCTTCAACCCCGCACCGGTGCAGAACCTCGTCGAGATCATCGCGACCGTCATCACGGCACCCGATGTGCTCGAGGACGTGCGCGGGTTGGCCGACAAGCTCGGCAAGCAGCCGGTCATCGTCGGTGACCAGGCAGGCTTCATCGCCAACCGCCTGCTGCTCGCCTACATCAACCGCGCCGTCGACATGTACGACAACAAGTACGCGAGCCGCGAAGACATCGACGCCGCCATGGTGCTCGGCTGTGGCCTGCCGATGGGCCCTTTGGCTCTGGCCGACCTCATCGGCCTCGACGTCTGTTTCGCCGTGCTCGACACCATCTACAAGGAGGGGCGCGACCGGCTGCACGCGCCGGCCCCGCTGCTCAAGCACATGATCTCCGCGGGTCTCCTCGGCCGTAAGTCCGGCCGCGGTTTCTACACATACGACAAGCCCGGCTCGAGCAAGGTCGTCGAGGACGGCATCACCCCGTCGCCCATCGCGGCCGACGCTCGGATGCGCGACGTGCACCAGGTCGGCGTCGTCGGCAGCGGCACGATGGCCACCGGCATCGCCGAGGTGTTCGCCAAGGCCGGGTACGACGTCGTCATGGCCGGTCGCAACGCCGACAAGGTCAAGGCTGCGCGCGAATCCATCGGCACGAGCATGGAGAAGGCGGTTCAGCGCGGCAAGATGACCGAGGCCGACCGCGATGCCGCGATGGCGCGCGTGACCGCCGGTGAGTCCATCGACGCGCTCAAGACCGTCGACCTCGTCGTCGAGGCCATCGCCGAGGAGCTGAGCATCAAACAGGCGATGTTCCAGAACCTCGACGAGATCTGCAAGCCCGGCGCGATCCTCGCCACCACCACCAGTTCGCTGCCGGTCATCGAGGTCGCCATGTCGACCTCCCGCCCTGGCGACGTCATCGGCATGCACTTCTTCAACCCCGCCAAGGTGATGAAGCTCGTCGAGGTCGTCTCCACCGTGGCCACCGACGCCGACGTGACTGCGACCGTGCTGTCGGTGTGCGAGAAGATCGGCAAGCGCGCCGTGACCTGCGGCGACCGCTCCGGGTTCATCGTCAACAACCTGCTGTTCCCGTACCTCAACGACGCGATCAAGATGGTCGAGGCGCACTACGCCACGACCGACGACATCGACCTCGCGATGAAGGCCGGCTGTGGCTACCCGATGGGTCCCTTCGAGCTGCTCGACACCGTGGGCCTCGACGTGTCGCTGGCCATCGAGAAGGAGCTCTACCTGGAGTTCCGCGAGCGTGGGTTCGCTCCCTCGCCGCTCCTGGAGCACCTGGTCAAGGCCGGCTACCTCGGCCGCAAGACCAAGCGCGGATTCAGCACCTACTGACAGAGGCGCACCGCGCACCCCGCGAACAACGCGTCACATCGAACAGGCGGCCCTCCCATCACCGGGAAGGCCGCCTGTTCGATGTGTCTGGGAAATCAGCCCGGACGTCGTGATCAGTCGGAAGCGGTGGTGACGCGGGTGAGCGCATCGGTGAGCACGTCGACGCCGGCGCGCATGCGTTCGGTCGTCGGAGGCAGGGTCTTCCACTGCGGCAGGTCGAAGGAGAACGTCGCGGGGCTGCCCGGGGTGCTCGACTCGACCATGACGTCGACGGTCGAGACGTCGACCAGGGTCGGTTCGCCGAGGTCGGGGACGATGCCGCGACGTCCGGCCGGGTCGACGATGCTGAGCATCGACCAGGGCAGACGCAGGCGCCACTCCATCGGCTGGTCGGCGTCGGGGCGGATGAGCTGCCAGGTCGACAAGGACGAGAACGCCTCGTCGTTCGGGTCCCACGAGCCGAGGACGAGTTCGCCGACGCGGAACATCTCCGGCGGCATGGTGCGTCCGCCCTTGACCTCGATGGGCGGCGACATCGTCAGCTGGTTGACCACCCACCCGCGGGAGTTGGTGCGGGGGAGGTACAGCGTCGGCAGCCCGTCCAGACGCGTCGGGTCGAGGGTGCGACGGGTGTACATCGTGACCGTGCTCATCGTGGGGACGAAGTGCAGGGCGATGTCGTAGATCGAGGTACCCGATCCGCCGGGCAGGCGCAGACCGTCCGCGTCGTAGAGCCGGAACCCCACGTCGACCGGGGAGGTGACCCGGCGGGTGAAGTACAGCGTCATGTAGAGGTAGGCGGCGTCGTGATCGATGACGACGCGCGTCATCTCGTCGTCGGGCTCGTCGTGGACCGTCGTGGGACCGGCCAGTGCCGGGTCGTTGGCGACGATGCCGAACCACTGGTCGCTGGTCTGGGCGTCGTGCATGAGCACACGCTGCTCAACCGGCACCTCACGGAAGCGCGGGAGCGTTGCAGGCGAGGTGGCCGACCAGTCGTCGGTCCAGGAGGCGAGCAGGCCTCCGCTGATCCCGAGCTCCTTGAACATCAGCAGCATGTCCGCGTTGATCTGCATCGCGTCCTGCTCGCTGAGGAAGCCGTTGTTGCGTCCGGCAGCGCCGTTGTCGCTGCGGCCGATCGACGCGGGAACGCCGAATTCGGTGACGACGAGGGGGATGCCCGCGTGGTGCTGACGCAGCTCTACGAGGTAGGAGCGGTAGGGATCTGCGCCCTGGTAGGAGTCCTGGGTGCGCAGGAACCGCGGGGCGAAGGGATAGGCCGCATAGGCCGCGAACGTGCCTGCCGGCCACGCCTTCGTCGCGCGGATGTGCGCGGCGTCGATCTTCGCGAGGTCGTCGTCGTCGAAGGGCTCCTGCGGGTGGGCCAGAGGGTCGGTGCGCGGGGAGTTGGCGGCGGCGATGGGCGCGCAGACGCCGTACTCGGCTTCGAGCGTGGCGAGGTGGTCCATGCGCGCGGCGATCCACGCCTCCGACGGCGTCGCCTCGGGTGCGGTCTCGATGTAGGTGCCCGTGTAGGGCTTGGCCTTCTGAGAGCGGTCGGTGGTGATGACGACACCCGGTGACCACGCCGATCCGACGATCCACCCGGCGATCCACGGCGAGACGTCCTTGGTCCAGCTCCCGCGCGGCGCGGGAGCCGAGCTGCGGCGGACGAGCTCACCGTGCACGGCGGCGCTGGTGGCCTCGATCTCGGCGGTCAGCGCCTCGCGGAGCTCCGGGCTGAAGGCACGGTTGTCGCGGGCGGGTGCCGACACCTCGGGCACGGTGATGCCCTGAAGCAGGTAGAGCGGCGCATCGGGGTGCGACTCGTTGTAGGCGAAGAGCGCGTCGTACAGAGCGGGCGCCTGCAGGGAGTCGAGGCGGACGACGTGGACGCCCACCTGCCCCATCTGGTCGAGCCAGCGGCGGTAGTCCTCCGGCGTCGGCGCGAAGTCCTGCGGCGTGTGTCCGGGCAGTGCGGCACTGAGACCGACCCCGGCCCAGAAGGTCCGCTCGCCGTCACTCGTCGAGAGGATCAACTGCTCGCCGCGCTGGAGGGAGGACATCGCCAGCCCCTCGGCCTTCACAGGCTGGGGAGCCCACGAGTCGGTGGGGGAGGGCGTGGCCGGTTGGGGAGCCGCGGTGGTGGGGCCTGCTCCGGTGATGCCGGAACCGCCCGTGGAGGCTGGCGGCTGCGCGCCCTGGGCGGTGCAGGCGTCGAACACGGCCATCGATCCGGCAGCAAGGGCACTGGCGCGCAGGAAATCTCGGCGCGACGGACGGGATTTCTCCGTCATCGGGTCCTCCTCGAGGTGGTCTGCGCGTGGGGTCGGATGTCGGCGGGCGATTCGGCCCCGGGCGGTGGTGTTGCGAGAATGCCGGTGTGCCCCGAGCCAACCGCCGCCGCCGTGACGAGCGTGGAATGAACCCCGAGCTCTTTCACCGCGAGTCCCGCGAGCGCTATGCCGGGACGACGTGGGTGGTGCGTGTGATCACCGGGCGCTCTCCCGATCGGCAGTACCGATGCCCGGGGTGCCAGCAGATGTTCTCCGGCGGTATCGGTCACGTCGTCGTGTGGCCGGCAGAGGGAATCGGTG
Organism: Mobilicoccus sp.; assembly: GCA_032100225.1. Classification (GTDB taxonomy): domain Bacteria; phylum Actinomycetota; class Actinomycetes; order Actinomycetales; family Dermatophilaceae; genus Mobilicoccus. The sequence continues at coordinate 17,091 of DAMDJY010000023.1, forward strand.
GGGTGGAGGAGCGTCGTCACTGGCACGCGAGCTGCTGGCGTGCACGGCACGGCAGACCGCCGATGGGTTCGTACCGCTGAGGCGTCACGTCGCATCCATCAACCCCCGGGTCTCGAACCGAGCCTCCGCCAAAGGCGCAGGTGGCGCGGGCGGGCTCAACGAAGGGTACTACGCGCGGAGGTGGCCCCGAGGCTCCGTGCGGGTCGAGTGTCCACGTCGGAGCAACTCGGAGCAACGGCGATCGCCCACGCCCGCCGAGAACGGCAGGACGCGGGCGATCGCGTTGTGTGGCAGCGGTGCTGACGCGCCTCAGTGCGACGCCAGCATCGGCCGATCAGACGTTGCGGAACCGGTTGATCGCGTCGATGTGCTGGTCGCGACGTTCGGTGTTCGTCACACCCATGCCCTCTTCGGGGGCGAGGCAGAGCACGCCGACCTTGCCCTGGTGGGCGTTGCGGTGCACGTCGTACGCGGCCTGGCCGACCTGGTCCATCGAGTAGGTCTTGCTGAGGGTCGGGTGGATGAGGCCACGGCGGATGAGGCTGTTGGCCTCCCAGGCCTCGCGGTAGTTGGCGAAGTGGCTGGAGACGATGCGCTTGAGGTTCATCCACAGGTAGCGGTTGTCGTACTCGTGCATGTAACCCGAGGTCGACGCACACGTCGTGATAGTGCCGCCCTTGCGGGTCACGTAGACCGAGGCACCGAAGGTCTCACGTCCGGGGTGCTCGAAGACGAGGTCGACGTCGTGGCCGTTCGTGAGTTCGCGGATGTCCTTGCCGAACCGCTTCCACTCCTTGGGGTTCTGCTCGGTGTAGTCGTCGTTCCAGAACTTGTAGTCCTTCTCACGACGGTCGAGGACGAGCTCGGCTCCCATGGAGCGGCAGATCTCGGCCTTCTCGGGGGAGGACACGACGCAGACCGGGGTGGCGCCACCGGCAAGGGCCATCTGGGTGGCGTAGGACCCGAGGCCACCGCTCGCACCCCAGATGAGGACGCGGTCGCCGAGCTTCATCGCCGCGCCGTTCTTGCTGATGAGCTGGCGGTACGCCGTCGAGTTGACGAGACCGGGGCAGGCCGCCTCCTCCCACGTGAGGTGCTCGGGCTTGGGCATGAGCTGGTTGGCCTTGACGATCGCGAGCTGAGCGAGACCACCGAAGTTGGTCTCGAAGCCCCAGATGCGCTGCTCGGGGTCGAGCATCGTGTCGTTGTGGCCGTCGTGGTGCTCGAGCTCGACCGAGAGGCAGTGTGCGACGCACTCCTGGCCGGGCTTCCACAGGTGCACGCCGGGGCCGGTGCGCAGCACGACGCCGGAGAGGTCGGATCCGACGATGTGGTACGGCAGGTCGTGGCGCTTGGCGTGCTCGGACAGACGGCCGTAGCGCTCGAGGAACCCGAACGTGGAGACGGGCTCGAAGATCGAGGTCCACACGGTGTTGTAGTTGACCGAGCTCGCCATGACGGCGACCAGCGCCTCGCCCGGAGCCAACTCGGGCAGCGGTACCTCGTCGAGGTGGAGGCTCTCCCTCGGGTCCTTGTCGCGGCTCTCGCGTCCTTCGAACATGCCGACCTCGTCCTTGCGGACGACCACGGCCTTGAAGGACTCCGGAAGCGACAGACCGCTGTAGGTCTCCTCGCTCCGGTCTCCGGAGGTGATGGCGTCGAGAATCTCCTGCATGGTGGCTCCTTGCGCTCGTCGTCGAGTGGGGCACCGGGGTCGAACCGTGGTGCTCGACCTCCCCACCGTGCCTCGCAGTGATGTCGCGCTGCCGGAGGAGGTCGCGTGGTTCGGACCCGCCGTCGTTATGTGCCAGCTTCACCCGGCCCATGCGCTCACCGCTACGAGAGGCCTGGTGAGCTTGGTCACGGGGTGCGAATCAGGCTGGTGACCAATGCCTTGACCGCGCGATCGGCATGGTCGGATGCATGTTCTCGGATGCACGTCGGCCCCGCACCGGTGAGGGTGCAGGGCCGACGGTGGGGTGCGTCCGGAGTGCTCGCGGTGAACGAGGGGTCAGTGCATGCCTGCCTTGTTGGGCTCGACGAGTTCGACGAGCACGCCACCGGCGTCCTTGGGGTGGATGAAGTTGATGCGGCTGCCCGCGGTGCCGGTCTTAGGCTCCGGGTAGAGCAGGCGCAGGCCGCGTTCCTTGAGCGTCTCGCAGACCTCGTCAATGTTCTCGACGCGGTAGGCCATCTGCTGGATGCCGGGGCCGGACTTGTCGAGGAACTTGGCGATGGTGGACGTCTCGTTGAGCGGCGCGAGGAGCTGGATGCAGGAGGTCGAGTCGCCGACCTCCATCATGGCCTCGGCGACACCCTGCTCCTCGTTGACCTCGCGGTGCGCCATGCGCATCCCGTACTTCTCCTCGTAGAACGCGATGGCCTCGTCGAGGTCACGAACTGCGATGCCGACGTGATCGATGTGCGTGAACAGTCCCTGAGTCATGCCTCCAGCGTAGGCGCCTGTGCTGCGCTGCGGGGGCTGGTGGGGACAAGGTCCCGGGTCGGCCGATTCGCGGCTCCCCACTCCGACTCGATGCGGGCACGCCGCCGACGGACGCTGTGGATGACCCCCTCCCGCGTGTGGTGGGCCGGTGTCCGCGTCGACCCGCCGCCTGTCCAGAAGGTCGAGAAGTTCCTAGTTTCGTCGGAGAGTGTTCACTCGGAGGCGCATCCAGCGATGCC
>DAMDJY010000023.1:19867-27305 GCA_032100225.1 Mobilicoccus sp.
GGCACTCGCAGCATTCTCCGTCCTCTCTCTGGTTCTGGCGCATCTTCCGGTGGTCACCGCACCGGCCGCGACCGCAGCGCCGACCGCCCCGGCCCCGTCGGTCCGCGCGGTCCGCGCGGTCCCCGGCGGCGGAGGCAAGCGGGCGGATCTCTCGCGGTATGTCGACCCGCTCATCGGGACGAGCAACGGCGGCAACACGTACCCGGGTGCGGTGCGCCCGTTCGGCATGTTCTCGTGGAGCCCCACGAGCACCGCCGGTGACCAGACGAACACGGCCGCCTCGAACGGCTACTCGTACGACACGACCAAGCTGCGCGGCTTCTCGATCACGCACGTCAACGGGGCGGGTTGTCACCCTGGTGCCGCCGGTGACGTCCCGGTGTTCCCCCACACGGGCGACATGACGGTCTCGCCCTCGGCGGACGTCAAGGACGAGGTCTACTCCAGCACGTTCTCGCACGCGGACGAGTGCGCCGTGCCGGGCCGCTACAGCCTCAAGCTCGCCAACGGCGTCGCGACCGACGTGGCGGCCGCCACCCGCGGCGGTGTCGGGACGATCGACTTCCCCGAGGGGCGGCCGGCGAATCTCCTGTTCCGCACGTCGAACTCGCTCAACGGCAGCGAGACCGCGGACATCCGCATCGACCCGAAGACCCGCACCGTCACCGGGTCGGTGCTGACGGGGGCCTTCTGCGGGCGGTGCGGCAACGGCGGCGGCAGCAACAAGCGCAGCTACTACCGGATGCACTTCGTCGCTCGCTTCGACCAGGCCTTCACGAAGACCGGCACGTGGCAGAACGAGCGCCTGCGCTCGAACACGCTGCGCGCCCGCGGCGGTGAGGGCTACGAGACCGGTGCCGCTCGAGCTGGGCAGGGTCCGGCGGGTGGGTGTCGTTCAAGCCGGGCACCGACGTCGGCATGAAGGTCGCCATCTCGTACACGAGCCTCAACGCCGCGAAGGCGAACCTCGACGCGGAGATCAGGGATCGGGACACCGTCACCTCGGTCGCGCGGGCGGCGGATCGGCAGTGGGACGAACAGCTTTCGCGCATCGAGGTCGCGGGTGGCAGCGACGAGCAGCGCACCAAGCTCTACACGGCGCTCTACCACTCGTTCCTGCAGCCGAACGTCGTCAACGACGTCGCGGGCACGTACTGGGGCGCCGACCAGCGGATCCACCGCCTCGCGCGTGGACAGCGGGCGCAGCTCGGCAACTTCTCCGGATGGGATCAGTACCGCGCGCACACGGAGCTCCTCGCGTTGCTCGAGCCGCAGGTCGCGGGTGATTGCGCGCAGTCGCTGATCAACCTCAGTCGTCAGCACGGCGGCGCGTGGGACCGGTGGATCCACCTGACCGGGTGAACCCACGTCATGACCGGCGACCCGAGCGCGCCCACTCTCGCGCGGATGTACGCCCTCGGGGTGCGCAACTTCGATTCCCGTGCGGCGTTCCGGTCGCTCTACCGCCAGGCCACCGTGCCGCACCCGGACGGCCTGTCGACCTACGGCTGCCCCGGTCAGTGCGCCGGAACCCGGCCCGACCTCGCCCAGTACATGAAGCTCGGATACGTGCCGCAGGACGGCGGCCACAGTTGGGGCGGCGCGTCAGAGAGCCCGAGGACGCCGTCGCCGACTACTCCCTTGCGGACTGCGCCCGGGCATCCACACCCCGTGGCTCTACAACGCGCTCGGGCAGCCGTGGAAGACGCAGGAGACCGTGCGCGCCATGGAACGGATCGCCTACGGCACCGGCCCCCAGGGCCTGCCCGGCAACGACGACCTCGGCACCATGTCGGCCTGGTACGTGTTCGCCGCGCTCGGCATGTACCCGCAGAACCCGGCCCGCGGCGACATGCTCCTGTCGAGCCCGACGTTCGCCAAGGCCGTGATCCGTCGCAACGGCGGCGCGACCATCACCATCCACGCGCCGAAGGCCTCCGGTGAGCACGTCTACATCGACGACGTCCGCCTCAACGGCAAGGCATGGACGCGATCCTGGCTCCCCGAATCCGTCATCAACGACGGCGGCACCATTCGGGTCTCCCTCCGCACCACGCCCAACACCTACTGGGCCACATCCCCTCCGACCGGCCCGTGGATCGGTGACGGGGTCGACCCCCGCCACGGGGGAGTGCCGGCAAGCCCCGCGAGGCGGCGTTCGGCGGCCGTGACGGCACGCGACGTCAGGAGAGGTCGGTGAGTCCGACCTCCTCGAGGATGTCGACGAGTGCGACGGCGACGAGCCGACCGTATTCGGTCAGGGTGAGATGAAGCTCTCGGCGGGTCCACAGTCCGAGCGTGTCGAACACTGCGAGGGCCTGCATGGCGACGGCGGTGAAGTAAGTGTCCACCTCGTCGAGGACGTCGGGGTCGTCCTCCTCGACGGCGATCTCCTTCACGCCGTTCTCGATCCAGGCGTTGATCATGGCTCGACCGTCGATCGTGTCGTCTTCCTGGAGCAGCGGCGCGGAGAGAAGGGGGACGAGGAGCGAGACGCAGCGTTCGGCGTCCGTGCGGAGCACCGACATGAAGAGGTCGAGTCCGAGGTCGCACCAGGCCTCGTCGTCCGTCGGCAGGCCGGGGGTGCGGCGCGCGGTCTTCGCCGTGAGGGTGATGAGGCCGGCCTCCTTCGCGGCCGACCAGACCCGGTGCAGGGAGGGGCAGTCCTTGGCGCTGCGCCACGACGTGAGGTCGGCGCGGAGTGCGTCGCGCGGGGCGATGCCGTGGAGGCGGTCGAGGTCCGCGTCGAGGAGACCGAGGTGCTCGTAGGCCTCCCGGGCCACGGCCGGGCGGAGCACACCGGAGTCGGTGATCTCGCGGCGAGTGCCGACCCATTCGGCGAGCGCCAGGCAGGTCCGCGTGAACGGCGCTTCGCGGACCTCACGGGCGGCGACGTGCAGGTCCAGCGGGCGGACCGGCGTGTCGTCGAGATCGTCTTCGTCCAACTCGTCCCAGGGCTCGTCGGAGGCGTCCTCGTCCCAGGGCGCGGGGGAGCGGCCGTTGATGAGGTCGGTGAGTCGGACTCCTTCGACGGTTCGGGGGGAGGGGTCGGGCATGAGGGCGACGCGCTCCTGCATGGGGAGTTCGTTCCACGCACGCATGATCTGTGCCATGGAGGCTTCGAGGTCGGCCCGCGACTCGGCCGCGCGCAGGTCGACTCCGATGCGTTGCCCGAACTCCTGCAACACGCGGCCCTGAGCCCAGTTGCGCCGGTCGGCGCAGGCCTGCGCCATGCCGGGGAGGGCACGGCGCAGCTCGCGGGTGAGGTCGCCGGGCTCCGCGGAGGACGCGCTCATCCGGCCCGTCCCGCGGAGGAACCGCCAGAACGTGTCGAGGGTGCCTTCGAGGACGTCCGGTGCGGGGAGGTCCAGCGGTCCGTGCGCCGGCCACCGCACGAGCACCAGCGACTCCGCCGACCCCACCGGCCACGTGCCCGGCTCCAACGCGTCATAGACGGTGCGCATCTCGACGATGTCACTCGCCACCTCCGCATCGAACGGCCGCTTCTTCTTCGCCGCCCATGCGGCCGCCTCCGTCAGCAGCTCTTCGGTCTCACTCATGAGGTCGAGTCTTCCGCAGCGGTGGGGCCCCAGGGCAACCCCGCGGAGCCGGATTCGTCAACAGCACTACTCAGGGATCCGACACGAGGGGAGTCGAAGGCGGTGCGGATGGCGTTGAGACCGACGAGCGGGGCGTCGCAAAGGGCATCGTTCGTCGAGGAAGGTCAGCCGTGCAGGGCGATGTCGCGGAGGTGGTGGGCGACGCGGTCGTGGGGGTGAGTTCGCGCGGGCGTGTGTCAACCACGACGGTGTGGCCCTGCCCGAGCAGGCGGACGGCATCCTCGAGGACACGTGCGAGTTCCGACGGGAGACGGGGCCGGTCCTGCTCCTCGTGGCCAAGGTCGGTCCCGTAGCGGGTACAGCCTCGTGAGGCTTTCTGATCACGCTTCGCCGGCGAACCAGAACGTGATCAGATTCAGGGGGGTCTAATCTGAAGGCATTCTGTCCAATCGGGCAGGCGTGAGCAGAGAAGGGGTGCCCAGCGTGATCAGTGCCCGATCCCGTCGCCAGGAGCTGGAGCGTCTCGTCGCGGAGCGGCTGGCTGCGGTCTCCGATGGCTACCTTGCCCTCCCCGACGAGCGCGAGGCCATCGACTTCAAAGAGGAAGCGGGGCGCCGCACGCGCACCGGCGAACTCGAACCTGGCCAGCGGGAGAATCCGGTCGCTGCCACCAAGCTGGCCGACGAGGTGGCGTGTTTCGCCAACAGCCCCGGTGGGGGCGTCGTCGTGCTCGGTGTCGACGACAAAACAGCGGAGGTCTTGGGCACGGAGCTCGATGCCGAGTGGCTGAGGCATCGCATCTACCGAGCCGTGGACGTGGCGCCGGATATCGTTGAGCACTTTGTCGCCGGCCAGCGGCTGCTTGCCCTGTACGTCCCCGAGGCCCACGAGCCGGTGGAGAACACGAGCGGCGCGATTCGGTGGCGGATCGCGGACCACTGCGAACCGGTGGATCGTGCGGCGTGGTGGTCTCATCGGCGGCGGCGCCAGGGAGCTGATCCGATGGCGGAACCGTCGGACCTGACTTGGGAGGCGGTACACCGTTCCGCTGTAGATCGCGTCCGTACTCTGATGAACGCTGACCGCACCGAGTCCGATCGTGACCTCCTCCACCGCATCGGTGCGATCGACACCGAGGGCACCTTGAGTCGGGCGGCGGAGATCCTCTTCGCCCCGCCAGGGCGAACCCTGCTCGACCTGACGATTCTCGACGTGGAGGGCGGGGACGTGCTGAACCGCATCGCTCCGGACCCACAGCTGCCGCTGCTGGAGCAGGTGGACGTGGTGGAGCAGGCTTGCAGCGTGGTCAACGGCCACGTCGTCGTGAGTGAGTCGTTCGCGCACAAGCAGGTGCGGCGCGTTCCCGTGTCGGCGGTGCGCGAGGCGATCCTCAACGGCATTGCGCACAGGGATTGGGACTCCCATCGTCCGACGGAAGTGCGTTGGGTCGAGGCAGACAGCACGTTGACGGTGCGCAGCCCCGGCGGCTTCGTCGGTGGGGTCACCGAGGACAACGTGTTGACCCACCGGCATCCGCGGCACCCTGCCCTGGTCGACCTGTTTCGTGTGCTCGACCTCGTCGACAAGCAGGGCGTGGGCGTCGACCGCATGTATACGGCGATGATCACGCTCGGCCACAGACCCCCGAGGGTCGTGGAGACGGCTGGGCCCTACGTCGTGACGGAGCTGGTGGGTGGCATGCCGCACCTGCGGACCATGGGCGTGTTCAGACGGATCCGGCCCGAGGCGCGGCAGAAGGACGTGCGGATCGTCATCCTGCTGGATGCCCTGTTACGGCGTCCGTTCCTCACCGATCAGGCGGCGGCCGAAGTGTTGCAGACCGATGCGCTGTCGGCTCGGTCGGCGTTCGACGCTGCCCGGCAGACCACGATCGGTGGCGAACCGATGATCCGTCGCTTCAAGGATGTGTGGGTGCTCGGCAGCGCGGCCTTCGCCGAGGCGGTGGGAGCGCGCGACCTCGATCGGGCGATCCCGGTGATGTCGTATGCCGGGGCCGGCGGCGTCGGCGAGGTGATCGAGGCGTGGCTGGAGGCGCACGACTCCGTCACCTCCGGTGATGTCGTGGAACTCACCGGCGCCTCCCGGCCCACCGTGCAAAGGGCATTGGCCGACCTCGCCGGCCGGACTCTGCTCAGGGAAGGGGCGGGGCGTTCGACACGGTTCGTTCGGCTGTCCCGTTGACGTCGCCCACCGCGCTCGCCGTGCGTTCACGCCATGAGTACACGCCGTCATCCGGCCGTGCGAGGCGGTCACATCCGTCGGTGAGTCACCGCGGGTCGGCGCCGAGGAGGTGGGACTGTCGGCCCGACCAGGTGACGGCGAGGACGTCGCGGGCGCGGGTGGCGGCGACGTAGACGAGGGCGCGTTCGCGGAGGAGGGCGTCGGCGAGGTCGGTGTCGCTGGTCTCGTAGTCCTTGAGGGCGCGAGGGACGGAGCCCGCGGAGATCCCGAACAGCAGGACGTGGGTGAACTCCAGGCCTTTGGCGCGGTGCATCGTCATGACCAGTGGCATCCCTGGGCGGGGTGCGTCGCGTTCCACGGACCGCACCTCGAGGCCGCGCTCGGCGAGGGCGGCGACCACCGTCTGGCGCCTGTACTGGTCGCGGACGAGGACCGCGATGTTCTCCGGGGCGGCAGCTCGGCCCGCTGCGACGTTGTCCGCGGCAGGAACGTCCGGGGCCGGCATCCATCCGCGGATGACGTCGGCAGCCGCGGCATCGAGTTCCTCCCCGAACGATGCGGCGGGGACAAGGAGAGGCCGCGGGCCAGTGCGCGCCGAGTGGTACGCGTGCTCCTCACCCTCGCCGTCGAGGTCGCTCCATTCGGCGCCGGACAGGATGTTCATGGCCCAGCCGAGGTTCTGCTGCGTGGTCCGATAGTTCAACGTGAGGCGCCGCGACCGGCCTCGGACCTCGATGCCCGCGTGCGACAGGACCACCTTCTGGCCGTAGATGCGTTGGTGGGAGTCCTCGCAGATGAAGAGGTCGTTGGGGCCGTGAGCGACGAGCGCCCGCAGGAGGCGCAGGTGCGAGATCGTCAGGTCCTGCGCCTCGTCGACGATGACGTGGTCGAACAGTCGAACGCCGCGCAGGTCGAGCCAGGCCGCGGCGATCGCCGCCTTCTCCGGGTAGTCCGTGGTGCCCGCCAGGCGCGCCTTGGCGCGGTACGCCTCGATGACACGCCACACGGCCAGCCGCTTGGCGCGGTCCAGGGCGACACCGCGCCCCGTGCGACGCACCCGCACGTACGCCGCGACGCTCGTGATTCCCGCCGGGAGCACGACCTGCCGATACTCCGCTTCCAGGAAGGCCTGCGTGGCGAGGGCGGGCGGCAGGTCGGCACCGACATCGGTGATCGCGTCCTGCCACAACGACGCCGGGCTCACGCCGAGCACGTCGGTGCGTGCCTCGCCGAGGATTTGGGCTGCGGCGTCGGCGATGTCGTCACCGGCGCGCTGCACCACGGCCCACGCCACCTGGTCGATGCCCTTGACGTAGATGCCGGGGCGGTCGAGCTTGGTCTGCACATCCAGGGAGTCGTCGAGGCGGCGCACCCCGGTGGCGAGGTCGTCGGCGAGGTTGCGCGTGAACGTCGTCAGCAGGACCCGGGATTCGGGATTCTGCCGGGCGAGTCGGCAGGCCCGGTGAATGGCGACGACCGTCTTCCCGGTGCCGGCGCCGCCGGACAGGCGAGCCGCGCCGTTGCGGTCGGCGTCGACGTAGCGCTGCTGCTCGGGGTGGAGGAACAGCCGCCACGCGCCGAGGTCGCCCTCCTCGATGATGCGGCGCAGCTCGGTGCTGCCGGGAGACTTGTCGATGATGTGGAACGACGCCTTGGCGGCCGGGTGACGGGTGAGG
>DAMDJY010000024.1:0-26763 GCA_032100225.1 Mobilicoccus sp.
ATCGCGGCCGCGCGCTTGTGCCGCCGGAGGGCGTCTCGCAGGGCCCGCGGGTGGGCCCCTGAGATCCGGCTGGCCTCGAGGCACGCCACGATGACGAGGCCGAGGAGTGCCGCGCGGCTCTCCGAGGCCAGGACGAGGGCGATGGCCACGACCGCACACGCGGCCGCGCCGTGGCGAACAGCCCGTGATCGGGTGTCTGCTCGCCAGGCCAAGAGCGCGACCAGCATCGATAGGAGGACGATCCCGAAGTTGTTGGGGTTCTGGAACGTCGTGACGGCCACGGGCTCGGGGTAAGGAAAGGGATTCTCCGGGGTGACCCACAAGTGTTGTCGGGTGGTGAGCTCCCACACGGCGATGGGGACGACCACGGCCAGGCCTGCCACCCATCCCCACCGAGCCCAGCGGGGACCGGCATTCAGCCCGAGGAGGAGCACGGCGCAGCTCAGAACCGCACAGAATCCCAGCTGAGACGCCTCTCGCTGGGCGAGTGCTGCGTCGGGTGCGACCTTCAGCGCATGGGGCATCCAGGCCCACAAGACGCCCCACACCACGACAAAACCCCAGGAGGTGACGGCACGCCATCGGCGGGTTCGGGACGCCGCAATGATGCCGACGACGAGGAGCATCAGGTACACGGGCCACAACAATCCGGTGCATCGCAGCGGCCCGGCGATCAGCCCACCGGCCTGGATCATGGCGATGGTGGCGACCAGGAGCACGCCGGAGAGCGAGTGTAGGAGAGGCGCCCGTCGGACTGGGGCGCGCTCCGATGGCACACGCGTCTCGACAGTCGACTTGGCTCCCACTCGTCCGATGTTAGGTGCGAACGGGCCTGCCGCGGTGGGCGCCTCGCCGCGTGGGACTGCGGCGTCCGGTTCGGCCGGAGGAGACCAAAACACGGTCGGATTCTGACGAGTACGTAAGAGTCGGCGCTCTAGGATCAGGCGTGTGACTCATGTCCTGATGATGGTCGGCAACACGATCGCCCACGACACCCGCGTGCTCAAGTCCGCTCTGGCGATGGCCGACGGTGGTGCCCAAGTCACGCTGCTGGGTGCGTCGCCCACCAAGTACCGGCAGGACACGTGGCTGCGTGATGTGCGCGTCATCCGCGTGCCGGTCACGTACCGGCTGCGCGACCAGCGGCGGCGAGACTTGGCCAAGCGCACCAAGCGTCGCCTCGACTTCGGTCTGCACCCGGATGCGCAGCGGCTCGTCGAGCTCGAAGCCGCCCAGCGCGTGCGAGAGCGGAATGACCTCGGCGGGCGCGACCGCGAGTTGCGTGCGCGGCTGTCGCTGCTGCGGCGCAAGGTGACCCGGGCCTGCGGAGAACTCGACGCCCGCATCGCGGAGTTGGAGACCGGTCTCATCGAATCGGCCAACGAGTGGTGGAACGAGCAGACCGTGGCCGCCTCGTGGCGCCGGGACCTGCCCGAGGTCGACGACCTCGACATGGCGTTCACCCCGATCATCGACAAGGTCGACTGGGACATCCTGCACGCCCACGACATCCACCACGTCGGCACCGCAGCCCGCGCCGTGGCCCGCCGCCGCGCCGCCGGTCGCAGCGGCTACTGGATCTACGACGCGCACGAATACGTCGCCGGTCTGCCCATCTACCCGCCGCGCACCAAGCGGCTCATCGCGGCATGGCTCGACCTGGAGAAGGAGTTCATCCACGACGCCGACGCCGTCATCACGGTCACCGCGCCGCTCGCGGATCAGCTGCGCACCCAGTTCGACCTACCGAAGACGCCTGCCGTCGTGATGAACGCGCCGGTGTTCTCCGAGGAGATCGACACCAGCGGACGCACGATCCGCGAGGCCTGCGCGCTGCGCGCCGACACCCCGCTCGTCGTCTACAGCGGCGGCGTCACCCGCGCCCGCGGCGTCCACACCGTCGTCGAGGCGCTGCCGTCCCTGCCTGGCGTGCACCTCGCGATCGTGTGTGTGCCGCACACCAAGACGATGCCCGTGGGCCAGCTCATCGAGCTTGCGGAGTCTCTCGGCGTGCGTGACCGCTTGCACCTGCTCGACCCGGTGGCGCCCAACGAGGTGTCGTCGTTCCTCTCCAGCGCCGACGTGGGCGTGCACCCGATGGTCCACTTCGGCAGCCACGAATTCGCGCTGCCCAACAAGCTGTTCGAGTACCTGCACGCCGGGCTGCCCCTGGCCGTGAGCGACTGCCGTGCGTTGTCGGAGTTCGTCTCCACCAACAACGTCGGCTCCGTGTTCATCGCCGAGGACCCCGACTCCTGCGCCGCGGCCCTCAAGGACGCCCTGAGCCGCCGCGAGCAGCTCCACCGCCGCATCGTCGAGGACGACGCGCTGCTCGAGCCGTACTCGTGGGAGCACCAGGCCGCGCGCCTGCGGGAGTTGTACCGCGAGATCCTCGGCCCCGACGCGCTCCCCAAGGAGCCGTCCGCCGAGACCTCGCTCGCCGACGTCTCCGAGGAGTTCGTCACCCGCGACGACCGCCCGGCCGTCATCGGCATTGGCGCGACCAACGCCGCAGGCCAGGGTTGGGCCTGGGGCAAGTCGCTCGAACGTCACGTGCCCGGCACGAAGAGCTACGTGCTGCGCGTCGACCGCGGCGGACCCTTCGACTTTGCCGCCGACGAGGTCGTGCCGTTCAGCGTCTACCGCGAGAACCAGCGCTGGTCGGCCGGCCTGCGCGACCGGATCTACGCCGACTGGACCCACGCCCTCATCGAGACCGGCCGCTCCCTCATGGGCACGCGCTACGGCCGCGACTTCGCCGGCGACGCCGACTCGATGCTCGCGATCGGTGTGCGCGTCGGGCTGGTGTTCCACGGCTCCGAGATCCGCAACCCCGAGGCCAACGCCCGTCGCAGCCGGTTCTCGCCGTACCAGGACCCGACCGATGAGCTGACCTACCGGCTGCAGACCGAATACGCCCAGCTCATGCCCAAGGTCGAGGCGTTCATCGCCGCCGACAAGGGCCCCGTGTTCGTCTCCACCCCCGATCTGCTCGACGACGTCCCCGGCTCCATCTGGCTGCCGCTTGCCGTCGAACGCAGCGTGTGGGACCACGAACCCACGGCCTTCGACCGCGACGTGCCGGTCGTGCTGCACGTGCCCAGCCGCTCCTCCATCAAGGGCAGCGAGGCCGCCGACACCGTGGGCCGCCTCCTGGAGGAGGAAGGCCTGATCGAGTACCGCCGCCTCGAGAACGTGCCGCAGCACGACATGCCGGCGCATGTGAAGGACGCGGACATCGTGCTCGACCAGTTCGCCATCGGGATGCACGGAGTCGCCGCCGTCGAGGCCATGATGGCCGGCCGCATCGCGCTCGCGCACGTCACCGACGACGTCCGCTCCCGCCTGCCGGAGTGCCCGGTCATCGAGGCCGACCCCGAGACGCTGGAATCTGTGCTGCGGGAGCTTCTTGCCGACCGTGAACGTGGCCGCGCCGCCGCCCGCGCCGGTCAGGCCTACGCTCGCGAGCTCCACGACGGCACCCGCTCCGCCGCCGTCCTCGCCGAACACCTGCTGATCACGCCGTCGGCCTGACGGTCACTGCACAGACGAACAGGCGGGCCGGTCCTCCGCCTGTTCGTTCGTCGTGACGCGGGTGACCTACGCGCTTGTTCCAGCGCCCTTGTCGCTCGCACGCTGAGCGTGGTGAGCTCGGACGATGCGGACGGCCGCGTTCATGTCCACGGGCACAGCGGGGCCGGGAACGCGCTTGGCGAGGACCCACGCCGCCTTGCGGGAGCGGACGTCGAAGGGGACGACGAGGTCGGCCCAGGCGGCAAGCTCCGCAGCCTGGTTCGAATGCGCCACGGCGAGAGCGAAATCGGTAGCCACACCGTCGGACGTCACGCCGGCCCGCTCACGGACCTTGGCACCGAGCGTCGTCGAACCGCTGAGCAGGTTGACGGGATGTCCGCCCGGTCCGAGGATCTTGTCGGTGACCGGCGCGAGGCGCTTGGCCGCGGCGAGGTCGGCACCACGCAGGCGCACTGCCAGGGACGTCGCGAGACGACGCGGATCGGTGCGGGGGAGGTCGGCCGCCGACGAGCGATACCGTCCGGCCCGACGGCGGGGGAGCGTGACATTGGGCCGGGCCGGCTCGGGGCGGTTCCACTGCAGCGTCGGGCCGAAGACGAGCTGGTCCACGACGGGCAACGCCAGCTTGGGGTGATTCCACGAGATGAGCGCCAGTTCGTCGCCCTCTTCGAGTTCGAGCTGGGTGCGCCACAGGTCGACGGAGGCGACGTTGCGGCCCCGACCGGTATCGAGCAGAACGACCTTCATGCGCGGACCTCCTCGGAGTCGCGGTCGACCATGTCTTTGAGAGCACTCACGCGCGGGCCCATCTGCAGGTCACGGGCGTACCGGCGGGCAAACTCGGCGCAGGCACGGCGGGTGGCCTCGTCGGCATGCAGGGCGGCGTCGGCCGCGGCGACGAGAGCGTCGGCGATCGTCTCCGGCTCCAGGTCGTCGACTCCGAACCACAGCGGATACTCACGCAGCACGTCCGTCGCGGCATTGCGCGGGTCGTGCACCGACACGATGGGCAGGGCGCTCGCGGCGTACTCGAACACCTTGCCGCTGGTCACGTACAAGCCGGCACCGAGGATGAGCAGGCACACGTCGAACGTGTCGTACGTGGCCCGCACCTGCGCCTTGGGCACCGGACCCTCGTAGCTGAGCCCGTGCGCGGCGTGGCTCTCGACCAGCCGCAGCAGCCCGGCATTGGGCGTGGAGTAGAACCCGAGGTATCCCCACAACTGGGCGCGGGCCCCGTCGAGGTCCCCGCCGCGGGAGCGGGCGAGCTCCCACCCGGCGGCGAACTCCTTCATCGGCACCTTGGCCGACGCCGTCCCGATGTACCCGAACGTCAGCGGCCGCTGCGAGGGCGTCGTGCGGGGGAGCGGCGCGAAATCGGGGTCGTAGCCGTTGGCGACCACGTGCATCCGAGACGCGACCTCGGCGTGCCGCTTCGCGTGCCACGCGCGGATCGGCTCGTTGACGAACCACACCTCGCTGGCCCCGGCGAGCAGGCTCCGTTCGATCCGGTCCGCGCGACCACCCTCCTCGTGCAGCAGGTTGCCGTCGAACACGTTGAGCATCCACGCATCGCGATAGTCCATGACGAACGGCACGTCGTACCGCGCGTTGAGTACTGCCGCGGCGCAGAAGTCGACGTTGGGGTTGGCCGTCGCGACAGTCAGATCGACGGGGCGCCGAGCGTGGATCGCCAGCGCCGCCTCCTCGATGGGGTAGCGCCACGGCCCGTAGCCGGTCTCCGGAAAGCCCTTGGCGTCCAACCGCTTACGCCGATCACGCCACCAGCGCGGCGCCCACATGCGCAGCGCCGACCACGACCGCAGATCCGTGTCCATCGCGGGCCACTCGAACGGCACGCGCACGACCTCGACACCCGGGGCGACCTGTTCCTCCAGCGAGGCGTCGACGCCGGTGTACTTCTCGAACGTCTCCCGATCCGCCGTGAGAACGGTGATGTCGAACCCCTGGCCGACGAACGCGTTCACCGTCGCGAGCGCCCGATACACCCCGCCTCCTCGCGAGGGCGGAAACCCCCAGGCCACGTAGAGGACATGCGGTTTCGTGGGCGCCATGCGGGGCCTCCAGGTCGACGCGTGCGAACAGACCCCGCCACAGTATCGGGCCCGCCCGCCCCGCACCCCTGGGCGCGCCCGGACGCTCACCGCCGCGCCACCCGCGCACCACGACCGACGATTGCCCCGCGGCCACGCCCGGGCCCTCACCGTTGTCGGCCCCCACCGGTTCTAGGCTGGCCTCCGAGCATCGACGATTGCCTAGGAGGCACCAGTGTCCGTCCGTATCCAGCCCAGCGCCGACGTGTCAGAGGACGCGACCATCGGCGAGGGCAGCAGCGTCTGGCACCTCGCGCAGGTGCGCGAGCAGGCCGTCCTCGGCGAGAACTGCATCATCGGTCGCGGCGCCTACGTCGGCACCGGCGTGACGATGGGCGACAACTGCAAGCTGCAGAACTACGCCCTCGTCTACGAGCCCGCCGTGCTCGAAGACGGTGTGTTCGTCGGCCCCGCCGTCGTGTTCACCAACGACCACTACCCCCGCTCCATCAGCCCCGACGGCTCCCTCAAGCGCGGCGACGACTGGGAGGCCGTGGGCGTCACCTGCAAGCAGGGATCCTCAATCGGCGCCCGCTCGGTCTGCGTCGCCCCCGTCACCATCGGCAAGTGGGCCCTCGTCGCCGCCGGATCCGTCGTCACCAAGGACGTCCCCGACCACGCCCTCGTCGCCGGTGTCCCCGCCCGCCGTATCCGCTGGGTCGGCCGCGCCGGTGTCCCCCTCGAACCCACCGGTGAGGCCGGACTCTTCCGCTGCCCCGAAACCGGCGAGACCTACCGCGAGCAGGACGAGCAGCTCACGCTCGTCGAAGGCTGAGCCCTCCGTACGACACACATCGACCCCGCTTCGGCCCACGGCCCGCAGCGGGGTCGATCGCGTTTGGGGGCGTGGGCGTGCGGTGGCGTGCATGGGGCCGGGATCGGGCCCTCGCAGACGGGAAAGCGTTCTTAGTCTGCGAGCACCCGACCCCGGCCCCGTTCAACAAGGAACACAGCCCGGCGAGGCGTCCAGTTGCGTCTTGGCCCGATCAGCGGGTGCGGGGGCGCGGGCAGAGGCGCGGGCGGGTGACTTCTTGAGCAGGTAGCCCTCGAAGAAGCCCAGGCCCCAGCCGTAGTGCATCGCCATGAACGCCAGGGGGAGGGCTTTCGGGTCCACGGTGTCGTCGGCGACACCACGAGCTTCGCCCGCGGCGAGGATGGCCTCGCGTCCTTGCCAGGCGTGGGCGCTCGCGGCGGCGACGCCGAGGGCGTACGGCGAATAGAGCACCGCTGCGGTGCGCGGGGCGCGAAGGCCGATCGCCGCCAATGCAGCAGTGCCCGCGACTGCTGCAGGTGCGGCGAGGTGGCGAGGGCGCACCGCGGACAGGCCGTTCTTGCGGACCATCCCGGCCTTACCGCGGCCGTAGCGGCGGTACTGGTGAAAGAGGTCGGAGACGCTCTCGCGCACGTGCCAGTAGATGTGCATGTCGGGGTCGAACGCGATGCGGTGGCCCTTGGCGAGGATGCGGTGGTCGAAGTCGACGTCCTCGTTGACCAGGAGGTTCTCGTCCCAGCCGTCGACCTCACGCGCGACGGAGGCGCGGTAGACCCCGAACGAGGCGTGATCGGTCTCCTGAAACTCGTCGCCGAAGTGGTTGATCGAATTGCCGACACCGAACGGACTCGACAGGGCCAACGCCACCGAGCGCCCGGCCGGCGTGGTGGCGACACCGTTGCGGATCCCGCCCACGGCCGCCAGCCCCGGGTCGCGACGCAGGTGGCCCAGCGCCCGGGCGATGTAGTCGGGGCTGACCGACGCGTGGCCGTCGATGCGGGCGACGAATTCACCCCGGGCGTGCTGCAGCCCGACGTTCAGCGCTGCCGGGATGATCGCCTTGGGGTTGTCGAGCAGACGCACGCGAGGGTCACGCGCAGCGATCTCCTGCACGATCTCGGCCGTCCGGTCCTGCGAGGGGCCGTTGACGACCAACACCTCGACCTCCACGCCGTGCTCCGACTGCGCGAGAGCCGACGCCACGGCGCCCGCGACGCCCGCCTCCTCGTTGAGGACGGGCATCAAGACGCTCACGGCGGGGATCGTCATGTGCTCGTCGCTCTCCTTCAGGGCTCGGGTACCGGTCGAATCGGTATCCATCTCTTGGATCGGCAGCTGGCGCAACCTCTGAAGCGCTACTGCGGCAGGGAGAACCGTTGACGTTCGGGTTCGTCTTCCCATTCGGTGCCCGCTTCTTCGTAATCCCAGGGCGCAGGCGACCACAACATGACGACGATGAAGGCCGGCACGATGATCGGCTGAGCGGGGGGCTGCAGCAGGAAGAACTGGGCGAGAAGCGCTACGGACAGGGCCCGCTCGTGCGCGCGGAGAAACGGGATGACGGCCAGGATCACGAGGATCCCACCGGCGATGAGACCGTAGTCGTAGATCATCTTGCCCATCATCGGCGCGATGAGTCCGTCGACGCCGCTGCCTTCGACAGCGCGGGCCGAGGAGCCTGGGCCGAACCCGATCCACACGGCCACCGGTTCGTCGAGCCACCGGGGCAGGAGGAACTGGTACGGCTCGAAGCTGCGCATCGCGGCCGACGAGTTGGTCTCGCCCACCTCGGAGACACGCTTGAGGAAGACCTGACCGATGGCCGTGGGGATGGCGATGGCCGTGACGATCGCGCCCGGCACGACGTACTTGCGCAGCAGCGAGAACTGGCCGTTCATCAGCAGCGCGATGATGCCGACGCCGATGACCGCGAACCCGGAGCCGGCGACGGTGGTGAGGATGCCGAGGAAGAGCCACAGCACCTGCCACACCCGCGCCCGGCTCAGCAGCGCCGTCATGAAGCACACGCCGAGCGTGAACGACATGAACGACGGCTCGAGCATGATCCAGCCGTTGGATTTGTAGATGGGGGAATCCCACACGATCGGGTAGCTGATCGCGAAGCCCTTGACGTGGAGGGATTCGGGCAGAAAGTCGAACAGCCAGTCCCGGTAGGGCACACCCGCCAACTGCGAGACCAGGAAGACGATGGACAGCGAACTGAGCCACACCCCGATCTTGGTGATCGAGCGGAGCATACGCCGGTAGGCGTCGCCCGTGCGGTCGGCCATCATGAAGACGACCGGAAACCACATGGTCATCCAGAACAGCCAGCTGTTGACACTGATGACCGGTTGCTCGAGAAAGAGCACCTGCGGCAGCACCGTCGCCGAGGAGATCGCCGCGGCCCCCATCCAGAACACCAGTCGGCGCCGCTCGATGGCGAGCACCCCCACCCGCCAGGCCGCAAGGCACCAGAGGACAGTGATCGGGACGGTGAACGGGATGCTGATGCCCGGGATCGAGATGCGCTGGAACAGGATGTTCAGTACGAACAGCCAGCACAGCCAGGTGACCGGGTCGTGGATTCGCCCTGCGGCACGTGAGGTGCCGCGTCGTGCCGAGTGAGGCGACTCAGCCGTCGACGACGACGCATACGCGGTCGCCGAACTGGTTGACGTGCTCATCGAGCCACTCGAATCGGGTCTTGTGGGGGCGCACCAGCACGAGGAGCATGCCTCGCTCGTCGCGGGCCGTGCGCTTGATGACGGCGCTGGTCAGCGGCGTCTGGAGCAGAGTTGCCGTGCGGGGACGACCTTGGTGGTCGTCGTGTCCGAGCGCAGTCAGATCATCGGTGACGACCACGTCGCGTCCGACGGCCTGGAACCCGGCGGCGACGGGCTCGACGAGTCCGCGCACTGCACCGGCCGGGGCCCGAACGCCTGTGAGGACGACACGGTCGACGTCGAGAGCCTCCATGCTGACCACGGTGGGCAGCTCACGGGCCGAGACGAACTCGAGCTCGGGGTAGACGCGACGCATCTCGTTGATCGAACTCATGCGGCCACGGCGGCCACCGAAGAGCAGCGCCAGAGCGGCGCCGGCGAGCAGGCCTCCGACAAGACCCATCGCGGCGAGCAGCGGCGTGGACGGACCGGCAGCCTGGGCCGGCTCGGCCGTCTGCAGCATCGAGAGCCGGCGCGACTGCATGAGAAGGTTGCCCTGCTGGTCGGCCAACTGGCCACCGAGGCGCGTGACGCGTTCCTGCTCGGCGTCGGCGTCGGTCAGCGGCTGCTGCTTGATGAGGACCCCGGTCGTGCGGGTCAGCTCGGTCAGGTCGTCGGTGACGCGCTTGGCGCTCGCGGAGACGGCTGCCTCGGCGAGACCGTTGGCGAGCCGCGCGGCGGCCTCCGGGTCACGGTCGGTGGCCTTGACCGAGAGGAACGGTGTCTTGAGGACAGAGCTGATCTCGGCCTGCTTCTGCAGCGATACGGCGTCGGTGCCGAGCTTGGCAGCGGCCCCCTGGTAGACCTCACGGGAGGACGACTCGATCATCGCGCTCTGCACGGAGTCGGCCACGGCCTGCGGGTCGGGGCTCGAGGTGTGTACGCGCACGACCGCCTCGGCGGTCTTCGGAGCAGAGACGCCGGCGAGTCCCCCCACGACAGCGCCGACGAGCCCCAGCACGAGGGGAATCCACCACCAACGGCGAAGAGTCGCCATCAGTGACCGCCCCCACGGATCACGGTTGTTCAGGGCCGGAGTGGCCACGTTGTCCCCCTTGTCGAACTGTCAGTACGTTCCGGCATGCCGGAAGCCGTGTTCAGTCTAGATGGCGCCGCAGAGGCGACCAACTCATGTTGGACGCATGCTCAACTCGGCATCTGCTGAGGTCAGAGGCCTGAGTGGCCTCATGAGCACCAGAACGCGCACATCGCTCGGGTCACCGTAGGGGAGGAATCTGAGGTGTCGCTGGATGCTCGGCTCGCGTCTGGACCCGGGGTCAGGACGAGCGTGCGCCGCGCAGCCCCGACCACTGCTCGTGGCGGCGGTGGGTCGAGAGGATGAAGCGCACGGCCCGCTGCGAGCAGTTGTCGACGTCGTAGTCGCGGGGGAGGACGGCGTCGGTGCGCTGTGCAGTGCCGGCGCCATCCGCTACGTCGGTCTTCAGGCTCGAGACCGCGTCCCGGATGCCCTCGACGACGTTGACCGGGTCGAGGCCGGTCATGACGATGGCACCGACGTCCAGGGCCTCAGGGCGTTCGATCGAGTCGCGCAGGGTCACGGCCGGGAATCCCAGGATCGAGGACTCCTCGCTGATCGTGCCCGAGTCGGACAGCACGCACAGCGCGTCCTGCTGTAGCCGCACGTAGTCGATGAAGCCGAGCGGCGGGTGGAACGTGATGCCGGTGAGGTCGATGTCCTCGGCGCCAGGGCGCGCCGCGAGCACGTCGAGACGCTTGCGGGTGCGGGGGTGGGTCGAGACAAGGATCGGCACGTCGAAAGAATCCCTCGCGGCCACAAGGCATTTGAGGAGTGCGGACAGGCGCGCCGGGTCGTCGACGTTCTCCTCGCGGTGGGCCGAGACGAGCAGGTACCCGCGGGGTTCCAGTCCGAGATCGGCGGGGGCGGTGCTCGCGGCGAAGGCCGAGGCGTGGTGGTCGAGCACCTCCTTCATCGGGGATCCGGTGAGCAGGATGCGGCGCGGGTGCAAGCCCTCGGCCAGCAGGTTGCGGCGGGCGTGCTCGGTGTAGACGAGGTTGTAGTCGGCGACGTGGTCGACGAGGCGCCGGTTGGTCTCCTCCGGCACGTTCTCGTCGAAGCACCTGTTGCCGGCCTCCATGTGGTAGACGGGAATTCGCATGCGCTTGGCGATGATCGCCGCGATCGCGGAGTTCGTGTCGCCGAGGATGAGAACTGCGTCGGGACGCTCCTCGATCAGCACCGCCTCGGCCTTGATGAGCGTCTCGCCCAGCACGCGACCCAAGCTGGAGGTGTCGACCTCGAGAAAGTGATCGGGGCGGCGGATGCCGAGCTCGTCGAAGAAGATCCCGTTGAGTTCGTAGTCGTAGTTCTGGCCGGTGTGCACGAGGATGTGGTCGACGGTCTCGTCCAGCCGGTTCATCACGCGGGAGAGACGGATGATCTCCGGGCGTGTGCCGACGATCGTCATCACCTTGGTCATCAGCCGCGATCCTCTCGGTCAGGGCGGTCTGCCCCGGTCAACACGGGTAGAGGATAGGTGTCGGGGTGCTCGGGGTCGAAGAGCTCGTTGGTCCAGAAGGCGGTGACCAGCGGCTCGTCGCCCACGTTCTCGATCGAGTGGGTCCACATCGTCGGCATGTCCACGACAGCGGGTTCTTCACCGGTGCAACGGAACTCGAGAACCTCGTCGGTCAGGACCCTGCGCAGCCGGATAAGGCCGGTGCCCGACAGCACCTGGAACCGCTCGATCTTGTGCAGGTGCACATGGTCGCCGCGGGTGAAGCCTGGGTTGGTCGTCGACACGAAGGCCTGGCCTGTGCCTCCGTGCACCCGGATGGTCTCCACCAGAGTGCCCCGGTGGTCCGATCGAGGCTGGGGCCGCAGGGGGTAGGCCTGTGGCCACATCGCGGCCCGAAGAGTGTTGAACAGCGCCACGTCGAACTCGTCGGCAAGCGCGGGGATCTCACCGGTCGGGGCGTAGACGGCGTGCATCTGCGAGAAGCGTCGTGCGACCGCGGAGATGAGCATCGGGCGCCCCTCGGGCCGCACCAGCTCGGGGCCGCCGTCGACGGCGCCGAGCAGTGCAGCCGCGGCGTCCTGCACGTGCAACAGGGGGAGCTCCCGGTCTCCGACGATCTGCGGTTCGCCCCCGGTGGCGACGAGATGCGCGAACGTGGCCACGAACGAGTTGTAGTGCGGCCGGCCGTGCTCGCCGAACAGACCCGGGAGTCGCACCTCACGCACGATGGCGCCGGTGCGCTCGCCCCAGGCGTGCAACACCTCGCCTGCGCCCCTCTTGCCACCGGCGTAGGGGGAGTCCCCGCCCCAGTGCCCATCGTCGACGTAGGTGCTTCCGGAGTAGACGACGACCGGTGTCACCTGGGCGCGTTCCATCGCTGCGACGAGGTCGGTCGCGAGGGCGATGTTGCCGTCCTCGACGTCGTCGTCGGTGCCGCGGTTGATTCCGGCCAGGTGCAGGACGGCATCGGCGCCGACGACGAGATCCGCCAGGTGGGGCCACTCGTCCCGCCCGACCGGGACCACGTCCCACTCGGGCCGCAGGAGAAAGGCCCTCGTGCGGGTGTGCAGTCCGAGGAATCCGGCCCCCCCGGTGACGACGATCCTCATCGACGCATCTCCTTGAGGTTTCGCATCTCGGGCAGGGTGAGGAGCAGGTCGACGGTGTCGTTGACGTCGAGCCGGGTCGTGTTCTCGGAGGTGTAGTCCGTCTCCACACTCGCACGAGGGTCCCCCTCCTCGAAGTACTTGGCGTAGTCGAGAGACCGGGCATCGACAGGAACACGGAAGTAGTCGCCCTCGTCGATGGCGGTGGCGCATTCCTCGCGGGAGAGCAGCGTCTCGTGCAGCTTCTCTCCGTGGCGGGTGCCGATGACCTCCAGAGGGTGGTCGGGGACTCCCATGATCACAGCGACCGCCCGTGCCAGGGTCTCGACCGTGCTGGCAGGGGCCTTGCGCACGAAGAGGTCGCCGGACCGGGCGTGGGAGAACGCGTACTCCACCAGGTCCACCGATTCGTTGAGCGACATCAGGAAGCGCGTCATCGTGGGATCGGTCACGGTCAGGGGGGAGCCGCTTTGGATCTGCTCGACGAAGAGAGGAATGACGGACCCGCGCGAGTACATGACGTTGCCGTACCGCGTCACGCTGACCGTGGTCTGCGCCTCGGGGTGGCGCCGCGCGAAGGCCTGCGCCGTCTTCTCCATGAGGGCCTTGCTCATGCCCATGGCGTTGACGGGGTAGACGGCCTTGTCCGTCGACAGACACACGAGTCCGCGCACACCGGCCGCGTGCGCGGCGTCGACCACGTTGGCGCTGCCGATGACATTCGTCTTGACGGCCTGGTCGGGAAAGAACTCGCAGCTGGGCACCTGCTTGAGGGCTGCCGCGTGGAATACGAAGTCTGCCCCGACGAGGGCCGTGTCGACACTCGCCCGGTCCCGGACGTCACCGAGAAAGAACTTGAGGCGCGGCTCGGCGAACGCGACACGCATGTCGTGCTGCTTGGCCTCGTCGCGGGACAAGATGTGCACGGCTGCAACATCCTGCTGCAGAAGGTGTCGCGCCATCGTCGACCCGAACGAGCCGGTGCCTCCGGTGATCGCGACGGTGGCGCCGGTGAGATCGCTGGTCACGAGGTCTCCTTCGTAGTGACGGATCGAGGAAGGGCGAGGCCGGCCCTGTAGGCGGCGAGATCGACGAGGCGTTCCAGGGCGTCGCGGCAGCTCTCGGCATCGGCGTGCGACTCGTACCAGCGACGGGCCAGAGCTCCGCGACGCTCGAACTCGTCGTCGGTCCAGGACACCATCTCTCGTAGCGCGGAGACGAGGGACGAGGTGTCTCCCGGTGTCGCAGCAACACCCCCGGCCCCGGTGACCACGACGGCTGCATCGCCCTGTGCGTGGGCGAGGACGGGCCGTCCGGCGCCCAGGCAGGCTGCGACCTTGCTCGGCATGGTGACTCGCAGCAGCGGTACGTCGGACAACGACACGACGAGGGCATCGGCGCACGCAAGAAACTCCCCGATGCGCTCCGGGGGCTGCGCCGGGAGCAACCGGATGCGGTCCGAGGCGCCGATGCGTTGGGCGAGACGGTCTCGCATCACGCCGGGGCCGATCAGGGCCAGGGAGGCGCCCGGTACCTGTTCGAACCCCTCGACGAGCGCAGGAAGGGCTTGGAGTTCGCCGAGATTGCCGGCGTAGACGAACAGCCGACCCTCCAGGGGCAGGCCGAGCTCTTCGCGGCGCTGCGCAGCCTCGTTCCGAGCTGGCCGCGGAAGGGCATCTGCCCGGACGAAGTTGGGTGTGTCGACGATGGCAGCGTCGGGAACTCCCCGTTCGACGAGGACGCGCCGCATGCCGGGGGAGATGACGCCGATGGCGTCGGTGTGGCGGTAGGCGTGCGAGCAGAACGCGGTCAGCATCGTTTCCATTGCACGCGCGGCCGCCTGATGACCGACGAAACCGGACTCCAGCACGCTGTCCGGCCAGAGGTCCTGGATGATCTGCGCGTGCGCCTGCCGACGTCCACCGGCGCCTCGTCGTGCTCCCGCGGCGGGAGACTCCGCGAGGTTGCGCCGGGGAACCAGGCGCGACCGAACGCGCTCGGCCCCCAATGCGGCGAGCGCCGGAAGCGTCGCCGTCACCGGTGACGAATACGTGAGCCACACGTCCGGTCGGGGCAGGGCGCACACGGAGAGGGTTGCAGAGGCGGCCGCGAACGAGGTGTAGTTGGCCATGCGACTCGCCGCACGAGTGTCATGGCTCGGGTAGAGCGGGGTGCGGTGAACCACGATGTTGCCGGCCTCCGAGCGGTCGACGTCGCGCCGGTAGGGCCGGAGCGGGTAACCCTCCGCCAGTTCACCGTTCGGATAGTTGGGAAACCCGGTCAGCACGTCGACGGCGTGCCCACGAGCAGCCAACCCCCGGGCGATGTCGGCAGGTACTCCTGCAGGCTCGGGGGGAAACCACTGCGTGACGAGTCGGATTCTCACCGCGCGGGGATGCCCTTGACCGTGGTTGCCGGAGGCACGTCTTTGACCACCAGCGCGGCGCCACCGACGACAGCGTCATCCGCGACGGTGAGTTTCTGCAGGATCGCCGAATGCGTCCCGAGCATGACCCGCTTACCCACGGTGACGTCGCCGGAGACCGCGACCAGCGGGTTGATCGAGGTGTGATCGCCGATGCCGCAGTCGTGCCCGACGCTGCACAGGAGGTTGACGTGCACGTGGCGACCGATACGCAGATCCGTCGTGAGCACCGATCCTGCGCAAATGATCGTTCCGGGTCCGAACTCCACGTCGGCCCCCACCGTCGCCTTGGGGTGGATAAGGACCGGGCTCTCGCGACGACCCACGCGGGCATCGATGCGTGCCTTGGCGTCGGGCGAACCGACACCGATGACGTACTGCACGTCCTCGGGGGCCTGCTCCAGCCAGGTCAGGTCACCCAGCACCTGCGTGCCCCGCCGCGCCACACGTTCGAGGTTGGCCGGAGAAGGAAAGTCGTCCACGAAGCCGAGCACAGCGAACCGGGGCTCGACGGCGTTCATCGCCTCCACCACGTCCAGCACCTCGCGGCCGAAACCACCGCAGCCGACGATGACGAGCGGGATGAGTCCAGATTCAGCGATGCCTTCGTTCATGATCCGACCTCCGGTACGTACTGCGGGCGAAACTCTGTCATCGTCGCCTCGCCGGGCGCCGAGATGCCCTCGCGCCGAACGACCATCAGGGCTGTGCGGGCGAGGATGCGCAGGTCGAGCGCCAAGCACGCGTGGTCGACGTACTCGACATCAAACCTCAATCGATCCTCCCACGTGGTCGCATTGCGGCCCGTGATCTGGGCCAAACCCGTGAGGCCGGGCGGCACCTCGTGACGGCGCGCCTCCTCCGGCGTGTACCGGGGCAGGTATCGCATGAGCAGCGGGCGCGGCCCGACCAGGCTCAAATCGCCGCGGACGATGTTCCACAGCGACGGCAGCTCGTCGAGGCTGGTCGCTCGAAGGAACGCCCCGAACGAGTCGAGTCGGGAGGCGTCGTCCTCGCGCCCGGGGGAGACGGGATGCATGGTGCGAAACTTCAGCAGGTCGAACGGCTCGCCGTGCAGGCCCGGGCGGGTCTGTCGGAACAACACCGGGCTGCCCAGGCGGTAGCGCACGGCCGCGGCGACACCGGCCTGGATCGGGAGCGAGACGATCAGCGCGGGGACGGCCAAGGTCAGGTCCAGGGCGCGTTTGACCCGCCGGTACCCGGGAGTCACGAGGCGGTCCGCTCGTTCAACACCTCGGCCAGCAGCGACCCCACACGCTCGACCTGCGCATCGGTCAGGGCCGAGCCGCTGGGCAGCGTCACTCCTGTGCGAAAGAGGCGCTCGCAGGTCCCGTCGACCACTCGGTCGGCCTGACCGAACACCGGTTGCAGGTGCATCGGCTTCCAGAGGTGACGCACCTCGATCTCGGCGGCGCCGAAACGTGCGACGAGATCGTCGGGCGTCGGACGCCCCGCGCCCTGGCTGTCGGATCCGCCCACCACGAGACACGTGAGCCAGCAGTTGTCAGCACTGTCGTCGCCCGAACCGTCGGCGCCCCGGCCGAGGATCCAGACGTCGTCGTGCTCCGCGACGATGGCGGCATAGTGCTCGCGAATGCTGCGGCGCCGGGCGATCATCTCGTCCAGGCGTGCGAACTGGGCCCGGCCCAGGGCCGCGAGGATGTTGGAGAGCCGGTAGTTGTAGCCGATCTCGGTGTGCTCGTACCACGGCACCGGCTGGCGTGCCTGCGTCGACAGGTAGCGGGCGCGCCCGAGAAGGTCGGGATCGTTGCTGAGCAACATGCCGCCGCCGGAGGTGGTCATCACCTTGTTGCCGTTGAACGACAGCGCCGCCGCCCGGCCGAACGACCCGGCGTTCCCGTCGGACGCCGAGGCGCCCAGGGCCTCCGCTGCGTCTTCGAGCAGCGCCACTCCTCGGGCGGCCAGCTCCGGCACGAGGCGTGCGTAGTCACACGCGCGGCCGAAGAGGTCGACGGTCATCACGGCCGCCACCGTCAGCCCACGCCGGGTGAGATCGTCCACCGCGTCGAGCAGCAACTCGACCGACACGTTCGCATCGTCACCCGAGTCCACGAACACGGGCCGTGCCCCCGTATAGACCACCGCGTTCGCCGATGCGGCAAAGGTCATGCTCGGCAGCACCACGTACGTGTCGGGTCCGGCGCCGAGTCCCTCCAGGGCCAGGTGCAGTGCCGCGGTCCCCGAGGACAGGGCCAGAGCCTGCACATCCCCACCGATCCGCGCGGCCACCTCGTGCTCGAACGCGTCGACCTCCGGGCCGAGTGGAGCCACCCACCCGGAGCGCAGAGCCCGAAGGACGTACTCCTCCTCGACGTCGGTGATGTGCGCCTGGGACAACAGAACCCGATCGCTCACGACGTCTCCTCATCGAAGGGCGGAGCCGCCGCAGCAGCGTTGTCTCGCATCCAGTCTCGTGCCTCTTCAGGGCTGTGGAACAGGCGGGGTGCTACCTCGCTCACGTCCAGTGCGGGCACGGTCACCCGCTGCACCGACGGGTGCGTCGTCGGCCGGCGGTCCTCACTGCCGGCGAACAGGTCCTCGCCCAACTTCTCGCCCGGACGCAGGCCCGTGTAGGTGATCTCGATGTCCCGGCGCCCCGACAGTTGGATCAGCGTGCGTGCCACGTCGGCAATGCGCACCGGCTCGCCCATGTCGAGGACGAGAACATCACCGTCGGACCCGATGGCCGCCGCCTGCAGCACGAGCTGGCACGCCTCGGGAATCAACATGAAATAGCGCTCGACATCGGGGTGGGTCACGGTCACCGGACCCCCACGTTCGATCTGCGCCGTGAAGGCGGGAACCACGCTGCCGCGCGAGCCGAGCACGTTGCCGAACCGGACACTGACGAAGCTGCCGGGGTGGGTCCGGGCGAGTTCGGCCGTCAGCCGCTCCGTCAGACGCTTGCTGTAGCCGAGGACCGAGGTGGGATCTGCGGCCTTGTCGGTGGACACATTGACAAAGGTGTCGACTCCTACCGCCGCTGCGGCTTCCAACACGTTGAGGGTGCCCACGACGTTGGTCTTCCAGGCCTCGTCGGGAAATCGTTCCAGCAGTGGGAGGTGCTTCAACGCCGCAGCGTGGAACACGACGTCGGGCCGGGCCAGACGCATCACGGCGGTCAAGGCCTGAGGATCCCGGATATCTGCCAGCAACACGGATTCCTGCTCGAGGAGCCCATCGCCGTCGAGTGAAAGCTGCGTGGCGTGGAGCGCCGACTCGTCCCGGTCCAGCAGCGACAGGACGGCCGGGTCGAATCGTGCGATCTGGCGGCACAACTCACTACCGATGGAGCCGCCCGCGCCCGTCACCAGCACTCTCTTGCCGGCGAGACTGGAGGAAATCGCCGCTGTGTCCAGATCGACCGGGTGTCGCCCGAGGAGATCGGCCAGGTCGAGATCGCGCAGTGCATCGGTGGGATTGGCTGCGTCGTCCATGAGGTCGGCCATCGACGGCAACACTTTGACGCTCATGCCCGCCTCGGCGGCAGCCGCCGTCAGCTCCCGCGCCACCCCCGCATCGAGGGTGGGCGCGGCCAACACGAGGACATCGGCGCCGGTCTGCGCGGCGACTAGAGCGAGATCGTGTCGACCGCCACGCACGGGCACGCCTTCGATCCGGAGACGTGCCTTGGCCGGGTCGTCGTCGAGCAGGGCAACCGGCAGCACGGGACTGTCGTCTTCCCGCAGCGCGGACCTGACCAGGCGACGCCCGCCGTGCCCTGCGCCGAAGACGACCGCACGCTCCGGGCCCTGTCGGCCTCGGGCCGCGCGAGTGCTCGTGGACCGGACCATCAGGCGAGTAGCCAGCATCGCCAGGAGCGCGAGCGCTCCACCTGTCACGGGTGCCGATCGGGGGAGCGTGTCCGGATGCCACACGGTCACGACGACGAAGGTCACGACCGTCGCGAGCAGCGTTGCGCGCGCCAGATCGGAGGTCTCCTCGTACGAACCCCGATCGTGTCCCGTGCGATATGGCCCGATGGCACTCCCGATCGCCATCTGCACCGCGGCCCCCAGGAGGCCGGCGATGACCGTCAGCGGCCACGCCTGCGCAGGAAAGTCGAAGTCGTAGCGCAGCCACGTCGTGAACAGCATCGCAGCGACCCAACAACCCGAATCGACCAGTGCCCAGCCGGCGCGGACGGCCCGCTGCCGCCGCGCCGCGGTTACATCCAGCACGTGGTCCTCCCGGTCGTGTCGCGAGCAGATTGTTCGCGGGCGTCGTCAAGCACAGTCCGCGTCGCGGATCACAGCTCTCGGCGGGCGTTCCCCCCGCCCGTCACCGAATCGCCCGCTGTTGCGCCAGAACTCGCAGGGCTGAGTGTATCCCGGTACATGTGTCGAGCTCGCTGCCGACATGATCGGCGGGGCGGTGACTACCGTGGCCTCATGCTGGCTGCCTATTGCGAATCTCAGTCCACGACGGACCCGCTCTCCGGACTTGTCGTCGGTGAGCGTCCGGATCCCGAGCCGCGGGAGGGGTGGTCGATCGTCACGCTCAAGGCGGCGACGTTGAACCACCACGACCTGTGGTCGTTGAAGGGGGTGGGGCTGCCTGCCGATCGGCTGCCGATGATCCTCGGTTGCGACGGTGCGGGCCTGGATGAGGACGGCAACGAGGTCATCCTCCACAGCGTCATCTCCTCGCCCGGCTGGTCGGGTGACGAGACGCTCGACCCGCGTCGGTCGCTGTTCTCGGAGGTGCATCAGGGCACGTTCAGCGAGAAGGTGCTCGTGCCCACCCGCAACCTCGTGCCCAAGCCCGCCGACATGAGCTGGGCCACAGCCGCGGCGCTCCCGACGGCCTGGTTGACGGCCTACCGCATGCTCTTCACCAACGCCAACGTCTCGCCCGGATCCCTCGTCCTCGTGCAGGGCGCCGGTGGTGGCGTCGCGACGGCGCTCATCCAGCTCGGCGCGGCCGCGGGACTGCGCATGTGGGTCACGGGTCGCGACGAGGCCAAGCGCAAGCGCGCACTGGAACTCGGCGCGGAGGCGGTCTTCGAGTCCGGATCCCGCCTGCCCGAAAAGGTCGATGCCGTCATGGAGACCGTCGGCGCCGCCACGTGGTCGCACTCGATCAACGTCATGCGCCCCGGCGCCACCCTCGTCATCAGCGGCGCCACCAGCGGCGACGCCCCCGAGAAGGCCGAACTGACCAAGATCTTCTTCCGGCAGCTCCGCGTCGTCGGCTCGACGATGGGCACCTCCGCCGAGCTGGCGTTGCTCTCCCAGTTCGTGCAGCGCCACCACCTCGACCCCGTCATCGACCTCGAGGTTCCGCTCTCGGAGGCACGCACCGGCTTCGAACGCCTCGCCTCCGGCGACCTCTTCGGCAAGATCGTCTTCACCGTCTGAGCGACGGCACACCGGTCACGACACAGCTCGGGGCGCACCCATGCCGGGTGCGCCCCGAGCTGTCTTCGTCGTCCGGGCAACGGCCTCGTCGTCAGGTCAGTGCTGGCGGCGCAGGACGTCCTGGATGCGCGAACCGGCGTCCTGGAGGATGCCGATCACCTCACGCATCTGCTCCGCGTTGGGCATGGCGCCGAGCGGCGGCTCCTGAGTCGAGTGGCCCGCGGTGGACTCCGGCTCGTCGATCACCTCGGCGGTGAGCACGTCGTCCTCAGTGACGACGTCCTCGACGACAGCATCAGCGACGACAGCATCTTCGACGACGACGTCCTCGACGGGTTCGACATCGACATCGACATCGACGACGTCGGCCGGGTCGGTCTGCTTCGGTGACTCGGTCGCCGAGGCGTTCGGCGATCCTGTCGGTGAGCCGGGCGTCGGGGCACTCTCGGGTCGCACCCCGGTGAAGCCCCAACGGCGGGCAGCAGCGGCGATGGCGTCTCCGTCGGGAAAAGAACCACGTCCGAGAGCACCCATCAGGGCGTCGAGGTCGAACGGCGGCGGGGAGAAAGGCTCCTTGTCGGGTTGTGCAGCGGCCTGGGCGTCGATCTCGTTGCGAAGGTCGGCGGCCCCGGCGAGGACGCGGGTGCGCATCTCCTCGGCCATGCGTGCGGCGGAGTCGTCGAGGGAGGTCTCCAGATCGGCGATCTCGGAGGCGCGCAGACGGGCCTCTTCACGGCCGGCGTCGGTGAGCCGGTAGGAGGCCTTGCGGCCCTCGTCGGTGCGTTCCACCAGTCCCTCCTCCTCGAGTTTGGCGAGGCGCGGGTAGACGGTGCCGGCGCTGGGGGAGTACATCCCCGAGAAGCGCTGCTCGAGATCCCGCATGATGTCGTAGCCGTGGCGGGGTCCCTCGGTGAGGAGCCCGAGCAGGTACAGGCGGAGCTGGCCGTGGCCGAAGACGCTCATCGGTTCTCCTCCGGCCGGCGGATCTCATCCTGGATATCGCCACCGAACGCATCGCCGATGACTGGTCCCGGGGGCGTGGTGCCACCAGCGGCCGCGCGGCGCAACACCGCGAGGTCACCGCCGACCGCGCGGGCCTTGATGGCGACGCTGCGGTCGCCCGTGTACCGGTGGCCGCCGCGCTTGCCCTCGCTGACCAGCGTCTCGCCGTCGACGACGACGTTGCCGGAGGTCGACGCCAGAGTGGCGTCGTAGCCGCAGTCGGCCGGAAGACGCACGGAGACTGCGCCCGACACCGAGTTCGCCGTGACGAGGGAGGGCCCATGACGCAGGTCGAGGATGCACCGGCCCGAGACCGTGTTGAGGCGGGCCGAGCGCAGCACCGCGTCCTGGACCGTCATGTCGCCCGAGACGGTCTTGGCCTTCAGCTCACCCGAGGGGGAGGCGGAGTTGATGCTGCCGCTGACCGTCGTCACGTCGACGGGTCCCGTGGACCGGTCGAGGGTGACGCTTCCGGAGACGGTGTAGACGGTCAGAGAGCCGTGGATGCCGCCGGCGAGCACGTCGGCACTCGCCGTGCGGACCGAGACGGAGGTCTCATCCGGAACAGTGAGCAGGAGCCGCGCCTTGGGGCGCTCACCGCCGCCGCCGAGGAACGACGAGATCGTCCCCCAGATCTGCCCGTCGCCGTTCTTGACCTGCTCGATGCGCACCCCGGAGGAGGTCGTCGTCACCGTGAGGGGCGGGCCCTGTACCTCACGCACCTCGAGGGTGGCCGTGCGGGTGTGCGGCGCAGCGACGACGTCGATGCCTCCGCTGATGATCGTGAGCGTCACACTCTTGGGCGTCCCGAGGTCACGGGTCGTGGGGGAGGTGATCTGGTCGGCCGGCTTGTTCGCGGTCATTCTCGCTCCTTCGCGATATATCGCGTTGACGTGTCATCTCACGATATATCGCGTTCTGGCCCTCGGCCATGGGTGTTCCCCCTGAACCGACCCCGCCCGAGCCACCGATGCATCCCTGAGGCGTGATTCCGGACTCCCGACGCTGCGGGCACCGCCGCAACCCGTCGATCTCCCTGAGACGCAACGAAGCCCGGCAGGAACGAGTCCGGCCGGGCGACGAGGCAGATCAGAGACATCAGGCGGGTCAGCCGATGTGCAGCCAGCTCTCCCAGCCGCCGTGCAGCACGAGCCAGGCGAGAAGGCCGTAGCCGGCCTGGCCGGGGTGGCGCTGATCGCGGGAGGCGCCGAGGTCGCTCAGCCACTGGTCGTGCTCGACGAGGGGGTAGAAGCAGTCGACGAAGGTGACCGAGCGGCGCGCACACACATCGGCCTGGGCCTCGACGACGACCTCGAGGCGCTCGTTGAGCGACGGGTCCAGCGTGGGCGGGGGACCGACGACGAACGGCGCGATACCGCGGGCCGTGGCGTCGTCGAGGATGTTCGCGAGGTTGAGACGCGAGCGAGCCGTCGAGAGGCTGGTGAACACGTCGTTCTGGCCGATGCCGATGACGAGGCGGCGCTCGCGGCGGTCCTGCCAGCGCAGCAGACCTTCGCCCTTCCAGCGCTCGAGCACGTCCGCGGAGGACTCGCCCCGCACGCCGAGGTTGTACGCAGACACGTCGAGGTCGGGGTGGGAGGTGCGGCCCAGCACGCGCGAAACCCAGCCGAGGCCCTTGGAGTCGCCGTATCCCGAGACGAATCCGTCGCCGATGAAGACGATGCCGACGTCGCGGGGACCATCGTGGGCGAAGGAATCGGCGCTCGGCGTGAACGTCGTGGGGATGCCGTCGTCCATGCCTTCATGCATGGAGTCCTCCAGGGAACCGCTGAAGTCGTATGCGCCGGTGCTGTCGTCGTTGCTCACGGGTGTTCAGTCCTCGTCGTCGTCGAGTCGGGCCAACCAGGTGGCGAGGCGTTCGACCGGAATCTCGAACTCCGGATTGAGGTCGACGAACGTTCGAAGCTGTTCGGCGAGCCAGTCGATCGTGACCTCGTCGTCCCCACGGCGGCTCGCGAGCTCCTCGATGCCACGGTCGGTGAAATACACGATCCCATTCTGCCTCATGTCCGCTCGTCGATCCTGCACCCGGGCCGTGGCCGGGGCGCCGGATCGCGCCGCAGGGCTCCTCAGATCGACGAGCGGGCATGCGTCGGCCCCACCACGCAGGCGTGATGGGGCCGACGGACAGGCGGGACGATCAGCGGGTGAACGCCTCGTTCATGAGCTGTTCCTGCTCGACCGCGTGGACCTTGGACGATCCGGTCGACGGCGCTGCGGACTCGGGACGCGAGGCCACGCTCAGCGGGCGGGTCTCGCCGCGCTCGGCCAGAGCGGCCGGCAGGTTGAGGGCCA
Organism: Mobilicoccus sp.; assembly: GCA_032100225.1. GTDB lineage: Bacteria > Actinomycetota > Actinomycetes > Actinomycetales > Dermatophilaceae > Mobilicoccus. The sequence goes on from DAMDJY010000024.1 coordinate 23,896, forward strand.
TGAACGGCCATCCACCCTGGTTGCGGGGCTCGTCCTGCACCCAGACGAGGTCGGCGTTCGGGTACTGCTTGACGGCCTCGGCGATCTCGTCGGCGGGCAGCGGGTAGAACTGCTCGACACGCACGATGGCCGTGGACTCGTCACCGCGCTCCTTGCGGGAGGCCTCGAGGTCGTAGACCACGCGGCCGGAGGCGAGCAGCACCCGGGTGACCTTCTCGGCCGGGGGAGCAGCCTTGTCGGCGAGGACCGGCTGGAACGTGCCGGTGGTGAAGTCCTCGACGTCGCTCGTCGCAGCCTTGAGGCGCAGCAACTGCTTGGGCGTGAACACGATCAGCGGCGTGCGCGGCCGGGCGTAGGCCTGGCGGCGCAGCAGGTGGAAGTGGCTCGCCGGCGTCGAGGGCTGCGCGACCGTCATGTTGTTCTGCGCGCACAGCTGCAGGTAGCGCTCGATGCGGGCGGAACTGTGGTCGGGGCCCTGGCCCTCGTAACCGTGGGGCAGGAGCAGCACGACCGAGCTGCGCTGGTTCCACTTCTGCTCGGAGCTGCTGATGAACTCGTCGATGATCGACTGGGCGCCGTTGGCGAAGTCGCCGAACTGGGCCTCCCAGCAGACCAGCGCGTCAGGCCGCTCCACGGAGTAGCCGTATTCGAAGCCCATGGCCGCGAACTCGCTGAGCAGCGAGTCGTAGACCCAAAACCGCGCCTGGTTGCCCAGGTACAGCAGCGGGGTCCATTCCTCGGCGGTCTCCCGGTCGACCAGCACCGCGTGGCGCTGGGTGAACGTGCCACGGCGGGAGTCCTGACCGGCGAGACGCACCGGGGTCTGCTCGGTGAGCAGCGCCCCGAACGCGAGCAGCTCGCCCATCGCCCAGTCGATGCCGCCGGAGCGCGTCATCTCGGTGCGCTTCTCGAGCATCTTGGCGAGCTTCTTGTGGACGTTGAACCCGTCGGGGTAGTTGGTCCACGCGTCGCCGAGACGGTGCAGGAGTTCGGTGCTGATCGCCGTCGACACCCGACGCGAGGGAGCGCGATCGTCCTTCTCCTGCGCCTCCGGCCGCTCCAAGCCCGCGGCCTGGCCACCCGCGGACTGCTGCTTGGTGGCCTCACGGGTCTCGATGAACACCTGCTCGAGGCGGCTCTGGTAGTCGCGCATCGCGTCGGCGGCGTCGTCGGGCGTGATGTCGCCACGACCGATGAGGGCCTCGGTGTACAGCTTTCGCACCGATCGCTTGGCCTCGATCAGGTGGTACATGAGCGGCTGCGTCATCGAGGGGTCGTCGCCCTCGTTGTGTCCGCGGCGGCGGTAGCAGACGAGGTCGATGACGACGTCCTTGGCGAACTTCTGCCGGAACTCGAACGCCAGGCGGGCCACGCGCACCACGGCCTCGGGGTCGTCCCCGTTGACGTGGAAGATCGGGGCCTGGATGGTGCGGGCGAGGTCGGAGGAGTACACCGAGCTACGCGAGGAGGCCGGGGCGGTGGTGAAGCCGACCTGGTTGTTGACGATCAGGTGGATCGTGCCGCCGGTGCGGTATCCGCGCAGCTGGGAGAGCTGCAGGGTCTCGAGCACGACGCCCTGACCGGCGAACGCCGCGTCACCGTGCATGAGCACGGGCAGGACGCTGAACGCTTCGCCGTGCAGGTCGAGGCGGTCCTGCTTGGCCCGCACGATGCCTTCGAGAACCGGGTTGACGGCCTCGAGGTGGCTCGGGTTGGCCGCGAGGTAGACCTTGGTGCGTTTGCCGTCCTCGCTGACGAACTCACCCTCGGTGCCGAGGTGGTACTTGACGTCGCCGGAGCCCTGCACGCTGCGCGGGTCCTGCTTGCCCTCGAACTCACGGAAGATCTGGCCGTAGCTCTTGCCCGCGATGTTGGCGAGCACGTTGAGGCGGCCACGGTGCGGCATGCCGATGCAGACCTCGTCGAGGTCGGCCTCGGCGGAGGCGACGAGCACCTCGTCCAGCGCCGCGATCGTGGACTCGCCACCCTCGAGGCTGAACCGCTTCTGGCCGACGAACTTGGTCTGCAGGAACGTCTCGAAGGCCTCGGCCGCGTTGAGACGCCGCAGGATGCGCATCTGCTCGTCACGGCTCACGCGCTCGGCCGGAACCTCGACCTTGTCCTGCAGCCAGTGGCGCTCCTCCGGGTCCTGGATGTGCATGTACTCCAGGCCGACGGTGCGGCAGTAGGAGTCCTGCAGGACGCCGATGATCTCGCGCAGCGTGGCCATGGGCTTGCCACCGAACCCGCCGGTGGGGAACTCGCGGTCGAGGTCCCAGATCGACAGACCGTGGGTGGAGAGCTGCAGGTCGGGGTGGCGACGCTGGCGGTACTCCAGTGGGTCGGTGTCGGCCAGGAGGTGGCCGCGCACGCGGTAGGAGTGGATGAGCTGCTGAACCCGGACCGACTTGCTCAGGTCGTCGTCGTGGCTCGTGGAGACGTCCTGGCTCCACCGGATGGGCTCGTACGGCACCCGGAGCGAGGCGTAGATGTCGTCGTAGAAGCCGTTCTCGCCCAGCAGGAGCTGGTGGATGATGCGCAGGAAGTCGCCCGAGGCGGCGCCCTGGATGATCCGGTGGTCGTACGTGCTGGTCAGGGTCATGATCTTGCTGATGGCCTGACGGTTGAGCGTCTCGGTGCTCGCGCCCTGCCACTCGGCCGGGTACTCCATGGCGCCGACGCCGACGATCGTGCCCTGCCCCTTCATGAGGCGGGGGACCGACTGGGTCGTGCCGATGCCGCCGGGGTTGGTCAGCGAGATCGTGGTGCCGGCGAAGTCCTCGACGGTGAGCTTGTTGTCGCGGGCACGGCGGACGATGTCCTCGTAGGCGCTCCAGAACCCGAAGAAGTCGAGCTGTTCGGCGGCCT